>JAIVEQ010000001.1:0-172500 GCA_023838465.1 Candidatus Thiodiazotropha sp.
AAATTTCGTACACTGTAAATGCCTACAAGGCTATACTATGCTGCACATAATTGAATATTATGTCGTTGCGAAATCCGGATATAGCCAAAAAGACTGGATACAGCCGTACTACGAGAAAATAGAGAATGCAAAACAAAACGCTAAAAAAGAGTAACGAGACAGGGGGTCTCGTTAACGTAACTGTTATGTGAATAAAGAAAGGGAATAATGTACTTCACTTTTTCATTGCTAATATTCTGTATTGCATTCTACTTGGCCATTGTGGCTACGTATCATGTAGTAGTCTCTGATAGCTATGAAATGAAACAGAAGATCATACAAATTATAATTGCTTGGTTTATCCCAATACTTGGATCATCGTTCATTATTTTCTTTGCCCTGTCTGAAAAAGAACAAACAACAAAACAAAAAGAAGAAACTGGAGTGCATTCTGTGCTCCAAGGCATACCATCAGCACTATTCAGAATAATTACATTAAGTGCATTTGCAGGTAGCGTGGGTGGTACAAGCCCAGATGCCGGAAGTGATGGTGATCTTTCATTATTTGATGGCTCTGATGGAGGTGGTGGCGACGGTGGGGGCGATGGTTAAATCACATAACAAGCTATTCCAGTTGACCGCTCACTGTGTTCGCTCTCCTTTGAGCTTGGTCGTTATGCGTAAGAAGACAAATACTCACAAAACACATACACGTAATTACAAGCAAAGGGGATCGATATAATGGCAACACAAGCATCAGATATTCACTCTACTATCCGAGCGCTTACAGATAACTTTGAGTCAACTTTCTCAATTGGTGATGTAACTAAGATAGCGGAGTGTTATACCGATAATGGTATGTTACTACCTACAGGATTCGATTTTGTCAAAGGCAAACAAGATATTAAGGAATTTTGGCAATCGGCTATAGATATGGGTATAAAACACATAAAAATTGATATTCTAGAGGTAGAACAGCATGATGATACAGCCATTGAGATGAGTAACTACACACTCAGTGATTCTGATAAGCAAGTGATTGATGCGGGCAAAGGCATTGTAATATGGAAGAAAATGGGTAATTCCTGGAAGATGCATCGAGATATTTGGACTAGTAGTTTAGAACAACAATAAACTTGAGAGTTTGAATCCTAGCTAATATATTTTACTGCGAAATGCGCATAACAAGTCAATTAAGCACGACCGCAAAAAGCGCGTCGTCTTATTTCAAACGTTATGTTTCAAACCATAAATGCAAAAAGCAAACAAGGACAGTCACTATTTACTAGATTTTATAGGCTCAGAAAATCCCCGTGTCGGCAGTTCGGTTCTGTCCCTGGCCACCATTTGATCAACTGTTTGCCTTTCCCGGCTTACCCTTCAAAATGTCATTCGTATAAATTTCGTGTAACGCTATAAAACGCTAATTCGGTGCAAAACCACCAGCTTAGTTGTCCTCAGTCGTAGATTCGGAACTATGAACCCTTCTGGCTTATGGAGACTCATCCTTACCCACTTCCGCTCTCGTTGATCAATCTATTGAATAGGTATGTAGATCGACGTGGAGATCTCGTTGGTATGGTTCACCGTGGCGGGATCGTTTTCATACATTTCCAATGGAGCGCGCTTCTGCTGGGGTTTGATTTTTTGCATTTGCAAATGGCTATAAGCCTGGTACCAGGCCAGTTCCAGGAATTCGTAGCTGCCTCTCAAGGTTGTTTTGTAATAGCGGCCGCCCGAATAGGATCTCACGTCGAATTCCGTGGATGTGGTTTCCACGGGTACCGGCATCGCCAGGTCGCAGTTGAAATGCATACTGTTCAGATCGACCTTGTGGTAGATGGTGAATGGAAATCCTGTGGCGGACAGATTATTCTCATCGATGTATCTGCCCAGTTTTGGGAAACCCTCCATCATGACCTTTTTCATCGCTTCAAGATGGCCTTCGAAGTGGATCGAAAGGGCGGTTTGGTCCGGCAATTCAGCCGGCCCGCCAAATGAGATTCGTGGGATTTCGGCATCAGCTTCCAGTTCACCGCGCAGCATGTAGAGACCGGTGTCGTAATCCTTGCTTATATAGACCGGCATTTTTTTGGCCATGAATCGGGACAAAAACGGCATTTTCCCGGCCATGTTCCAGTGCACCAGGGTTGTGCTGTCATCCTTAGGTTCGAATTCCCACCATACTTTGCTCACAGACTTGAACGGGCGCTTGAATTCGATCTGCTGTTCGATCCTCTCTTCGCCGATAAACTTCTGGTGCATCAGTTTGCCCGCACCGACGATCCTGCCATCCCAGGTATACCAGCCGCCTTCCTGGTCCGGTGTGTCGGAGTAGACGAGTGTGGCGTCGGGATCGTGCATAAGCCACGGACTCCAGTCGGGCCAGCTTCTGAAATCGCTTACTTTGTCGAACACTTTTTTTCGGTTGGTGCAGATTTCCAGTGATCGCCTGACCGTGAATCTACCGTCCAAGGTTGCTAGGTAGAGTAAAGGGATTGTAATAATAACGGCGATAGCGATGAGTGATGTTGCCATGGCTGAGATCCCTCCGTCGGTGGTTTTGTTTGTGATTTGTCGTTGGTGCCGAAAACACCTGTGTCGAGTATAGGTATCTAACCCCAAGAAGAAAATGTGACTATCATGGGGTAATGTCATCATCACAGTTTCACCCAGCAGTTACGGCTTGTTTTAAGCCACCATTTCGGCACTGACCGGTTTCGGGTTGTAGTCTTAATCAGCAGGGGAGGCAATTCGGTCTGGAATTCGCAGACTGGCTTTAGGCTCAGAGCGATTCAAAGACGGAATTGAAGCGAATCTAGAGCGGTGGGTATGGACAGTAAAAATGGGGCATCCTAAGAAAATATATCTGAAAATGTCAATCTGATCCCACTAGAAAACGGTATGACGTCTATCAATACCGCTTCTTCTGTCATACCTATATTTTTTTAAAGTTTTATTAATCGGTAGGTGAACATAGATCCACATGCTCGCCATAATAATCCCACCCGCGATCAGCAGAAAGATAAATATTGCCGGCGCAAGCATCAGAATTCCTGCCAAGATAGTTTCCATTGTCTTCCCCGAAAAAAAATATTACCCGGCATAGTTGCCAGTCTGACTACTCACATTGTTAGACTTGTCATGAGCTGTTGAGTGCTTGTGGAATGGCATGTTTAGAAAATGGTAATTTTAACAAAGAACACAAAGTTGAAACACAATGTCCTATGTTTTGAATATCCTTTGTCAATACATTCATGTAGGAGCCGAATTCAAAGGCCGATGGCTATTGTGGAATATCTCTACCTCAATCCCTACCCAACAGGAATTAACCATGTGGAAACTGCACAAATGGATACTTACGTTGCTATTAATATGCTTTGGTTTGAGTCTGCTGATACCTGGCATTGTTGAAATGTTTAGCCTTGAGCTTGTGACCTCAGATACCGAGTCGATCAGTCAGACAAATCAGCGTCGGGCCCTACACGGTATGATGGCGGGATTGGGTCTTCTCTCATGCATGGCCTGTTTTCGTTTGGCACAGGCGCGCGTTTTAGTGATGGGGATAGGTTTCACCCTGGTGTTGGTTGTTACGGGGCGTCTCTATTCTCTGATTATCGATGGCACGCCGGCTAAAGTGACTCTTTTCTATCTCATCATCGAAACACTCTTGGCCCTGATTTTTCTTCTCCTCCCGCCAACGGGGACCGCCAGACGGGAATGCGTCAGTGACTAAACTGGTTCTTATCTCCTGCTCACTCAACAGACTGCCATGGAAACCCTGCGGCTGTTAAAGAGATACCCACTTGTTAAGTTATACATAGCATCGATATCTATATCGACAATAGTACTATCAGTAGAAGCTACAGTTGCCTTGGCGGTATTTTTGGGTTTCAGGCTGCGGCTTTGATCAGCAAAGGTGGCAATTCGGTCTGAAGTACGCAAATAGTTACTGATGTTCATTTGCTTAATTATTTTACAGCAAAGGAATTCCAGGGATACGCTGATCACCGGTTACATATTTAATCGGTTTGTAAGCTATTGCCTAGAATATATTGGTGGACACGATCTCATGACTATTTCTAACACGACTCCATTCAAAGATTACCCGCCACGGTCATCATCTTCTGATGCTGGAAACGGTAAACGTAGATAAGGATGGTTAAGCGGCATATCATTGTATGCCTTGCGAGTTACCTCTGTTTCGAAATAGATGGTCAGATTGCCGTCTTCCAAGGATGGATGACTCGTGACATCTTCAATATCGTCGCCGGTCATAGGATCAATGGTATTAATGAGATGTGCCGGTTCATGCAACCGATTGCTCTGGCTCTGATCGCGCTGTAGTGGATCTGAAGCGACCCAATTCAAAAATTCGAATTTGATGGCGGGTGGTATGTAGGAATGTGTCGATGTCAACATGGTAATCTCCAGTGACTCATCACCGCCGCTTAAGGCTGTGCACTGTGCGCAGCTGGAAACTCCGCCCCGTTCTGAATCTGGAAATGCCGGTGTACGTCAGGGAGTGTGGTGATGGCTGTCTATACCTTAGTACTTAACTCGGGAAATAGCTCATCACATTATTTGATGAGACCGACATAGGGGCAGATCTAGAAAGTACTCATTCCTGCAAAATTTCTATAACTTGATGATTAAATGAGGTTGTCTCATATTGAGATCTTTGGTCATCGAGGTGGACTCAGGAATTCTTGACTATAAAGGAAGCAGCATCCCCCTCACGCTTTTTCAATCGCTTGGCTGCCTTCTTTTCCTTCGGTGATAAGATGGCCTGTTTTTTCACTTCCCTGTTGGATCGTTGTGACTTGGACATGGTGTCTACTCCGAGTAGAGTTAAAGGGGTGCCCACTGAGCAATGGGTGGGGAACTGAAGGTGGATTGCCCAGGTGCTCCAGCAAATCCTGGATTATTGAGTGCTGCAACTCATATCCAGTATGGACGTGGGATGGCTGAAAAGATAGGTATATTCAGGATGTGCGACAAATTGGATTTTTAATCATATGTGCTGCATTTGCCGAAAGAGGGGTAGTTTGATCCAATCTGAATCCTCAAGCTGGACGAAAGGAGGGGTGAAATTGTACCAAGTTGGTGGTTGTTAAGCGTTGCCAGAAGCACTAAATAAATCATATAGCCTCCCATACAATAAAGGTGGTTATGCAATAGGATAAAGATGATCTGGTAATTGCTCATACATTAACCACACTATTCTGCTGATATTGTTAATATATAACGCACAACAAAATGGAGAGGAATACGCTTTTGTACCATGTCATGTTTGATATTGATGGAACTCTCATTCAGTCCTGTAAAATTGACGCTGTTTGTTTTACAGGAGCGATTGAAGAAGTGCTTGGTCTTGTGGTTGATGAAGAGTGGTCAAAATATACGCATGTAACAGATGAGGGAATACTGAATGAAATCATTCAGTCCAATGGTCTGGATGATCAAAGAGATGAGATTCGCGAAAAAGTAAAAAAAACATTTATTCGAAAAATAGAAGAGCATCTTGAGGAAGCGCCTGCCCAAGAAGTGCCGGGAGCTTCACGCTTTATTGCGCAATTGAATGCGATGAATAATGTCGTTATCTCCATTGCAACAGGTGGTTGGTATGAGAGTGCGATATTAAAATTACAATCCGCAGGTATCAGTATTCCTGATATTCCTATCGTGTCTTCTGATGATCACTTTAGTCGGGCTGAAATCATGAAACGCGCAGAAGCTGAAGTAAATACAAGCACGGCTGTATCCAACACCTATTTTGGTGATGGGGCTTGGGACAAAAAAGCCTGTGAAGAACTTGGCTACAACTTTGTGCTGGTAGGAAATAAAGTAAAACATGATCAGAAGATTGAAAATTTCAATTCAACCAATGAGGCATTGGCGTATATTGGCTTGTAGTCATGTCTCTGGCTGCATATTATTTGATTATCCGGTATTGTAAAAAGTCACAGATTTTGCATGCATTTTCTAGTGTCCACTACACATCAATACTTTTTGGTGGTTTTGGTAGATTGGATTATCCATCGGGAAGTACTCCAATATCGCAGCTATATATCGGTCGAAAGGATTTTCAATCTGATCGATCCGTTTTCTGGTGGTTTTTGCTATGTCGTAGCTATTGAATCGGACAGGAAAGGGGACAGGATAATCGGTACCGAACAGGATCTTGTGATGTACCTCCTTCTGATCAGACAAATGGCGCAGCGCTCTGGCTCTAAGGGGTACCATGATGGCTGAAATATCGGCATAGAGGTTTTGGTGCTGCTTCAGCATTTCCAGCAGTCGATAGTAATCCTCATCAAAATAGCGGGGGTCCTTCGACAGGTTTTTCCAAATACGCAGTTTATGATTGACGCGTCCCAGTCCCATATGCGCAGCGATCAGGGTAACACCGGTCGCAAGAGGAAGGTCGAGCATTTTGATGCGTTCGAAGCTGGCAAAGGAGTGGATGCTATATTCACTACCAATGTGCACAATCAGTGGCAGCTTGTACTTTTTGAGCTTTTCGTAATAAGGGATCAATCGCTCATCATTGAGATCCACCCCCCAGTAGTTCTGAAGAAACTTGGCCCCTCTGCTACCTTTTTCGACTTGTTCATCGATCAGATCAAGGGCATTGGGGCGTCTGGGATTAATGGAGAAAAAGGGAATGAACTGATCGGGATAGGTAGCCGCTACGGCTAATACGTCATCGCTCATGGCGCAGACGGTTTTGTCACGGTGAATCTCTCTTCCCTGTTCATCAAGACGTGCATCGACACCGAACAGGCAGGCCTTCTCCACATGATGGGATTCCTTAACTGCTTTGGCCATGGATGCAACATAGGTCTGGTAGGGCCTGGCCATCAGCTCGGTAGGGTCAACCCCAAGGCCACGGGCAAAAAAACGTACCGAAATTTTGTCGAACAGCCGATCAAAAGCGACTTCGGGATTGAGAAGGTGAGTATGGATATCAATTGTCTTCATACTGCTGATATACCTCGTCATACCTGTGTATACGATTACAGAGAAATAATTGAATAGCGCATTCCACTGCAAACTCTAATTAACGCAGTCATAGCACCAACGTATTAAAAAGCTGTGTAGGGAGCGGCCCTGCCGCACCAAATTCTTTGCGCAAAGATCCATGCCTTATTAAGACATCACACAATTAACTTTACTCACAGTTTGTTTCATCCAGCATGCATAGGGTGCGGCAGGGCCACTCCCTATGTTAAGCCAAAAGAAAGTGTCCTATGCTTCTAGGGCAATCTGCTTGGCCCGGCTAAAGTCACTTTTGCCGCTACCCAGTTTTGGAATGGTGTCGACTTTGATCAGTTCTGAGGGCCTCACTATCGGGTTGAGTCCTGATTGTTCGATGAGTTGCTTGATCTGTTCCCGCTCAATGTTACCGGAATAGAGCAGTATTACTTTTTCCCCTTTTTTACCGTCCGGCAGGGCAGTGGTCAGGATTTCACTCTCCTCTGGGAGCAATTTATTGATTGCACTTTCGATGGCGCCAAGGCTGATCATTTCACCGCCGATCTTGGCAAAGCGGGAATATCGGTCGACGATGGTGAGGAAGCCATCCTCGTCAAGATGTCCTTTGTCACCGGTTTTGTACCAACGCTTGCCGTTCAGTTCGATGATGGCTGCGCGGGTCTTCTCAGGCTCGTTCAGATAGCCAAGCATCACCTGAGTGCCGCCGAACAGAATCAGGCCATCTACACCTACTGGCAAGGTCTGCAGGGTCTCCGGGTCGACAATACGGAAGCTGCCTCCCGGTAAGGGCATGCCGACCGTGCCCGGCTTGCCACCCTGTTGCACCCGCCAGTTCCTCGGATCGATTCTATCCGGGATGTTGACACTGGCGACAGGGGTAGTCTCTGTGGTGCCGTAACCCTCATAGATCTCTTTATTGAATTTCAGTTTAAAGTTATCCCTGACTTCCGGATTCAATCTTTCAGCGCCGGCTACCACTACCCGAAGGGATTGCATCATCAAGGGGTGGATACGTCGGTTACGGTTAAACAGTCGCAGGAAAGTGGAGGTGCCACAAAATACCGTTGCCTGATGACGCGCGATGGCTTTGGCGATGGTCAGGGCATCGGTGGGATCGGGGTGGCAGACAGCCGGAATGCCCTCGACCATCGGCATTAATCCGGTCACGGTGAGGCCAAAGGCGTGAAACAGAGGCAGTGTCGCCATCACCACATCCTCATGACGGGTGTCGAGGACATCGGAGACCTGGCGGATATTGGCCATGATATTACGGTGACTGAGTACCACTCCTTTGGGTTCTCCTTCACTGCCACTGGAGAATAGAATCGCCGCCGGTTGTTCGAGTTTGATCGGTTGGCCGAACAGGGTAAAGAGCAGCCTGGCTGGTAGCAGGATGGAGGATGTCATGATCAGTAGTTTAGTGAAACCACCGATCTCCTCTTTAAGATCTTCGAGATAGATTACTTCCGCTTGTGCCAGCGCTTCACTGAGGTCGATTCCCTTTTGTTGTAACTTTTTGAGGAAACGCTGAGAAGTATAGATGGTTTTGATAGCTGCTTTTCTCACGGCTGAGTGGAGGGCTGTTTGAGTGGCTGTGTAATTTAAATTGATGACGGTCTTACCCCTTAACAGGGTGGCCATATTGGTGATTGCACCTGCGCTGCTGGTTGGCAATAGGATGCCGATATTGGATTCCGGACTGTGTTTTTCGATCAATCGAGAGAAGGCGATCACCCCGGTCATCGTCTTATAACCTGAGAGGGTTGTATCACCCTGGGCATCGGCTAGACATAGATCACCGCCACACCGCTTGGCTGTACGTAACCAGGCTAGAGGGATAGGGTCCAGGGTTCGGGTATGTTGCTCCCAGGCGTCAATAGAGAGTTCGAAGACATGGCTTTTCAGTGCATGAGCGGGTGTTTCAATGGGTAATGGTTTGCCAAAAGCAACGATAACGTCGCCACGTAGTTGTGTATTGCGACCCTGCTGCAGTTTTTCACTGGAGCGGGAGAATCGGCTGCCCCATAGACCGCGCAGATAGAAGGGCAGGATTACTCCGTCCACACCCTCTACCGCCTTTTCGTATCCACGTTTGAACTCACCCAGCTGTCCATTGCGGCTAATGGACCCTTCCGGAAACAGACAGACTACCTCACCGTCACGCAGCAGTTGGTTGATCTGTTCCAGGGCCTGTTTGCTATGCCCGCCCGCAATGGGAATCACACCGAACAGATCCAGAAACCACTTCAGGTACCAGCGCTGGTAGATCTCCCTGTGCATCACAAAGCGCACCGGCCGGGGGCAGGCTATCTGGACCATCGCCCAATCGAGCCAACTGATATGGTTACCCAGCATCAGCACACCGCCCTGGCCCGGCAGGTTTTCAAATCCAAGCACTTCGATCCGGTGTGTGCTGGCGAACAGTCGGGCAATCACATAGCGTACCAGCGACTGAGGCAGTTGGTAGAGGGTGTAAAATGCGCCCAGCAAGGCTGTCAGGGTCAGCAGGTGGAAGAGGCCAATGCTGCCGATGCCTTGAATGGCAAACAGGACCGTCACACCGAGGAAGCCAAGCATGACAAGATTCTGAACCCAGTTGTTTCCGGCCAGAATTGTGCCTAACTCTTTCTCCTTGGCATGAAATTGAATCAAAGAGTTCAATGGCACGATGAAAATCCCACCAGAGATGCCCAATAGCAGAAAATCGATTACCAACAGTTCTGTGGATTTCAATTGAGGGAGGAACAGCAATGCAGCTACGATCCCAATAGCGCCCAGTGGAACCAGGCCGGTTTCAATGTAGTGCCTGGAGGCTCTGCCGGCGATCAGTGAGCCGATGATGATGCCGATGCCTGAGCATGCCATCATGCCCTGGATGATGACGGTGTTGGTCTGTTCCATCGTCTCCTTGGCGAAAGCGGGGAAGGTGGCCAGTACAACCTGGGATATCCCCCAAAAGACAGAGAGTCCTATAATCGAAAGCCAGATCACCCGGTTGTTTTGCAACTTGCTGAAGTTATTTCTCAGGTAACGACCGCTACCGTATTGTTGCCAGTCAAAATGGATCTCGCGTGCCTCTTCAGCCGTCGGTTGAAGCTTTAGAGTGAAGACTAACTCAGCTATGGCGCAAGCCACTAATACCCAGCCAATTGGGGCAATGATCTGCAAGATCTCCTGTTCACTGCTGTAGTCCACCTTCAGCAGTCGTTGCTCGAAAAGCATGGAATAGACAAAGATCCCGGAGAGGATGGCAACGATAGTGACTGCCTGTACGATGGCATTGGTGGTTGCCAGGCGTTCGTTGCCAACGAGCTCTTTGATATAGCCATATTTGGCCGGTGAATAGAAGGCGCTTTGCACGGCAAGCAGAAAGGTCAGGGCGAAGGAGAATTGAAACCAACCTAGATAGTAAGAAAGGGTAATCAGCAGGGTCAGACCGACGGCCACCGCAGCGCTTATTTGCATCACCCGTGGTTTCCGGAACCTGTCTGAGAGGAAGCCTGCCGGGGTGAAGAGCAGTGCAAACGGTAATAGGATCAGGCCATTCACGATGGCTGTCAGAATAATCTGTGTCTGACCATCATAGATCTTGAATATCGTGTTCTGGATCAGGATCTTGTGCCCCAGATCGATGAAGGCATTGAGGAAGATAATCAGAATAAAAGGGATGAACCCGGTGAGTCGCGACAGCTTATCCATGACTTTTTTTGGCCCGCGTTAATGAGTGTGGACGGAAGATTAGACCAGTGTATCCATACGTACTACGATATTAGACAAAGTCTTATTATACACGCCTTGCCGTATTATATTATGATACCTTTATTTCGTGATGAGATCATGCCATGGCCCAGACCGCACAACTGATTGAGATGTTGAAGAAGGCGCTCAAGGCCCATGGCTTCACCTATGCCGATACGGCGCGTACGCTGAATCTCTCGGAAGCCAGTGTTAAGCGCCTCTTCTCCCATAAAAGTTTCTCCCTTCAGCGGTTGGACCAGGTCTGTCAGATGATCGATATTGAGATCTCGGATCTGGTAAAGATGTTAAATGAGGATGCATCCGCACCCATTTCAGGATTGTCATTGGAGCAGGAACAGGAGATTGTCGCGGATCTGGAGCTGTTGCTGATTACTGTCTGTGTGCTTAATCGCTGGACTATGGATGAGATGGTCGATTATTTCGACATTTCGGCGGTGCGCTGTATAGAGCATCTGGCCAGGCTGGATCGGTTAAAGATGATTGAGTTGCTGCCTAAAAACCGAGTCAGGCTGTTGGTGTCTAGCAGTTTTAAGTGGCTGGAAAACGGCCCCATCCAACGGTTTTTTCTACAGAAACTGCAATCGGATTTTTTCAGTTCCCGATTTGATCAAAACAGTGAGCAGCTTATTGTCCTCAATGGCATGCTGGCGGTGAGTTCGTTTGCTGTGTTTCAGCGCAAAATGGAACATCTTGCCCGGGAATTTGATGAGCTCTCCAATGACGATGCGGCATTGCCTCTGCAGGAGCGTGATGGCACGAGTGTGGTTTTGGCAATGCGTCCATGGCGGTATGGCCTTTTTCGTCAATTTAAGAAAAAGGAGGCGGGTAGTGGATGATTGATATGTAGCTAGTTAGGAATATGCTTTATAAATCGCCGTTTATGACGAAATATAGTCTATATATTAATCTAATTCGACAATATATACGATATATGCTTTGTTGAATATTATGAAAGTCGCTATAATTGACGATATAATTAGCTTAATGACTATTAAGTCGTAATATATGGCGATAATGAAGATATCTAATTTAATGACAGATGATGCGGTGCTTGTAGAGATCGGTCAGCGTATCCTGCATCGCCGACTCGATTTGCAGTTAACCCAGGCGGATCTGGCTGAGCAGGCAGGTATTGCCAAGCGGACAGTGGAACGGATCGAGGCCGGGGCATCGGCGCAAATGTCGAGCATGATCAGGGTACTGCGTGTATTGGAGCTGCTACAGGGGCTGGATCGTTTGATTCCAGAACAATCGCAGAGACCGATGGACTTGCTGAAGCGAAAGGGTAAAGTCCGTCAGCGTGCATCCTCTCGCTGTCGTGAGAAGAACGCCAACGAGCCATGGAGCTGGGGTGAGGATAGATGAGCACGGTTGCAGAGGTTCGGTTGTGGGGGCGTACCATTGGTGCAGTTTCGTTGGGCGATAACGATGATACAGCAATCTTTGAATACGACCGGTCATTTACTCAAAGTGGTATTGAGATTGCACCGCTTACCATGCCGCTTTCCAATCGTATTTACAGTTTCCCCGAACTGTCCCGTGAGACATTTCATGGGCTGCCCGGACTGTTGGCGGACTCACTACCTGATAAATTTGGGAATGCGTTGATTGATGCTTGGTTAGCTACACAAGGTAGGCCGAGTCATACTTTCAATGCTGTAGAACGCCTCTGTTATACAGGTAAACGAGGCATGGGAGCACTTGAATTTGCACCTGTGACCGGTCCAAAAGCCAGACTATCGAGTCAGATAGAGATCGATAAGTTGGTTGAGCTGGCATCACGGGTGCTTACTCATCGGCATCAGCTGCAGGCCTCCTTTGCCGATGTAGGTAAAGAACAGGCACTCACAGATATTCTGCGAGTGGGCACATCGGCGGGCGGTGCTCGGGCAAAGGCAGTCATCGCCTGGAATCCCTCCACCAATGAAGTTCGTTCCGGCCAGGTACCGGTAGGCAATGGCTTTGAATACTGGTTGTTAAAATTTGACGGAGTGAGGGGGAACCGGGACAAGGAGCTGGATGATCCTCAGGGATATGGTGCTATCGAGTATGCCTACTACCTGATGGCAATGCGCTGCGGTATCGAGATCAATGAGTGTCGTCTATTCGAGGAGAGTGGCCGATACCATTTTATGACCCGGCGCTTCGATCGCCTCGCTAGCGGTGAAAAACTGCATATGCAATCGCTGTGTGCATTGGCCCATTATGATTTCAATATGGCGGGCGCCTATAGCTACGAACAGGCGTTGTTGGTGATTCGTCAACTGGGTTTGCCGATGCGGACCATCGAACAGCAGTTTCGTCGTATCACTTTTAATATTGTGGCGCGTAATCAGGATGATCATGTCAAGAACATCGCGTTCATGATGGATAAAAACGGTACCTGGTCGCTCTCACCTGCTTTTGATATGACCTACAGCTTTAATCCTGAAGGGAGATGGACGGCAACTCATCAGATGACACTCAATGGGAAACAGGATGATTTCACTGTGGATGATTTCAAGGCCTGCGCCAAGGTAGCCTCGATGAAACGTGGGCGGGCTGAGGCCATTGTCAGTGAGGTTCAGGAAACAGTCTCTCGCTGGCGTACTTTTGCCGAACAAGCGGGAGTACCGACAAGGATGCAAAAACAGGTCCAGAGTACGCTTCGGTTAAAAGCGTTTTGATGACAAGTGCGATTGTGTTTGCTTTGCTGAGCCTGCTCTTTGCTGGGTTGAATGATGTCGTGTTTAAACGTTACTCCAGCAAAGATCGTTCCCGTGGGATGATTGTTTTCGGTATTGGAGTGGTGTGGTTACTATTACAAAGTCTTACAATTATCTTAGACGATGGCCGCTTTCTCCCTGATACAGTCACACTAGGTTACGGTTTAACGGCCGGTATTATATTGGCACTCTCCAACATTCTGCTCATCGAAGGCCTAACTCAGACCGATGTCAGTGCTGGTTCGACGATTTACCGCTTGAATACCATTGGTGTTGTATTGCTTTCAGTGGTGTTCCTGCAGGAGCCGCTTGGCTGGTTGAAAATGGCGGGTATCAGTAGTGGTGTATTGGCAGTTCTATTGTTAATGCATCAATCCCATGCTGTAGACATGGGACGGATGGCTACCCTTTATATCTGGTTGGTGGTGCTGGCATCATTGCTGCGTGCTATTTATGGAGTGATTTCAAAAGTAGGATTAAACCAGGGTGCTGACACTGACAGCATGTTACTCGTCGCAGCATTCTGCTGGGTTATTGGTGGAGCGCTGTATGCCCTGTTACGGGAAGGCCGTTTTCGTCTGACCCGGAAGAAGACGGCTTATGCGCTTGTCTCCGGCTTGCTGGTCTATCTGATTGTGAACTTTCTTCTGGCCGCCATTGCACGTGGCGAAGCAAGTGTGGTGATTCCCATTGCAAACCTGAGTTTTATTGCTGCTTTGTTAATATCTGTGGTGCTGGGGATGGAACGCCTGTCAGTTAAAAAGCTAACTGCTGTATTATGTGCAATCGGATCGATCTGGTTGCTTGCTTTGCCTTGATGGAGTATCAGGGCCTGTTAACACTAACTTGATTATCACTATCTGGAACCAATGCCTTAACTATTAGTCCGAGATCAAACTGCCTGCTACTCGGATTTGCAGAAAGATCCATGGCTCAGCTCGAATAACTAAGAGATATTTTATCAGCGATTTTTTTTATGCGGCATCTTATCTACATTTTGTTTTGGTTGCTGATCCCGTTCTCTGTCCAAGGGCTGGAAGTCATCGTAAAGGTCGAGGGGCTGGAATCCCGGCTGGAGGATAACGTCTTGGCTTATCTCTCTGTGGAGCGAGAGAAAAAACGTGATGCTTTGAATGAAGCACGATTGCGTCTGCTTCATGATAAGGCAGAGGGAGAGATTCATACCGCACTACAACCTTTCGGCTATTTCAAACCAACCATAACCAGCTCAATAATTCATACAGAGCAGGGTTTTAAATTGTCATACAATGTGCAGCCCGGTACTCCGGTAAAACTGGCTGAGGTTGATTTTCAAATTCTAGGCGAAGGGGCTGATGATCCGCTGGTTGGAAAAGTTTTTCCGCTGGCACCTGGTGATGTATTGGATCAGACACTCTATGAGCAGGCGAAGCAGGTACAGTTAGCCAACACGATAGAGCGTGGTTACCTGGATGCACGCTACACACAGCATCAGCTCGAGGTGGATCTGCAAAGCTATACCGCATCAATATTCTTACATCTTGACAGTGGTATGCGTCTACGATTCGGTGAAGTGAGAATGAATCAGGATGTGATGAATCCAGAGTTTCTTGCACGCTATGTCAGCTTCAACACAGGTGACCCGTTTAGCCAGGATGCACTACTGGCCTTACAGGGTGACCTGATCGACAGTGAGTATTTCAAACAGGTGGAAGTGGTCACCCGACGTGAGGAGCGGGAGGGTGATCAGGTACCGGTCGATGTAAACCTGAAACCCAATAAACGTAACCGCTATCGTATTGGATTGGGTTATTCGACCGATATGGGGCCACGGCTTACTCTGGATTGGAAAAATCGTCGTAGAGGTCGAAATGGACATCGTATGCGCAGCGAGTTGCAGATTTCACAACCCCTCAGTAGTTTAAGTAGTGAATACATTATTCCTTTGGAGCGCCCTACTGTTGATTATGTCAGCTTTGGCGCCTCTTTGGAGCATTTCAATTCAGATACCAATCAAGGTAATCGTGCACTGCTGAGCGCCACCCACTCGGTGAGTTTGGAACGAGGTTGGCGACGCAGCCTGGGACTGGAATATAGCTATGAAGATTTTAAAGTGGGTGACCAGGAGGATACATCAAGGTTACTGGTTCCAAGCGTGGGGTGGTTGCGTATCAAGAGTGATGGGAAAGAGTTTGTCCAACGTGGCAAGCGATTGGAGTTTCGTATAGAGGGCGCATCAGAGTCACTACTTTCCAGCACCAGTTTTATTCAGTTATATGCCAATAGTAAGTTTATCTACGGTCTTGGAGAAGGTGATTGGCGTGTGCTGAGCCGTCTGGAGCTGGGTGCAACCTGGGCGGATGATCTGAAGGAACTTCCTCCCAGTAAGCGTTTCTTTGCCGGTGGCGACAATACAGTGCGTGGTTTCGGTTATCAGGACCTGGGACCGCGGGACGAGGACGATGATGTCATCGGAGGGCGCTATCTCACTGTCGGCAGCCTTGAGCTGGAGCGCCATATCAGCGGCAAGTGGAGTGGTGCCCTGTTCGTCGATGCGGGAAACGCCTTTGATCCCGATTTTGATTCCGAGACAGCTTACGGTGTCGGTTTCGGCGTGCGTTGGCGTTCGCCGGTCGGCCCGGTAAGATTCGATGTTGCGAATGGTTCGGATGGTGATGAACGTCAGTGGCGTCTGCATATCGTAGTGGGGCCGGAGCTGTGAACAGGGCGGGTATCAAGCGTGTCATCACTTACGCTATGGCGGCATTGATACTGTTCCTGCTGATAGCTGGTTCCACATTGTTCTATTTTACCTCCACCCATGATGGTACTCGCCGGCTTTTCTACCTGGCTCAGAAACTGGCACCCGGTGAACTGCAGGTCGATGCACTGCAGGGACGTCTGATTGGACCGCTGGAGTTAAATGGGCTCAGTTACCGTCAGGCGGATGGTCTGGTGTTGGAGAGTGAGCGCCTCTATTTGGATTGGCGACCGGTTCAGCTGTTAAGTCTGAGGCTGACCATTCTGGAACTGGCGCTGCAGTCAACCCGTCTCCATCTGCCTCAGACAGAGCAAACACCCAAGGAGGTGCCTGTTGAACCATTCCAGGGAGTGACACTCCCTATAGCCCTGACTGTGGAACGTTTTTCCTCCGAAGATTTCGAGATTTTTCAAGCTGAAGGTACAGAACCGCTGAAGGTTGACCGTCTGTTGTTGTCCGCCACCACCGAGGGAGACCAGCTGACTGTCTCAGAGTTGGTTGCCGAGGGGTTTTCAGCCAATTTGACACTACAGGGTACGTTGGGCCTCAACAAGACGCTACCGATGTCGCTCGATCTCTCCTGGGACTACCAGCTGGCGGATGGGCCTCGTCTGTCAGGGAAGGGAGAATTAAGTGGAGATCTGCAGCAGATAGAGCTGCATCAAAAGTTGGCATCACCCCTGTTGGGTGTACTGCAAGCTCGTCTATCCGAAGTACAGAAATCACCGGACTGGGAAGCAAAACTGATGTTGGAAAAGGGCATCATTGCAGAGTTTTCCAAGGGTTTTCCAGCAGTGATACGTGGTCAGTTGCATGCTGAAGGTGATTTTGAGTCCGCAAAACTTGATAGCACGCTAGATCTTGAGGAGCCTAGTCTCGGTGAGTTGCTGACAGGGCTAGAGGCAAGTTTCCAGCAGGGTGTGATTAAGGTTGGCAAACTACAGTTGAGCAATGCGGATGGGCTCAATCTTCAGGGTAAGGGGGACTACCACCTGGAGGGTGGAGAATTGTCTACAGACTTGCAGTGGAAGGGGCTGCGTTGGCCGCTAACTGGAGAAGTAGTGGATGTAACCAGTGATCAAGGGGAGATAAAACTGCAAGGTAAGCTTGAGGCGTATCGTTATCAGTTGAACCTGCAGGCATCCAGGCCCGAGGTGGGTCCGGTTCAGGTCGAGGCCTCCGGTGGGGGGAATCTCGAAGGCGTTGAACTTGAAACACTGCTGATCGCACTGCAGGAGGGCAGCATAGAGGGCAAAGGTGAGGCTGCCTGGTCACCGAGTCCCCGTTGGCGAATGGATCTGTCGGGCAAAGGGGTTAATCCCGAGCTACTGCACAGAGACTTTCCTGGCGATCTTGCTTTCAACCTCTCTACCCATGGTGAGGTCAAGCAGGGAGAGCCTGTGGCCGAACTGCGACTGGAACGGTTAACCGGCTCTTTGAGAGATTATCCACTAGATGCTAAAGGTGTGTTGGATCTCAACAATGGTCAGCTGAATGTGAATCAGCTGGAGCTGGTCACAGGGGAGAACCGGATTCAGGTGAATGGCAACCTGGGAGATCGCCTTGCGCTTGACTGGTCGGTGGATGCACCTGAGCTGGCTTCTCTCTGGCCTGGACTATCGGGTCTACTACAAGCGGATGGAAAGCTGGCCGGTACGACCGAACAACCCAAGGTCGAGGCCATTGTGAAGGCTGGCGAGTTGGCATTTCAGGACTATCGAATTGAACAACTCAATGGAGAGGTTGCCCTCGATCTGAATGGCGGGCAACCGCTGCGGCTGTCCCTCAGCTCTAAAGGGTTGAACGGGATGGGCAGACAATGGACATCCCTCAATATTGATATCGATGGCACGCTTCCACAACATCAACTAACCCTGGATCTGGTCGGTGAACAGGTGCCACAACTCTCTCTGTCTGGTGTGTCGGGTCTCGGCGAAAACGATCTGTGGCACGGCCAATTGCAACGGCTGGAGTTGAAGACGTCTGAAGTGGGTGATTGGCTACTTGAGTCTGCTGTCGGCTACAAGATTGGGCCCAGTAACCAGTCAGTTGAGCCACTCTGTCTGACTTCAGGCACTGCAAAGGTGTGCAACAGCTTCAAAGGTGGACCAGAAGGCGGATGGACATCGAACCTGCAGGCAAGTGACCTCTCCCTCACACTACTGCAACAGTGGTTACCGGTAGAGACCAAAATTACAGGCAAGGCGGGACTAGAGGCCGATTTTTCTGCGGATGCAAGTGGGCAGATCGTGGGTGAAGTTGAGTTACAGATTCCGCAAGGCGGACTCAACTTCGAGTTGGGTGGTGGGCATGAGCAGGTAGACTTTTCGGGGGGTGTGGTAAAAGCGGTCATTGCACGGGATGGTGCACAGGCTAGCTTGAACCTGCCATTGCAGGGACTGGGTGGCTTGGAGACCAAGCTGGATCTGCCAGGAATGAACTTGGCTAATCTGGATGCCAATAAACAACCACTGAAAGGCTGGATAAAGGGGGGCATTGATAATTTGGCACTGCTTGCGGCGATTTCACCCCAGTTACAAAACAGTCGGGGAAAACTGTCGGCCGATTTCAATCTAGGGGGGAGTCTGGCTGCTCCCCGTGTAAGTGGTGATGCAAAGATCGAGCAGGGTGCGGTTGATATCCCGGTACTGGGCATTGAGCTACGTGAATTTGATTTGCGTATTGAAGCGCCGGATCTGGAAACCCTATCCCTGGAGGGTAGTGTCCGCTCTGGAAAAGGCAAGCTCTCGCTGCAGGGAACGACTCAATTGGATGCCTCGAAAGGCTTTCCCTCACAATTTAAAATTGAGGGTAGGGATTGGGTTGCGGTAAATGTGCCTGAGGCTGAAGTGCATCTCTCACCCGACCTCGCCTTTGTACACAATATCCAGCGTAGCGAATTAAAGGGCAAAATCCACCTGCCCTATGCACGGATACGGCCAAGAGAAATACCCGAATCGGCGGTGTCAGGAAGTGCTGACCTGGTTGTAGTCGGTGCTGAGGATTCAGAGGATGTGCAACCGGATACACCGCTGTATGCTCAGATTCGTCTGACGCTTGGTGACCGGGTCAGCTTTGATGGTTTTGGTTTACGGGGTAATTTTACCGGCGGTATTGTGGTCATCGATGAGCCAGGTCGGCCTGTTATCGGCAGGGGTCGCTTAGGTATCGCCGAAGGTATCTATCAGGCCTATGGTCAGGATTTAAAGATTGAGCGGGGGTTCGCCCTGTTTGCCGATTCTCCTGTCGAGAATCCTGGTCTTGATGTGCGTGCTGTGCGTGAGATAGAAGATGTGATTGCCGGGATGCGGGTAACCGGGACGATGAAGAAACCAAAACTAAAACTCTTTTCAACTCCTTCCATGTCAGAGACCGATGTTCTCTCATACCTGATCACTGGCCGTCCTGCGGGTGAATCGTCGGGAAAAACGGTGGGTATGCTCGCTGCCCTGCAGGCGAGTGGGGCGAGCAATGCTGCCTCTGAAATTGGTAGGCAACTGGGATTGGAAGAGTTGCGGGTAGATACCGGTAACTCGATGGAAGAGGCCTCTTTAGTGGCAGGTACCTACTTATCACCCAGACTCTATGTGCAGTATGTCAACGAGCTGGCTACCAGTGAGACCAAGATTCGTATGCGTTACGATCTGACCGATCGATGGCAGCTTGAAGCAGAGACCGGGCGTACCCAGTCCGGGGATTTCTTCTATACTTTTGATCGCTAGTGTACTTTGTTATTCATTCAGTACCATTTTGAATCAACCCCATGCGCTCCAATAATCACTTTCAGTTGTAAACGTGAGTATAAAGAAATCCATACGTTGTTGTTTCAATGTCTTACGTGCCTCTCGACATGAGGTGAATGGGTGTTTATGCTTCTGAATAGGTCATTCGGGTCAAACACTTAGCAAGTCTTATGCTGCACCTCTTGGAATCTTTGAGTAAATGGGTAATCGTCATCTCGCTAGCGGTATTGTTAATCACCTTTTTGAGCAAAGATGATTTACCCGACCCGACAATTTATGACTTGGATCGCCTGACCGACCCCAAGCAGAAGAAAACATTCCGATCACCTTTCAGCGTTGAGACAGGTGGGCAGTCCTACAAAATTAACCCTGAATTTTCCTATCAGCTTGAAGGTGTTGTCGTCAGCTATCACGACGCCGATGCTCTCAACGACATCTACCACCACGACAGTTGGGAGGACTTCCTCAATGTAAGGGATCTCTGCGTTATCTGGGGGGAGAATATCGGTAGTGGTGTCTACCAGGAGATGTCGTTCAGGAATGATACTTGGACCTGCTGGTTCAGCTGGACTGATGCTGAGACCGGTTCACGTTTCAAAGGTGAGCAACTGTCCAACAACCACATACTCACTGACGATATCGAACTCAAACGTTTTTTAATGTCAGCAGAAATCGGCGACCACATTCGATTGGAGGGTCTGCTGGCAGAATACGAGAATCCATCCAACGGCTTCAATCGGGGTACCAGTACTGTCCGGACAGATCGTGGTAATGGGGCCTGCGAAACCATCTATTTGGAACGTTTTGAAATTGTACAAAAAGCCAATAAACGAATTCGTTCGGTCTACCATACAGCCAAATGGATACTAATCATCTCGCTCGGTCTGTTTGTCATCCTCTTCTTCATCACGCCGGTCAAAAAACCGCGGTTTTAAGAACGAGTCAGAGACTGCACGCAAAGATTACGTGCTACTTTAGACTTATTAGCCGATGAGATTCGACGACAACCTATCAGTAGCAATGTTATGTCCTGGATGAGTAAGGAAATAGCTTTGCTTGTCTGGAGCAGCCGGAGTTTTTGATCGCTAGTTACTGCTGCGCACCGCATCAAAATCATCCGCAATGAGCAGATTGGTTAAAAAGAACGCCTTGGTCCTGGAAGCTTGCTGACGCTGCTTTTTTTCCATCTGGATTGGGCATTCATGGGGCTGCCAGTCACAGGCGATGCCGCTGATAACGAGATGGGGGCATTCGCTGCAGGTCCGTGTTTTGTATAAGCCAGTCATGATCGTAAACTCAGTAGGTCGTGTGTATTTTAGAAATTAGCATAATATCAATGTATTACAAGAGAATATTGAAGGTAATTGATTGATTTGTTACGTAACATTGCAAACAAATGACAAAAGTTCTTCAAAAACACCATGTTTGCTTCCCTCATACTGGACAAAGGCAATCCAAAGAAAAACGATGACAACTTTTGATATTCAATAAGTTAGTCGGCACACACTTGTAAATATTCACCTCTACTGACAGCAAAAAAGTGTTTTTTATGGCAGTTCTTTAAGCGATACGCCTGTAATAGTCATTTCTTTCTTAAAAATGTGTATCCAGTCTCATTTTTTCCTGTCACAGGATTGCTGTGAATGTTTGTGTATACTCCAACAGATACAGATTGAATTCTGTAGGACCCAGGTCTTGAAAGAGTGGCTTGGTTAATAGTTAATTCCAGTGACGTATCTAGAGAATTTACCTGCCGTTATGTTTCAGGATTATTTCGGGATATCTGAAGATCCCTTTTCCATTACCCCGGATCCGAAGTATCTCTATCTCAGCGAGAGGCATCGTAATGGTTTTGCTCATCTTCTGTATGGCGTGACAGAGGGTGGTGGCTTCATGCAACTCACCGGTGAGGTGGGTACAGGTAAGACGCTGCTGTGCCGTAAACTGTTGGCCGAGTTGCCTAAAGCGGTTGATGTCGCCTTTATCTTCAACCCCCGCTTATCACCTCTGGAGTTAGTGGCCACAATCTGTGATGAGCTACGTGTCCTCTATCCCCTTGGTTGCAACAGCATCAAAGAGGTAGTCGACTTTCTAAATGCCTATCTGTTGGAAAGTCACAGTCAGGGCAGGCGAACTGTCGTGATCATCGATGAGGCACAGAATCTCAGTTATGAGTCGCTTGAGCAGATACGTCTACTAACCAACCTGGAAACACCCTCACAAAAACTGCTGCAGATTATTCTGGTCGGTCAACCTGAATTAAGAAGCCTGCTGCAACGAGAAGAATTACGTCAATTGGCACAACGGGTAACAGCCCGTTATCACTTGACCCCACTATCCCGTTCTGAGACACGGGCTTATATTCAGCATCGCTTACACGTGGCTGGATTCCAGCACCCACTTTTTACTACCGGTGCCGTGAAGCTTGTTTATCGGCTCAGCAGAGGGATCCCCCGGGTTATCAATATCCTTTGTAACCGAGGCATGTTGATGGCGTTCGCCAAGAAGACCAACCGTATTACCAAGGGTATGATAAAGCAGGTTGCCAATGAGCTAAGGGGTAATGGAGAGAGTGAAGCTAGCAAACGCTCCTGGGTTTGGGCCACACTCGGAATCCTGATCTGCACACTGGCTGCCCTGGTTGTATGGAATTCCAATTTGCTTCCTGGTGTTACTGCGATGTTGGCGTCAGATGAGATGCCATCCGAACCCACGACTGAGCAGGTAAAAATATCAGAGTCGCAGCCAAAGCCTGAAATCGTCACACAGCCATTGCCGGATATGACGGCGATAGTGAGCGAGAGCGACGAACAATCCGCGGTGGAAGACGAGCGGTCAACAAGGATTGATTCAGACCATCAGACTGGTAGTTCTGAACACGCTACGGTAGCCATCATCTCCACAGAACAGAAACCCGTGTCAGACTCGACTTCCAATACTAAGAGGGCTGAGAAAGCGTCACAGGGATTGGCCAGCTTGGTGGGTAATGAAAACAGCACTTTCATAACCTTGTTTGGCTACTGGCAGAGCGTCTATCCAATGGAAGATGAGTCGCGTTCTTCTTGTGACAGGGCCGAGAGTGTGGGGTTGAGTTGTATTTATGGACGAGGATCCTGGGACAACCTTGAGTATTACAATCGACCTGCAGTGTTGGAATTAATCATGGATGATGGTCAAAGATACAACGTGGTTGCATCCGCATTGACTGATAATGGTGTGACCCTGGACTTGAATGGTCGTCGATTCTCCTTCTCTCGCGATGAGATTGATAAGCTTTGGACCGGGAGCTACATTATTTTATGGAGACCCCCTGGTATCAGTAGCGATAGTTTGAGTCTTGGATATGTTGGCAGGGATGTTGGATGGTTGATATCCATGCTTGATCGTATTGAGGGGGTAAAGACGGTTTATGATCCGCTGAAAACCCAATTCGACCTCCAGATACAACGACGTGTGATGCGTTTTCAACGTGCTCATAACTTGTCAGCAGATGGTGTAGTTGGTAAGCAGACATTGATTCAGTTAAACAGTGCAGTGGTGGATTCAACCAGACCTGTACTGCGTCAGGTGGGGAGCTGAGATGTCATCCATACTTGATGCACTTGAGAGAGCTTCCCAGGAGAGACAGCCTGGAAAAGAGAATATTTTACCCGGCGCAAATCCACTCCCGCCTGATAATAGTTATTGGCTGCCAGGATTGCTGATAGTTGTGATCCTGTTGTTGATATTGGCTATCGGATACTGGTTTATATCCCAGCAGAATCCGTCGCTGGTAGATGTGCCGGTTAGCCATCCGGATGAGGCGGTTCTGAAATCTTCACCTAGAGAATTCGAGCAGAAAAAAATCAACGAGGCTGTCTTACCAGCGAAACAACCGGTAACGAAAAAAGCTGAAACCACGGTGGATCGAATAAGACATGGCGCGCTTCCCAATCAACGTACATTGGTCTCCGAGGCAGTGGTTAGCCAAGTGACTGATGATAAGAAAAAAGAGCAGGTGGAGCCAAAACAGGTTCAGACAACTACAACCATTACACAGTCACCGGCAAAGATTGAGAATGAAGCTACAGTAATTACAAGAGTAGAGATTCCTGTAGTGAAAGAAATTTCTGATATTAAGGATGAGAGGAGCCCTGTTAAGCCACGAATACGGGCGTCCATTCAGCAAAAAGAGGGGGGGTCAGAAGCTAGGCCTGTCCAGTCAACCCCTGTAGAACAACCTGAAATCAATGACTCAGAAAGTCAGATTCCACTGATATGGGAACTGCCACAAGGGTTGCGTGAGGAATTGGGGCAGTTAAAAACCAGTATCCATGTCTACAACAAAGAGCCTGAACAACGTTTCGTTATTATTAACTTGCATCGTTATGGTGAGGGTGACGTCTTAAGCTCGAAAGGTTATCGTCTGAAGAGGATCGACCGGGATGGCATAGTGGTCGATTATGGCGAGGGGTTGGTTCGTCTGTTACGGGAAAAGTACTAGGGTCTGTTAACAGACCCTAGGGCTTGAACTATCGCCAAACAACAATAAGCCACCTCACTTAAGATGGCTTATTCACGGTATTGGAGTGCGGGATTATTTATCGTTTTGCCCTGCGACGTGCAAAGCCTAATCCAAACAGACCAGCACCTAAAAGCGCAATAACAGAGGGCTCTGGTACGGAGGCTACCAACTCGATATTGTCGATAAGACCACCATAGCTGTTATTCAGGCCATCAGCCTCAAATGCCAAATACATAGTCGCATCAGTGGCAGTCAGTGAGAAGATATTTTGCATCCATGAGCCCGTTCTCGTTGCATCATCAATACTGACAATCTCATCTAGAGAGAGCGCATCCTGGCCCCATAGCATATTGATGCCATTATCGTTGTCGCCATTGTTAGTCCGGGCGCTGTACCAGAATGAAATATCATAGGTTAGCCCGGCGATGAGGCCGTCAATCTTTTGAAACATTGTGCTGTTGTTATGTGAATCCAATTCAACATAGTTATTCCCATCCTGGGCATCAATAAAGCCCAGGGTGCTATTCGTTTGTATTTCGATACCGCTGCCAGATGAAGTATCCCATCCGTCAATGCCGCTGAAAACATCCCAATTACCGACAATGTTGTCTTCGAAGCTTCCATTCAGCATAAGGTTTGCCGATAGATTGAAACTAAGACCTGTCAACAAGACTACTGATATATATGCGAGTCGTTTTTTCATCATGTAAAGTCCCATTAAGCCAGTTCTGGTGAACAACAGATTCTGTGCAAATAATAGGCCATACTGGTACTTTTAGTAATTTAATTAATAAGTTATCTTGGCTATGTGGCGCCACGTGAAAACGTAATGCGTCGTATTTAGAAATAGTGTAAAAAAAATCGACACAAAAATAACTTCAGTCCATAGAGGAGGGGTATGAGGAGCGTGTTGCAATTAAGGAAATCAATGATAATCACTATCTAAGTTTAGTGTGATGATTCGTCTCAATTATGGGTGCTATGAATGCTGTTTAAGGGAAAATATAGAAAATGAGTATGCGGGACAGGGATCAGACTGAATTAAAAATCGGGCTTGCCCTGGGTAGTGGCGCAGCCCGTGGTTGGTCACATATTGGCATCATCCATGGCTTGGCGGAAATGGGTATAGAGCCGGATATCATCAGTGGGAGTTCCATCGGTGCCCTCGTGGGAGCTGCCTATGCTGCAGATAAACTGGATCTGTTGGAAGCCTGGACCCGTTCACTTAACTGGAAGGAGATTATTCGGTTTCTCGATCCCGCACTGTTGGGTGGTGGGTTGATCCAAGGTGAAAAGCTGACTGATTTTGTTAATCACTATGTAAAAGATCTGGGGTTCGAAGGGTTGAAACGAGAGTTGGGCGTGGTGGCTACTGACCTGGAGACGGGCAGAGAGATCTGGTTTCGAAAAGGTCCGGTGATGGAGGCAGTCAGGGCTTCAATCGCTGAGCGCCAAGGAAGGCTGAAAGCCGAGGCGGTTAGTCCCCGGTAGGCGTGAGGCGAGACTGTAGACCCGTCGTGCCTTGCGCCAGAGGGGATGCAAAGCGAGCATCCGAACACGGCGTCCAGTCATTTGGGAACTGACGGCGGAGTGGTCACGAGCTTGCGATGTGATCACGTAGTGTCAGTGACCAGGACCGTCCGGGGCACTAATAGGTTGTCAAAGATCGAGTGTCTTTTAGGCCTGGGACGCCTAAAAGACATCACGAGATCGAAGACTCACTTGCAGCCTTCCCGGACTTTTTACACCCCTCCAACATGATGGACGCTGGCTGGTGGATGGTGGGCTTGCCAACCCGGTTCCGGTCTCTCTTTGCCGAGCCATGGGGGCTGACATTGTCATTGCCGTTAACCTCAATGGCGATATACTCGGCAAGCATCTACGTCGCGATGCTGCAAAGGATGAAAAGCCCGATCGGGTCAGAGAAGATGATCTTATAAGCAGGATTGCGGGCCAGATGAAGAGCACCCTGAATGCGCGCAAGAAAGATCTAATGTCCCGTATATTTGGTGTCGACCGGAAAGAGCCTGGTCTATATGAGGTGTTGGCCAGCTCCATCAATATTATGCAGGACCGCATCACCCGTAGCCGTATGGCAGGCGATCCTCCGGAAGTGATTCTTGCTCCACGCATGTCTCAGTTGGGACTGATGGAGTTCGACAAGGCAAACACGGCTATTGCCGAAGGCCGTCTGGAGGTTGAACGAATGCGCTTTGCCTTGGAGCAGTTGTTTGAAAGATAAAGCCGACCTTATTCATTAACAAACGGATAGAAGGGTTCATTGACCTGTTGGAGGTTAGGCTTATCCTGCAGCATACGTGCCTTGACTCGGGTGGTTGTCAACCCCTTCTGATCAAAAATCTCGGGGAACAGACGGAACACACGGCTGCTCTCCCGAGGTCTCTTCCATGCAGCACTCTCCAGTTGTTTTCGGATTTCAGATTCAAGACTCAATTGCAGTAGCCAGGGCGCTTGCCAGCTAAGGAAATCTGTGACCAGTTGTTTATGGTCCGCATCAATCCACTGATCGCGAAACAATAAAGGAGGAAAGGCCGCCGCTGGAAAGTGTTCACCATGTTGACCACTGCCCGCACCATCGGCACTTCGCTTGATCCAAGTTGCTGTGGATTGCTTTCCTGCCGTATCCCTGATCAGACGTGTCAGATCTTCTGCATCCCCTGAACTGGAACAAAACCGCTTAGCGGCCTGCCCTCCGGGGTACCAGGCAGGTCTATCGTTCTCACAGAGGGTATCACGGTCAAGCGCGCTTTCGAGTAATGCTAGAGGGTGTCCTGTCAATTCATCAAGCAACCAGTGCTCGATATGATCTGCTGCTGGGAACGGGATACTGTCAGCATGCCGTTCAACCATGGAAAGAAGGTGGTCACCAATCTGTTCAATAAGTCCGGATGGCATAGTTCCACGAATACGAGAACGGTTCAGGCCCCGGGTTGAATTCCAGCTTCCATAAACAATTTCTGAAAGTCCCGTATGGCTGATAATGCTCTCATCTGCGACATACAGTTTCCAATCCCAGCCATCCATACTCTCAGCGACCCCACCCTTTACAGTGATGATTTGTTGTACCCCATGAAAAGGGGAGAGGAGGCGACGGCTGTATGTGTGAGTCTCCATACCAGAGATTTTGGTATTGAATAAGTGATTCGGCAAGTCTTTATGATGTGGTTTGTTCAACAGAGAGTGTGAGCCAACTGCAGATCTTTACGTCTATCAATATTACGACTTTATAAAATTACGGTGGGCAAGATGGAGGATGGAAATAAAGAGCGGTATGATTCTGATACTAACCTACATTCGGGTTAGTTATATTGAATAGGTTAATGCGCGTGTAGGACACTACATCAGACTGGAGCGTAGGAGGATCAATTGGCTAACTCACTACAAGATCAACTTTTGAAAGCTGGTTTGACCGATGAAAACAAGGTCAATAAAGCGAAAAAGGCTAAACAGCGTAAGGAGATGGAGCAGCGCCACAAAAAAAATAAAGTGGATGATGAATCCGTGCGCTTGGCTAAAATGGCAAAGGCCAAGGATATGGAACGTGATCGGGAGTTGAATCGGAGAAAGAACGAGGAGGCGGAGCAAAAAGCGGTTGCTGCTCAAATCAGGCAGTTGGTCGAGATGAATCGTGTTCCACTAGAAGATGGAGAGATTGCATACCATTTCAATGATGATGAGAAGATTCAACGAATCCATGTAACAGAAAAAATGCATGGACAACTCAGCCGTGGACAATTGGCAATCGTCAAATTAGATATGCACTATGATGTCATCCCTGCTGGTGTTGCAGAGAAGATCAGCTGGAGAGATACCGCCTGCATTATCGTACACAATGATCGTGAATTAGAAGATGATAGTGACGATCCCTATGCAGACTTTAAGGTGCCTGACGATCTGATGTGGTGATGGTAGCCTTCTCCACCAGCATGGGGTATTTATAGCCGGCGCCGAAGTCATGGTCGAGGACCAGGGTACCCGTAACCTTAACCTGGTCACCCACATTGGCTGTGCTTTGACTGGTGATTGTGATGTCATGAGTGCCATCTTTGGGATTGCCAGACCCATCCTGCAGATGGATGAAATTTCTCTGCATAATCTGGTTGTTCACCTTAACCACTTTGCCTTGTAAAGTGACCTGTTTGCCATTCAAGGCGGTCCCGTCTTTGTAGAGGTTCCCAACCGAAGTAGTGATCGATTCATCTGCCTGCAGGGGTGACAGGAGAAGGCAAAAGAGAAGGCTGATTAGGGTGAAAGCTTGGTACATGTGCCTATCCTGTGTTTCGGTGAGATAAGCGCGCAGTATAACACTTGTTTCTTTCTCGAACCCCGGATTTGTCCGCAAATGAGTTGTTTACTAAAACTGTAGTGTGTGTCAGTTCGTACCTACTTGCATCAGGGGAAGAGCCAATAAAGGGCCGGATTTCAGCGATGATTGCGTCCGCAATAGTGACATGACAAAACCACACAAATTGACATCTTAATCCCGCTACGTTTAATGTTGTACAAAACAACAAGGAAGAAATAAGGCTTACTTCATAACGAAGCCCTGAAAAAAAAGAATTAACAGGGCGCAGGAAATCGTTTCATTTTTACCTGAATACGTGGGTTTACAGGGAGTGTAGAGCTTGCTCTATATGACCGGATGGATACCCGGTTTCAGGTATTTAACGAGGGCCAATGATGTGGTGGATACAACAACTGCCGAGGAGACAGCTCCGAGGTTGAGGTTAACCCGTGAGCACATCGTGGAGATCGTCAGCGACTCCGGTGAAGGTGCACAAAAGGCTGGTCAGACCTTTGGAACTGTCTGCGCCAGAATGGGCAATGGCGTCTGGACCGTAGAGATCATTCCTGCTGAAATCCAACCCCCCGCCCGTTCACCTGCCGGTGCCAGCGGCATCCGTATACGCCTTGCCTCTCATACGGTTACCAATATGGGAGATGAGGCCGATATTGTCGTTGCTTTTAATGAGCAGGTTCTCTACTCACGTATCGTCAACGGTGCCTACAAAGAGGGCACCCAGGTCCTATTGGAGGACAAATGGCGTGACGATAAGGTGCCTGAGATCCGTGAGCAATATGCAAAAGCAGTGGCAGAGTTCCGTAAGAACGGCCTGATCGTGCATGAACTGCCGATTGAAAAGGCCTGTCTCGAGATCGTGCCGAATCCACGTCGCGGCAAAAATATGTTCGTTCTGGGTATGCTGTGCCGTATCTATTCGCGGGATGTGGTCCTCGCCAAGGGGGAGATCGCCAACACCTTCAAGCGAAAGGGCGAGAAGGTGATCGATATCAATCACCGTTTGTTCGATGCGGGCTATCAGTTTGCTAAAGAGAAGCTGGTGTTGGACTACCAGGTTCCACCACAACCATTGGAGGAGAGGGAGGGCAAACGCTTTATCGTCACCAATGGCAATACGGCACTGGGCCTGGGGGTAATGGCCTCTGGCATGGAGCTGGTCTCCATGTATCCGATCACCCCTGCCACCTCGGCATCCCACTATCTAGCCGATGTCTATCATGAGGTTGGTGGCTTTATCCATCAGGCTGAGGATGAGATCGCAGCGGCAGGATTTGCAATCGGGTCCTCCTTTGCAGGTAAGACCGCCTGTACCATTACCTCTGGCCCAGGGCTGGCACTCAAAAGTGAGATGTTGGGTCTGGCCGTGATGGCGGAAGTTCCTCTGGTGGTCTGTTTAGTCCAGCGGGGCGGGCCTTCCACCGGCTTGCCGACCAAGGTGGAACAGGGTGACTTGCTGGCGGCACTCTTCGGTGAGCCGGGTGATGCACCGAAAGTGGTCATTGCAGCCGCTACGATTGAGGAGTGCCTACACTTCGTGGTGATGGCGCGACGGCTTGCCGAGACATTCCGTACCCCGGTGATATTGCTCACCGATGCGAATCTGGCAACAGGTGTTCAGCCCTACCAAAGGCCGGAACCGAGCCTCGACTGGTTGGCTCCACCCATAGATCAGTCGGATTGGGATGAACATATCCCGCCCTACAATTGGGACTCCGAGACCGGCCTCTCTCCACGACCGATTCCTGGTATGTCCGGTGGTCAATATATCCTTACCGGCCTGGCCCATACCAACCACAGTAAGGTGGCCTACGATTCTGATTCAAATCAGCATGGTTCCAACATGCGCAGTCGTAAATTTGCCGCCCTGGCCAGTACCCTGAAGCCACCTGTCGTGCATGGCGATGAAGAGGGTGATCTGCTGGTGGTGGGTTGGGGTTCAACCCTGGGCGCCATCGAGGAGGCTGTCGATCGTGCCCGTGCTGAGGGTTATAAGATCTCATCCCTGCATCTGCGTTTTATTTTACCGATGGAACCCGGATTGAAAGCGATATTCAAGCGTTTTCGAAAAATCATGACTGTGGAGATCAACTACAGCGATGATCCAGATGCACCACTGATCACGGAAGAGACCCGACGTTATGCCCAACTCGCCATGCTGTTGAGGGCTCATACACTAATCGATATCGATTGCTGGTCAGTTGTATACGGTCACCCATTACAACCTGGCATGATCAAAAATGTGCTCACAAAGCGGCTCGAAGACCTGCAAGGAGAGACCCCATGTTCGGATTGAAACCTGACTGGTCGCTGGAAGTCTTTGAGCGATATTTCACCATGGGCGACTATGCCGGGGGCGAAGCAAGATGGTGTCCTGGTTGTGGTGATCATGCAGTATTGACGGCTGCGCAGAAGGTGTTGCGCGACGAACAGCAGCGTCCTGAGATGTCGGTCTGTGTCTCAGGCATCGGTTGCTCCAGTCGCATGCCACACTATCTGGGTACCTATGGCTTTCATGGTCTGCACGGACGGGCGCTGCCTGTTGCCTGTGGTATCAAGTCCAGGCGTCCGGAACTGGATGTGTGGGTGGCGACGGGAGATGGCGACTGCTTCTCCATAGGCACCGCGCACTGGATCCATGCACTGCGCTATAACATGGATATGACCCTGATGGTCTTCGATAATGCCATTTATGGATTGACCAAGGCGCAAACTTCTCCCACCAGCCCCCAGGGTCTAAAAACCAATACCCACCCCTTTGGCGCCATACTCGATCCACACAATCCATTGACGGTGACCTTGGGTGTTACCAATGTCTCTTTCGTGGCTCAAGTGGCGGATTGGAATCCGCCGCTGCTCTACGAGACGCTCAAGGCTGCGTATCGTCACAAAGGGACCGGCTTCGTTCGAATCATTCAACGTTGCCCTGTTTATTCAGACAATTTTTCCAAAGAGTTGCAGCAGAATCCAGATCGGTTTGTCCTGCTGGAGCATCAGCAGGGGATACCGGTGGATAAGAGTGTCAGCCGTCAGTTTCCCAACCGGTTGGAGCATGATCCATCGGATCTGGGTCGGGCCTTTCAACTCGCAGCGGATAGCTCAAAGATGCCGCTGGGTTTGCTCTACCACAATCCGGATGCCCAGTGCTATGAGGATCTTTCAAGCCAGGGGGTCGCGATGACGCCGGAACAGAGACTGGCCGGTTTTAACGCTGTTTTGGACCGTATCACTGTCTGAAAACCCATCCAGGGAAGGCTGGATGGACTCCCCAATAAGAGTTTTTCTGATATGACAATAACAACTCATACAACCGCTGAGGATCGCTCAACCCAATTGCCAGACAATGATTCGGGACGGCTGCCTTCCCTGCCGATGGCAGTCAAAGATGCTAAGGCGACCCGGGAGCTGATGTTCGTCCTGCGTCATTTTCACCTCGGCGACCCGACTGCCAGGGAACAATTGGAATCGATAGGCAACGATTACCTGCCTGCATTGCTCGATCCCTATCGCGATGTATCCCGATTGCGTTATGACTATCCCCTGTTTCTTTTTCCTCCCCATGCCGAAGAGCGTTATCAGACCGCTGAAGAGCTTGCTTGCCCGTTGTCTCACTGGTTTCAACAGGCATTGATACAATTTGCGTCCGGTGAAAACGAGGCTCGTGTACTGAAGGATTACCTCCCCTGGCTTGAGCATCATATACGCAAACTGTTGCAGCAACGGGAAGGCCCTGTTGATGCCGGTGCGACACTGGCAGAGTCCAGCATTGCCCTGCAAGCCCATCTCGATCTACCCGCACCGGATCAGCAGCGGTTGGGTAGTGATATCAATCAGCTGTTAAAGGTAGTACCGGAGGGAGGACAGTTGTTGAGTTATGGCCGTTATCCTGCACTCCATCTTCTTATCCATGCTGTGCGTAGCCAGGCTGCGATTCTGCAGAGTCGCTTTCAACAGCGGATCAATCGTTGTGTGAGTGGTCTGAACAAGCTTCTCGAGGTCGAGTGGATAAAATCGGATGAGTCGATTGAGCCCAAAATGGCCCGCGACAGCGTCGGACTGGGTGGCGAGTTATTTGATCCTGAGCGGCTTTCGGCAGTAATGGACCATTCCCGCGGTACCCAGATAATCTCAGAAAGACGTCGTGAACGTATCGAGTATGCCTTAAAAATCATGGAGGACTGGGAGCCTGATCCGGTCCTGGTCCGCTTTCTGCACATCGGCACGCTCACCGATCCCTGGGTTCAGGAGGTCGATTTCTGCCAGGAGATAACTGATCGAGATCCTTGTGCCAAGGCGATGGAGATCTTTGATCGAGAGGCAGAGAAGCTCACCTCGATCTTCAGCGCAGTACGCATTGCCGAGTTGGATATTGAAGGTATCTATAACCCGGAACTGCACAACCCCTGGTTTGCCAACTTCAGCTGGGAGGCCTTTTCTCAGGATGAGCTAAGGATGGTGCCATCGGTGATCGCTTTGGGTTCGGCGGACCAGGTGGCGGGGGAGGGACTGCGTACCTTTTCCCGTCTACTCAGCTCAGGACGGCCGATACAGATTTTGATCCGAGTCCTGGCCCATGCCGATCCGGGTGCCGGACTGGATGGTAATCCTTTCCAGAGTTTCAGGACTGAGTTGAGCTATCTGGGTATCAGTCATCGTCAAGCGGTTGTCGATCAATCCTCCGCCGCCCGTCATCAGCATCTTTTAAAGTGCTACCTGATGGCTATGGACGCAACCCGAACCAGTCTGCATGTAATCAATACCGGTTTACGCCCAGCAGGCAATCTACTGCCACTCAATGCCTGGTTAGTGGCCGGTTCTGCCATTGAAAGTCGCGCCCACCCCTTTTTTCGTATCAATCCGGAAGCAGGTGATTCCGCTTCAGTAAGAATGGACTTCAGCGGTAACCCCCAAGCAGACAGTGATTGGCCCCTGCACCCGTTTCAGTATCTGGACGACAACGGCAGCAATGTCACCTTAGAATTGGCATTTACCTTTGCTGACCATGCCTTGCTGATCGAACGTCTGCGTGACCATTTTCGTGCGATTCCCCCTGGTTGTGATTCTGTAGGGCTGGTCTCGATCCAGGACTATCTGTCGATGAGCCTGGAGGAGGCTTATAAGCGGGTACCCTTCGTGTGGGCGATAGATGGAAATGCCATTCTCCACCGGTTGGTGATCTCCAGAGCGCTTGCCCTTGCCTGTCGCGACCGTCTTAACTATTGGCATACCCTGCAGGAGATGGCAGGGGTGCGTAACCGATATGTCGATATGGCGGTTGAGGAGACTCGCGCCGAGGAGCGCAAGCTCGCCGATGAGGCCATGCAACGATTGCAGGCGGTACACGCAGAGGAGGTGGAGCGGGTTAGAAACGAAGCTGCCAGCGAGGCCATGCAGCGGCTGACTGATGTGTTGCTGGGTATGGATGCAGAGGGGGGGAGTCATCCTGTCCTGATGCGTTCATCATCTCCCCCGGAGAATGAAGCCCTATCCACTGTCAAGCAGGTGCATGAAGCAACAGAAGAGCGTGACACACCCCCTGAAGAGGATGAGGTACTCTCCTTCGATGAGCCCTGGATAGATACTCCGCTCTGCACCAGCTGTAATGATTGCCTGCCGATCAATCCTCAACTTTTTATCTATAACGAAGAGAAGCAGGCCATGCTTGGAGATCTTGGCAGTGCGACATTCGCCCAACTGGTTCAGGCAGCCGAAATCTGTCCCGCGAAGTGTATACATCCGGGCAAGCCGTCCAACCAGGATGAGCCGGATCTGGATCAATTGATTGAACGCGCAGCCCCATTCAACCAATGAGCAGCTTCGTTATCGCACCCGCCATCATGACCGGCATCGGTCTGTTGTTTGCAATTATCCTGGCGGTGGCCTACCGCTTTCTGAAGGTGCAGGAGGATCCCCGCATCGAAGAGACCGAAGATTTGCTGCCAGGTTCAAATTGTGGCGCCTGTGGTCAGCCGGGTTGTCATGCCTTTGCAGAACAGTTGGTGCAACTCGCCGTTCAACCCAGCAAGTGTACCGTGGCAAGCCAAGAGTCGATCGATGCGGTGGCGGAGCTCTTGGATGTGGATCCTGGACAACAGGAAAAACTTGTGGCGCGCCTGCACTGCGCCGGCGGCAAGGGTCAGGCCTACCAGATCGCCGAGTATCAGGGTTTTGAGAGCTGTTTAGCGGCATCTGTGGTATCCGGTGGTGGCAAGGGGTGTTCCTGGGGTTGTTTTGGTCTGGGTGATTGCCAGGGTGTCTGCAGCTTCGATGCAATGACCACAAATCCAAATGGTCTGCCGGTGGTCGATGTGACGAAATGTACGGCTTGTGGCGATTGTGTCGGGGTCTGCCCTAGAGACTTGTTGGAACTGGTGCCCATCAGCCAAAACCTGTTCGTTCAGTGCAAGGCCCCTCTTGCCGGTGAGATGGCCGTTGCGCTCTGCACCACTGCCTGCGATGCCTGTGAGCGTTGTGTAGTCGATGCGGCACCAGGCCTGATCCGCATGAAGGATAACCTACCTGTAGTGGATTATTCAGGCGGGGGACCGGCACGTCCAGAAGCGACCTACCGATGCCCAACGGGCGCCATCCAATGGCTGGATGGCAACCAGTTTACCGATCATGAACCTTCTGAGAATCAGCGTGAGGTCCGTTATGCCCGGCTTCGCTAACACAGCTTTACGTCTGCTGAGACGTCTGCTTGGGGCACCATCCCGTATCCAGGGTCCCTATGCTGGAACAGCTACTGTGTTGGATGGTAATACTGCGGTAGCCCTAACGGAAGCGGGCTTCAGTGATGCGGCAGGGTTGGGGGCATCCTTTCCGGCCGAATTCGCAGATCTGGCCTGGCGAAATGAACAGTGGCGTCAACCAGTGAATCAGATGGGTACCCCACTGGGTACGCATACAGCGGAAGGGGTTCGCGGTGCGCTGGCTGCAAGCATCGGCATGGCGATGAGTGGACTGCGTGCAACCAGTTTTCTGGTTGGGACTGATCTGGCCCAGGCGAGTGACCTGCTGGCAGTTGCTGCCGGACACCGTCTACCCCTGGTCATACATGTCAGTACCCGTGCCCTGGCGAGTCATGCACCGGCCTTGGGAAGTGGTCATGAGTCTATTCACCTGGCGGCAGATTCAGGCTGTTTCCAATTCATGGCAGCTAATGTCCAGGAGGCCGTGGATTTTTCCCTGATTGCCCGTCGAGTGGCAGAGCAATCACTGCTGCCAGGGTTGGTCGGCATGGACTGTGAGCAGACAGCCCTGGCGTTACAGGAGGTCAGGTTGCCGCCTGCGGGATTGACGAAAGCTTACCTGGGGCAGCCGGATGATCAGATCGTATCCACAACACCAGCGCAACAATGGCTTTTGGGTAAAGAGCGCAGACGGGTGCCACGCTGGCACAACCCCGACCGTCCGGTCATGTTGGGTGGCCTGCAGGCCACTGAAGTGTGGGGACAAGCCAAAGCGGCGGGGCGCGTCTTCTTCGATGACACACTCTCGACATGTCTCGATGATGCCTTTGATCAATTCGCACAACAGACTGGCCGGCATCACTGGCTGTTGTCGTCTCACCGGGTGGAGGATGCCTCCCTGATCCTGGTTGCCCAGGGGGCAGCTGTCGAGACCCTCGAGGCTTTGTCAGACTACCTGCGAGACAACCATCGTTTGAAAGTCGGTGTGTTGGGTATCCGCTGTCTGCGTCCCTTTCCCGGTGAGGAGATAGTGCGGCATCTCAGTCAGTGTCCCCGAGTCTGTGTACTGGAACGTTTGGATGTGCCTCTGGCGTCGGATCCGCCCCTGTTGAGGGAGGTGCGCGCAGCATGTGATCATGGCTATGAAAATGAGCGGTTCGGGACTGATACAGATGCTGGCTATCCAGCCATAAACGCACATCAGCACCCCCGGTTTATTTCGGTTATCTATGGTCTGGGTGGTCTCCCGTTGCGGGGTGCCGATCTGCTTGCCCTATGTCTCAACCTGGATACGATCAAGCGATCGCGGGTCTATCTGGGTGTCAAATTCTCCCAGCTATCCAGTGATTACCCCAAGCGACAGGTTTTGCTCGATCGTTTACGTCGCAGCTATCCGGATATTGCTGATCTGGGACTTCGCGATGAGGCAGCCTCTCCTGAGTTAAGGCCAAAAGATGCCATAACCCTGGTATTGCACCGATTGTCAGGAGATGCCGGTGAAGGATTAATGGTTGAAACTGCACTCTTTCTCTATCGACTGCTGGGGGGTGGATTACGCAGTCGACCAGCCCTGTTCACCAAACCCTGGGCAGGCCTCTGTACGGATCGGCTGAGTTTCAGTAGTGATGGCTTACTGGATCCGGGAGATGAAACCCCCGTCGATCTGGCCGTGTTGGTTTCGGATACCGGAATGGAGCGGCTCTCCCCTCATCTGGGGCTGGTTAAAGAGGGGGTGTTGCTTGTGCAGAGCATGCTGCCCGATGAGTCAGTTTGGGCACAACTACCGGCTGCTACCAGAGTACACCTGAAGGAGTCAGGTGGGCGATTGTATAAACTAACGCCACCTGAAGCTGCCATCTCGACACCCAATGAATACCTGCTGGGTGCCATCTCAGGAGTGCTGTTGAAAGCAGACCAACTGGACATAACACAACGTCGTCTAGTTACGATCCGGGAAGAGCAACTACGTCAGTCGGTGATGAATGTTGATGCTGCCCTGACAAGTTTTGAGGCAGGCATTAAACAGGTGAAGGAGATTAACTGCGCTCGTTTTCCACTCAACCCGATGCGGTCGTCTGTGACAGCTGTTGAACAGGTTCCTGCCATGGTTCGACGACTGGGTAACATCGATGATGCCTATGACAGCCTGCCTCGTTTCTGGGACCAGGTCGGGGTGCTCTATAAACAGGGCAAGAGCGAACAACTGGCACCTGACCCTTACCTAGCAATAGGTGCGGTACCCCCCCTATCGGCAAGTTTTCGTGACTTGAGCCGATTTCGTAAACAACACCCTCTTTTCAATCCAGCCCTGTGCACAGGCTGTGGCGATTGTTGGAGTCGCTGTCCCGATTCGGCCATCCAGGCCCTGGCCATCTCTCCGGCCCGTTTGATCGATGCCGGTATTCGATTGAGTTCAGCTGAGATGCTCAGGCCTGTTGCATCTAAGCTGGCTGCCGGTATTGCCAATCAGTGTCTGCAGCAGGATCCCCCTCCGCCTACCACAGTGGAGCCTTTGCTCGAGCATGCCTATGGCAGGATCAAGGATAGGCTGCCCTTTCCTGAAGAACGCAAACAGGCGATCCAACAGGGTGTCGAGCAGATGGTTGAGGAGATTGGTTGCCTGCCTGTCGCGATCACCGATCCCCTCTATCATGACGCGGAAAAGCTGAACGAGGGTAGTGGTGAGTTATTGGTGCTGGCAGTCGACCCAGAGGGTTGCAAGGGGTGTGGGATCTGTATTCAGGCCTGTCAGTCGGCGGCGCTGCAAAACGTCCGACAAAGCTCACAATCCCTATCTCAGGCGCGACAGATAGAGAGGGCTTGGCATGGTCTGCCCGATAGTGAGCCAGCAACCCTCAGCAGACTGGAGCGGCATCCGCAAGTCGGCGCCATGGCCGCTGTCCATCTGGCCCATAGCCCAGCCCTGGCGATGACAGGTGGTGATGGTGCCGAGCCGGGATCGGGTGCTAAATTGGCAATACGTCTGGTCCTTGCCGTAGTGGAGGCGCAGCTGGCCCCTCGGTTTGCTGAATATCTGCAACAGGTCAATGATACCCGGGAAGCGATAACCGGTTTGATTCGTACCATCCTGTCGGATGCCTTGCCTGCTGACGATATGGATGCCCTCTCGCGCGGTCTGGATAACATCGATGCCCGACAGGCTGATATGACCAGCCTCCTCAGTGAAGTCGAAACGGCTGTTGGCAGTAAGGTCGATGCGGCACGGCTTCGTCGTCTGGTTGATCTGGCACGTGATCTCAGTGACCTGGCCTGGCGGCTTTCTACAGGCCGTCAGGGGATGGGGCGGGCTCGTGTGAGTCTGGTTCTCTCTCCCGGCTCAGCTGTTGGTTGGGCCAGCAGTTTTCCCCATAGCCCCTATTCCTCACCTGTTACCCTCGATACTACCGGTGATGGTGCACAGCTCGCGGCTGGCCTGCTTGAAGGGCAGTTACGCCAGGCAACGGAGGGCTTTGTAATGATGCGCAAGGCACGGACAGAGCTTGAAGGATCTACCGATGCAGCACGTCTCTGGTCCGATCTTGAGGCACTGACATGGCATGACCTGGATGAACAAGAGCGGTCTCTCTGTCCGGCCATGCTCTTGGTTGGAGATAGCGATCAGCTGGTTGGTCGTGGTCTGGGGCAACTCACTCGGGTACTAGCAAACAAGTTGCCGATTAAAGTGTTGTTGCTCGCAGACCTGGGTTTGGGTCTGGCAGATCGGGCAGGCCTGGATTCACCCCTCTCCCCAGTGAATGATGTCGGCATCGACTTGGCTTTACTGACACTTACCCGGCGTGATCTCTTTATCGCCCAGACCTCGGTGAGTGTCCCTGCCCATTTCACCACCAGCATCCGATCCGCTTTTGCCTACCCGGGTCCGGCGCTGATGCATCTGCATGCGCCGAGTCCGACACGGCATGGATTCGCAACAGATCAGACGCTACACCGGGCCGAAACAGCGGTTACTGCCAGACTCTTGCCCCTGTTTAGATACGATCCGCAAGCTGAAGGCGTATTGGGTTCCAGGATCACATTAGACGACAATCCAGACCCCTTGGAACAGTGGGTTATGGACCATGAGGGACGTGCCATCACCCCGGCCGATTGGGTATTGGGAGAAGCCCGTTTTACAGACTGCTACAGTCCTCTGAATGAGGGGGACGAAGGGATTGGCGTGGTGGAATATCTGGCCATGTCGGAGCAGGAGCGTAACAAACGGGTGCCCGCTGTTGGACAGCATGTCAATGGGGAACAAGTTACTCGCGTCCGGGTAGACGAAAGACTGCTTAAGGTTATCGAGGAGAGACAAGCGAGCTGGCGTATGCTGCAGGAGCTGGCCGGTTTGGTGACGCCATTTACAGCGCGGGTCCAACAGCAGGAGCAAGCGCGTGTTGCAGCAGCCCATGAAGCTGATTTGAAGGCGCTCGCGGATGAATACGAACAGCGTATTCGCGAGTTAAGCAGTCAACTGCAGCAACAGACCCGGCAAGCGATGCGTGATCGCCTGATGCAGCTTGCTGGTTACCGGGATTCGACACATCGTAAGTCGGGTTCGCAATGATAAAGACATGTTAGCCCTCTCCACACTCTTCAAGCGCAGTTTTTCACACGGCATTCATCCCGATGAGTACAAGGATCAGACGGCCGCCTTGCCTACCCAGAGAATGCCTTTTGTGGAGCGTTACATACTACCTCTGCACCAGCACTTGGGAGCCCCTTCGAAGCCATCGGTGGAAGCGGGCCAGCAGGTCAGGCGCGGCCAGTTGATCGCCGCTCCTGGCGCATTCGTATCCACCAGTCTGCACAGTCCGGTTAGTGGCCGGGTCAAGGCCATCGGGCAACGCCGTTTTCCCGGCGGCCGTTATGAACAGGCCATTGAGATCGAGGCGGACTTGTATGCAACCCAGCGTCTCGAAGTCGACCGTCGGCCGGACTGGCGTGGCCTTTCCCTGGATGATTTTGTCTCGGTAATGCAAGGTACCGGAATCGTAGGTTTAGGTGGGGCTTCACTGCCCGTGCACGTTAAATACTCACTGCGTGAAGGGGTGAAAATCAAACACCTGATCGCCAATGGGGCCGAGTGTGAACCCTATCTGACCAACGACCATCGCGTCATGGTCGAACGCCCAGAGGCCCTGTTGCGAGGCATTGAGATCCTTCACACCCTGTTGGGAGCTGAAGAGTCTATTATCGGCATTGAACTCAACAAGCCCGATGCGATCACGTCCCTGGGTGAACACATACCATCCGACCGGCCATTCCGGGTGGCGCCCCTGAGGGTTAAATATCCCCAGGGCGACTCCAAGATGATGATCAAATCCTTGCTCGACATCGAGATACCCAAAGGACTGCATGCGGCAGACCTGGGAATCATCATGAACAATGTCAGCACCATCGTTGCCATCGCCGACTACTTTGATACCGGCATGCCCTACATTGATCGTATGGTGACGGTGTCTGGTCCCGGTATTGAATATCCCGCCAATCTGATAGTTCCCCTGGGTACACCGGTACGGGAGGTGTTACGTTTTTGCGGTGGTCTTAAGGCGGAGACCAAAGAAGTGCTTATGGGTGGGCCCATGATGGGTACTCCTATTGCCAGTCTAGATGCGCCGATCATCAAATCCAGTTCCGGGATCCTGGCCTTTACCGCTCAACAGACCGCCCGCCCCAAAGAGGTTCCCTGTATCCGATGTGGTCGATGTGTGGAGGCCTGTCCCTATTTTCTGAACCCCTCCAAGCTGGCCCGTCTGGCCAAAGCGCGACAGTTCGATAAGATTAAACAGGCCAATGTGGCAGAGTGCGTGGAGTGCGGCTCCTGCACCTATTCCTGCCCCTCTGGTATCCCTATTGTGCAGTTGATTCGCAGTGCCAAAAGTGAAATGCGTGGTAAGCGGGGTAAGGCTTGATGCAGTACAAAGACCCCAGATTGCTGGTGCAGCCATCCCCTTTGCTGAAGCAGCAGATGACCACCCACCAGACCATGAGAGACCTGCTGTTTGCCCTGCTGCCGGTTACCTTTGCCGGAATTTGGCTGTTCGGATTCAGTGCACTGCTGGTGGTAGTGGTGAGTATCTTGGGGGCGGTGGCTACCGAATGGCTCTTCTCGCCAGCGGAACAACGCTCTGCGAGGCTGGTGGATGGCAGTGGTGTCCTGACTGGCCTGTTGCTTGGCCTGACCCTGCCTCCTGCACTACCACTGTGGATGGCGTTTCTAGGCGGGGTTGTCTCTGTGGGTATCGGTAAGCTGATCTGGGGCGGGCTGGGGCAGAATCTATTTAATCCAGCCCTGGTCGGGCGTGCCTTTCTGCTGGCAACCTTTCCTAATGCCATGACCACCTGGAGCACCCAGGTAAGCGGGGAGGGTTTTTTTCAATGGTATCCCTCTAACTTTGCCTTGCCGTTCATGCAGCCTCACTACGATGCAGTCTCCACAGCCACCCCGCTGGGGTTGATGAAATTCGAGCAGCAATCCACCGCTCTGCTTGATCTGGTGCTGGGTAATACAGCAGGCTGTATTGGTGAGACCAGTGGTCTGCTGTTGTTGGCGGGAGGGATCTTTTTAGTGTTACGGCGTGATATCGACTGGCGCATACCGGCCGGTGTTCTGCTGTCAGCAGCGATCTTCTCCGGTGTTCTCTATGCAATCGATACCGGTCACTATCCGGACCCTTTGTTTACACTGTTCTCCGGTGGATTGCTATTGGCAGCCTTTTATATGGCGACCGATCCGGTTACCTCTCCCCTAACCCCGCGTGGGGCCTGGATCTTTGCTGTAGGGATAGGATTGCTGGTTGTGCTGATTCGGATCTTCGGTGGTTTTCCCGAGGGCGTGATGTACGCCATTCTGCTGATGAATGCAGCGACGCCACTGATCGATCGATATACCCAGCCCCGGGTATTCGGTAAGGAGTGAAGATCAGATGAAGCCGCAGACTCCACAGACCGTCAATGCCACTGAACCCGGATCGGCCCGCTTAGTGGCCACGCTGGGTTTTGCCGGTCTGCTCTCCGGTTTGATCATCGTCACCGTGTTCGAGGTCACCCTGCCCACCATCACTGCCTATAAGGCCAAGATACTACAGGAGGCGGTATTCAAGGTGTTGCCTGGTTCCACCCGTTTACAACGATTGGTCTACCGCGAAGAGAAATTGGCAGTGGTGGAAGAGGTTGGCAAAGAGGAGGAGTTTGTATTCGGTGGCTATAACCCAGAGGGGGCGCTGGTGGGGTATGCCATCCCCGGCTCGGGCCCGGGATTCCAGGATATCATCAGCTTGCTCTATGGCTACCTACCCATACAGCGCAAGGTGGTGGGTATGGAGATACTCGAGAGTCGCGAGACGCCGGGGTTAGGTGACAAGATTTATAAGGATGCAGCCTTTGTGGCGAATTTCGATGCCTTGTCCATAGATCCCGAAATTGTGGCAGTGAAGATGGGTAGTAAGTCCGCGCCGAACGAGGTTGATGCCATCACCGGGGCAACCATCTCCTCCAAGGCTGTAGTGCGGATTATTAATCAGGCGAATCAACAATGGTTGCAGCGTTTAAAGATTCAACAGGGTGAATAGTATGCCTGAGAAAAAACGAGACACTTATCAGGAGTTCATCAAAGGATTGTGGCGTGATAATCCGGCTTTCGTGCAGGTGTTGGGTATGTGTCCGATGCTGGCGGTCACCAATTCAGCGGTCAATGCCCTGGTGATGGGAGGGGCGACTTTTTTTGTGTTGGTAGCCTCAAGTTTTTTCGTCTCTTCCCTGAAAAACTGGATTCCGAAACAGGTACGCATCTCCACCTATATCATCATTATTGCCACTTTCGTCACGGTGACCGATTTTACCCTGCAAGCACTGATGCCAGTGGTCCATAAGGAGTTGGGGGCTTTCATTCCGTTGATCGTGGCCAACTGTATGATCCTGGGACGGCAGGAGGCCTTCGCCTCACGCAACTCGGTGCGTCTTGCGGTAGTGGATGCACTGGGCATGGCCAGTGGTTTTCTGTTTGCCCTGTTCTCTCTGGGAGCGGTACGTGAGTTATTGGGGGAGGGTGCCCTGTTCGGTTTCAAGTTGTTCAGTGATGACTTCGAACCTTGGGTGATCATGATCCTGCCACCCGGTGGTTTCATTACCCTGGGTCTCCTGCTGCTGTTATTCAATTGGCTCAAGGAGCGTAAAGACAGACTGGTAGCGCAGCTGGATGAGATGGAGATCGAAGCACGATGAACGAACTGGTGTGGATATTTATAAGTGCCCTGCTGATCAATAATTTTGTATTGGCCTATTTCCTGGGACTTTGTCCCTTTCTGGGTGTATCACAACGACTGGAGACCGCCTTCCGGCTGGGCCTGGCCACCATCTTTGTGATGTTAATCACTGCCCTGTGTGCCTGGTTTCTCAATACCTACATTCTTGTTCATGCCCCCTATCTGAGGCTGATCAGCTTCATCGTGGTGATCGCCAGTACTGTACAATTCATCGAGATGGTGATTAAAAAAATGAGTCCTGGTCTGTTCAGGGCACTAGGGATCTTTCTGCCTCTGATCACCACCAACTGCGCGATACTGGGACTGGCCATATTCGCCACCAATAAGGGTTATGGATTCATTGAGGGCATGGTCTATGCCTTGGGTGCAGGTCTCGGTTTCACCTTGGCGCTGGTGCTGATGGCCGGTATTCGTGAAGAGACTGAGCTGGCTGAAGTGCCTCGATTGATTAAGGGTACCGCCATGAATCTGATCATCGCCGGCATTCTATCCATGGCATTCATGGGTTTTGCCGGCTTATTCAGTGCAGCATGACCATGTGGACCCATCTAGTTGCTATTATCGGTCTGGTTCTCTTATGTGTAGGTTGGGTGATCATCCAATTGTGGGTAAAGCGGTTGGAAGCGGATAGCGAGAGACCGACGGATGCCTGTTCAGGGTGCGGATCCTGCGGATGCACACCTTCTACTCAAGAAGATGTGGATAAAACTCGTGTTAACTGCCCCTGAGGCTTCATCGGTTAGAGTGCCATTGGATCAGGCTGGATATTCTTCGTTAGCAGATCCTAGATTCCGCAGTTGACCGCTAATTTCTGACGTAAGGGAATGATGTGTTGGATTGAATATGGAATTTCAACCTCACCCATTGGGTGATCCCAAAAACGCTACAAGAATTTGTGAAAAATCCCGGCGCACCCTGCTGCGTTGTCGATCTTGTTAAGGGAATAACCATTAACGGCGAACGACGCCTTGCCGGGCACGCCGGGATTTCCCACAAATCCATATTCAACTGCGGATTCTAGGCTGATGGGATCAACAGGTGCGGATAGTTGGGTAATGATCAGCTTTGAGTGATAATCTACTCGAATGGCTTGATGCCGGTGATTGTTCATCGATTGTCGAAATATTTAACAGTTCTTATGCCTCAAAAGTATGGGTTTGCCATAATGTACTGTTTTTGAGAGGTATCTTCTGTGTGGAATGAATATTGCACACGGATTCGCTATCTGTAAAAACAAGTGAGTCTTCGATCTCGTGATGTCTTTTAGGCGTCCCAGGCCTAAAAGACACTCGATCTTTGACAACCTATTAGTGCCCCGGACGGTCCTGGTCACTGACACTACGTGATCACATCGCAAGCTCGTGACCACTCCGCCGTCAGTTCCCAAATGACTGGACGCCGTGTTCGGATGCTCGCTTTGCATCCCCTCTGGCGCAAGGCACGACGGGTCTACAGTCTCGCCTCACGCCTACCGGGGACTAACCGCCTCGGCTTTCAGCCTTCCTTGGCGCTCAGCGAATGACTTTTTTGTTTTGATGGAGAATACAGTCATGGTCCGAAGAGCAGTTTTTGCCCCTGTTTTAGTCCTATTTTCTGTACTGTTTGCCGGACATGTCCAAGCCGCCCTGTTTGATCGAGGGAGTGGGCTCATTTATGATGATTATTTGGATGTTACTTGGTTGCAGGACTTTTCCTACGTAAGAACATCGGGTCATAACACTAGTGGTAAGCTGAACTGGCACGATGCGGTGGACTTCGCCAGTACGCTCAATTATGAAGATACAGAACGCGGGGTCATCTGGGACGGTTGGCGCCTACCTAGAATGTTCAACACTCCACACCCAAACGACCCGCCAAGCTATGACCCCACAGGCTTGAGTGGTGAATTGGGCTACATGTACTACGTGAATCTTGGTATTGAACCCAACTATCTCCGTACCGGGCCTGATCCGGTTCCAAGCAACGATCATCCATTTATCAACATTAGTTACCGTGGAACCTGGTCTGGCACAATATCAATATTCTCAGACCGAGCATGGTATACACATCTTCATTTTGGTTCAGATGAAGCCACTAGCATTTTTGATGAGCAGCGTGTCTGGTTACTTAGAGATGGGGACGTCGCGCCTGTACCTATTCCACCTGCGATATTGTTAATGGCATCCGGCCTCCTGTTTCTGAGATTCTATGGACGTAAGAGCAGGTCCGCATAGGGTAAGGAGAAACGAGGTGGAAGAAAGGGGGGCTTGCCTCCCTTTTTTTATGCGTTCAATTCAATCAGGCTTATATATTCAGTGCTCTTAGAACGTAACTAGTGTCAGGTTTTTTTACATTTGCGGGGAGTAAGTTATTGGTTAAGTTATGTAACTTAATGATTAATAGAGTAATATTGAATTTGGCATGAGTATTGTATATACAATCTGAAATTAATGAATACCTTGGCGTTGGAGCCAATGCTGATGAAAAAACAAATGACCAACATCCTCTGCGCCCTGTGTATTTCCCTGGGGTATGCCAGTGTAGCCAATGCAACCCTCATCGATAGAGGTGCTGGGCTGATATATGACGATGTATTGGATGTGACCTGGCTGCAGGATGCCTCTTATGCCATGACCTCCGGTGCTGCACCTTTCGCAAGATTGAGCTGGTTGGATTCGGTCAATTGGGCGAGCGGGCTCCAGTATGACGATCCTTTACGTGGGGTTGTCTGGGATGACTGGCGTTTGCCGACTACGATCAACAGCCAGGACTCACTCGGGTATGACACCTCCGGCATGAGTAGCGAATTGGCCTATATGTATTATGTGAATCTGGGTTATCAAGCCAACTACTCTCATGACAGGTTTGATCCTGCCCCGGTTTCAAGCAACTATAATCCGTTTACCAATCTGTCTTACCGTGGATACTGGTCTGGTACCTTATCGGATTTCTCCGATCAAGCCTGGTATCTGCATTTTCATTTTGGTTCCCAGGAAATCAATGGCCTATCAGATGAGCAACGTATCTGGGCGGTGAGGGATGGTGATGTACTGGTCAGCGAGCAGGAGACTGCAAATGTGCCTGAACCGGGCATTTTACTTCTGATCGCGACAGGTCTTCTTCTCTTTGCCGGTCGCAGCAAGTTGCTAATCAATCGGTCTTGATCGTTAGATGGCTAATTTCAGCTTGGCTTCGATTTGAAAATGCTAACCCATGCGGGGCCCAATTTAACCATACCTGTTGATCAGCACCCAAACTAACGAAATAAACTCCGGTTGATTCAATCTGGGTTCTCCAAGCAGTACCAGCATGAAATGCTCATCACCCACAAAGAGCGGCCAGGCACCAATTCTGCTTGAACCGTAAGCATCAACAGCAGCCCATCCCTGTGCCCCCAGCCCCAGGTTTTCTGCCAGCCTCTCTGCATGCCGAGTTTGCACTGCAATCAAGTCAGCGCTGAGGGCGGAGAGCATGTCAGCGGTTGTATCATTCATTCCACTGTGGGCCAGTGAAAGCCCATTCCAATCCACTAGAAGTCCTTTTCCTATCGATGACAGGTGTGGAAGGATGTTTTGTAGTTTATGTCCGACGCCGGGACCTGAAACTTGCTGAGGTTCTTGAAAGCCCTGAACCAGGGAAAGGGTTTGTGCACGATGCAGTATTGCCAGGGCCTCCTGCTCATCGCTGATGTCAAGCCAGCGGCAGAGGTTTTCGGTGTTAATCTGTAGACTGGTCTCTTGTTTTAACAATACCAGCATGAGACGACGAATCGGTTCATTTTCTCTACCAGAAACCGCATAGAATGCCCCTGCAGTTGTCGGCAACAAATAGAACTCCTCTACCAATTGATATTCAGACATAGTTTTATTCGCTATTAAATTTTACTTGGAAATTGGCAAGTCAATGATTCTGTTGGTTAGGGTGTCACTGCACTGATTCAAGAAAAAATCTCTCTGTGTCACGCCACAGTTCAGGCAGGGCCAAGCGCCTGCCAAAAATCCCTGTGAAGGTTTTATAAAAGGCATCCCGTGCCTGGTGTTTCTTGTATAAAGAAAGTAACTCACGGCAAACAGTTTCATCCCCGGGATCATCATTTAAGGCATTCTCCAGAATGATCATGGCTGTGAGCCAGTCATTCTGGCGGTATCGTTCCATGGCCTGGTCCAGCGGGTTGACAGGAGAACTGTTAGGGTCAGAACCTTTACGGCTGACAATATTCGTGGTCCCTGAAAGACCTCTCGATAAGCTGGAAAAGGTATTGGGAGGTAAGCGCTCCTTTGTGTCCAGGCCTGTCTTCATTCGGGCCTTCAAGAATCGGTACCTCTCCTCTGGTAAAAGCGACCTGGCTTGTCTTAGAAGGTTGTTGCGTATTTCATGGCCGCGATTTCCCAGGATGAGAAAAAGGTCTATCAAAGCCGCGTATATGGCTTCAGAATCGCGCTGGGAAAGATAGAGTAGAGTACGTTGAACATGGGCACGCAGATCCCTGGGGTTTCTTCGTACGCGTTTTATCAGGTACTGTGAAAAAGCATCACTCCAATCAGAAACTGGAAACGATGGCAGCAGCTGGCTTGGTTGAGGAAGCAAGCTGGGCTCAACTACATGATCTGTAGTTTGGTAAACTGAATCACCGGTTGTTACATCCTTGTCAGGGAGCTTTCTCACTATCTGTTCATGCATAAGTGTGGTGATGCTACCGATTCTGTTGATACGTTTCAGGGCGTACTGACATACTTATTCGCCTTACTCTGTATTGTTGAAAATTGATTTAAAACGTTTTAATAACCCCATATTTGTCTTAGCAGATATGTCTGACACAGAAGTTCCCTGTTTCTGGTTTTGGGATAATTTTGTATCAGAATGAGTGGTGGGGTTGCGTTCAATAATATGAATCTCCTCACAGGCGTTACAAAAGTCAACTACAGTCTTAATTTTAATACCTGTATCATCGGCTATGGTCTTCAAATCAGATGATCGATTCGCCATCATGAAGTCGGCAGTTGTCCTATAGTCGGAATGATTCGGAACGATATCAAAATCTGGTTTGGAAGTCAGACACAGTTTGTCGTAAGGACTGCTGTATTCTTTCAGCCTCCCCTCTGAACCATAAAGGGTGGCGATGAAGAATAGTAACCAGAGTGGCTGTGTATTCCAGCTGTCAGGTGGTTCCTTTTCTCCCATCTTCACCAGATCTCGGATAGAGAACCCTGAGGCAAGGGTACGGAATATATCGGGTGAGAGCCCTACATATGATGTATAGGCAAAGACTTTTTGATCAGGATAAATCCGAACTGGTGGGTATACATAATGAGTGATTTCTGTTGGACGACCGCTTAATGCGGCCTTTCTTACTAACCCAAGAAATCTCGTCACTTCAAAAAACCGTCTCGCTGGACGATCCATATCACTGTATATATTTTTCTCGTGACTTTTATCTGAAGATCCATGTTGATCGATCGTGGCTTTTGGTGAAACAGTATCGGATACAGGGTCTGTATCACTCTGTATGCTATCGGTTTTGTTATAGGTTGCAGGGGTATCTTCTCCGGCAGGTTCCTCTACTGCATCATGTAGCGCGCTTTGTATGTAAACATCCTCAATATTAGATGGATCTACTGATTTCTGGAATTCAGATTGTATTACCGGCTCGCTGGGTGTCTCTGGCTGAAAGGATTCCCCGGAATGATGTTCAGTATTAAATTTTACCGCTTCTTGCCCGGTGCCATGTGATTCCTGTAGATCTTGCGGTACCGGAAGTGGAGGTGGCGTCTTTTCGATAGTCGATAACTCCAGCTCCAGTTCCAGTTTCTGTAGTAAGGTTACGAGCATTGAGTAGGTAATAGGTTTTTCAAGAGTATATGAGAAAGGGTCAGTTTTCTCACCGCTAACAGAGCAGCTGACAAGAATGGGTCTTTCATTATTTTGCGTAGGCGTTTCTACCGAAATCCTTTTTGAACTGCTATCCAGGTCGGTATTAACAAGAATGACATCAGCATTTTGGTCATCAACGTAGACCCATTCTGCAATATCATACCCAGACGCCATTTCCACTGTCGTACAAAAGAAGATGGCTTCAGGTTGTTTAAAACCGATCTCAGTTATTCTATATGCAGACATACTGTAAAACGCATTGGGATTCCTCTCCTGAGTATTTGCCTCCAGCCTCTCCGCTTGAGCCTACCAATTCAGGTGAAAATTGTCACTGATACGGTTTGTATGACAAATAGTACAGGATTCATCTTGCTTCTTGGATTTAGTCTGAATCCGCAAGTTTAGTGTGTTAGTTACAGATACGTTGCTATCAAGTGTGAATTTTTGTTAATAAAATCTTAAGGTTTCCTATTAAATTTTTACATCGACCAATATATCAAGATAGGAAGCTTCCTAGGAAGACTATAATAGTCTTGGTAAATCTACTGATAGAACGGGACAGAGACATGGGTAAACAAGAAGAATATGCAGGCGTAATTCAACAATTACGAGAAAACGTACCGGATATCACGGGGGTGATGATTGCATCTGTTGATGGTCTTTCTATAGGGACGGACTTTTCTGATGAGGAAGCCGCTCGAATTGCAGCCATGGGCGCATCTGCTGTCGGGCTTGGCAACCGGATTACAAGGACAACAGATCTTGGCGATATGCATGACATTATGATCGAGGGTAGTAGCGAGATTCTGATCATCTATATGGCAGGTACCGCTGCCATACTTGCTTTGCGTGCACCTCGCAGAGCTAACCTGGGCCTTATCCGTCTGGAAGGTCCTAAGGCGGTAAAAAAAGTCATTGATCTGGTTTTAAGCTGAATCGGGAGGAGTTTATGGGCTCTACCAGCCTCTACAATAAAGATGGTCATGCCTTTATTCTATTGGAAGGATTTGGACAGGGTGAAATGGTGCCGACCAATCAAGTGGTTATCCATGATGGGAATGAAGCGATTTTATTAGATCCAGGTGGACACAAGGTTCACTACGAAGTAATCAATGAAGTATCAGCACTCATACCGATCAATGATTTAAAGTATCTGTTCTTTTCTCATCAGGATCCTGACATCATCGCGGCAGCGAATGCCTGGCTGATGCTGACAGAAGCGGACGCCCTTATCTCCAAGCTATGGGTGCGTTTCATACCCCACTTCGGCATAGATGAACTTCTAATACCCCGCCTCCATGGAATACCGGATGAAGGCATGCGCCTCAAACTGGGCAATACCGAACTGATTATTTTGCCTGCTCATTTTCTTCATTCTGCAGGGAATTTTCAGGTCTATGACCCATTGTCAAAAACGCTGTTTTCTGGCGATCTGGGTGCATCTATCGGGCCAGATTATGTAGAAGTGACTGACTTTGATGCCCACATTGCATACATGGAAGGTTTTCACCTGCGTTATATGCCCACCAATCAAGCCAATCAGTGCTGGGCTGAGATGGTCAGAGGGCTAGAGATAGAGCGAATCGTACCGCAGCATGGTGCAATTTTCCCTGATCCGGAAACATCCAGACGTTTTATAGACTGGATTGCTCAGTTACCAGGTGCGGTTGAAGTTATGAAGGACGGCTACAAGATTCCGGGTGCCGATACATAGATTAGGATTATATGTCTCCGAAAGCCATTGAAAAAATCAACCGCGACCTGACATCGATTGTATTGTTATCTATTCACTTGGTACCTGGATGAAGCAGCTTTGATGGATTTGTGATCATCGAGCCTAACTCAATATATTTACTCTCTATTCAAGTTGGGAAGGGATAGAGCTGATTGGATAAATGTCAGGTTGTTGAGTCAAACACCCATAAAGGTATATTTGGGCTATTCTTGCCTATAATAATCGATGTGAAAAATGATTCTACGACTAGGCACTATCTTATGTCCGTTAAGAGACATCGGCTTAGCATATTTAATACGAGACGACTATGTCTGCCGGTAAAAGAGCGAGGAGGTGATGAAGATGACGACAACCAAGCAATCCGATATAGAAGGGGTGAGCGGGCCACTACAGGCTAACGCACAATCCAACAATGAGCAGAAAACAGAAGTAATGTGTTGGAAAGATCCCTTTAAGGTCTGCAAATGTGAGCAACCTCAGCAGGGAGTGTATTGCGGACGTTATCCTATTCCTACAGATTAGTTAAAACCATAGTTGTTTCTCAGGTTTATCGTGTTGGAGGATAAATGAGATGGGTGCTGGCGTCATACCCTTTGCTGTCCACGAAAATAATCTTTACTTTTTATTTCAATCAACCTTCAGTGGACGAAAGACGGGTTATCTGATCGATTTTGGCGGTGGCCTGGGTATTGGTGAAGACTTCAGGGAAACAGCAATAAGAGAGTTCGTAGAAGAGACGGAAACTATGTACTTCAGTGATGATCTGCTACAGGCAAGCCGAATTACTGAAAAGGTTAACGATCAGATTCCAATTGTTGATGCACTATTTGAAAAGACCCTATTAGACCATCCAGATTGGTGGTGTAGGCGTTCTCCCAGTAAACGGGCTCGCCCAAAACAGTGGAAAACATTCTTTATCGAGTTCCCTTACCGGGATATTAATGAGCTGAATAAGGAATGGAAGGAAGATAAAGACGGCAGATTCAGGAAACGACGTAAACTTACCTGGGTTGAAGTCAGTGATCTGCTAGCAATTTATGAGAATAAACCAAAAAAACTATGGAAGCGTGTGCGTCAGTTGGAGTATGCACCCAATGTCATTCGCGCAATACAACGTGTTAGGATGCAATGATACGGCCTACAAGACATCGGCAATTCCATTGCTTGAGGTCCCTGTAATCGGCGATTGAAAAAGCAAGGAAGCAGACCTTTCCAGGTTCAGATCTAGGATCATCCTGAATGTAGATACTGGTCGTGTATAGGATATTCATGACATGATCTAACTATATAGTAATTAAAGAGAATATTGCTTGATGAGCAAGGAAGGGGGGGAGCTATAAATAAAGATTTTCCTGCTCTGCCGATATAGATTGTATTGCCTATCAGTTTCAGCATCGACAAAGTAAGACATGGAGCAAGTCGCTTATGGTTCCTCCCTCACCAAGGATACTTCACCGCATTCCCCTTGTAGTGTTACTTCTCCTGCTGGCACCAAGTAGTGTAATGGCAGCTAAGTGTCTATTTATATCTTCCTACCACCAAGGTTACGAATGGTCTGATGGTGTCGAAAATGGTCTGCGGTCAACTTTATTGGATAGATGTGAATTAAAACAGTTTGACATGGATAGCAAGCGGCACAAGGATGAAGTATCAATAAAGAAAGCGGCCCTTGAGGCAAAAAAGCTGATAGAGGCATGGATGCCAGATGTAGTTATCATTGCGGATGACAATGCAGCAAAATATCTGATCCAGCCTTTCTTTAAAGATCACCGGATTCCCTTCGTGTTTTGTGGTATCAACTGGAATGTGGATGGGTATGGATTCCCCTATAGCAATGCCACGGGCATGGTTGAGGTCGCTCCGATTGATGCCCTATTTGATAAGGTCCGGCATATTCTTGGTGGAGTTCATCGAGCAATCTACATAGGGGCGAACACTCTGACGGAGAAGAAAAATCTAAAACGATTTGAACGTGCAGCAAGTAAATCCGGTATCACTCTAGAATCTCGATTACTGACTACGACCAAAGATTGGCTGACTGCCTATGCTGAGGCACAGGGTTTTGACTTTATCGTTATAGGCAGTAATTCAGGTATCAATGACTGGAAGGCTGTTTCCGTTTTGGAGGCAGTACAAACTACCACAAAAAAATTAACCCTGACTAATCATGGATGGATGATGCCTTATACATTGCTGGGCCTGACAAAAATACCTGAGGAACAGGGTGAATGGGCGGCATTGGCGGCGCTTGCCATATTGGATGGCACAAAACCCACGGATATTCCAATTGTGTCAAATAGGAAATGGGAGATGTGGATAAATCATTCTATTTTGGTTCAGAGTGGAATCGTAATTCCTGAGTCACTGATTAGAAAAGCGAAGAAAGTAAACTAAATGTTGCATTTTAATTCCAGGGAAAGGGTGTTTAAAGGGTATTGGGCAGTTGTCTTATGGATTTCAGTTACACTCATTTCCTTGCTCTTTTTGGCAATGTCAGTGTGGATTGAATTTCACACTGTCAATAAGGGTTTTACGAATAAGGCTTGGGAGGTCCACCGAACCGTTACACAGCGAATCTCCAGCCTGGAGACGGTTCTAATCTCCCTGGTAGGCCTCTATCACTCCAGTGATTTCCTTCGCACTGCAGAGCAGACATCATTTTCTCAGGAAATGCTTAAAGCCTACCCGTATATTACATCGATCATGCATATGGAGCGGATTCCTCATGAAAGATTAGATCAGTTTGAAGCACGTATGCGAGATGATGGATTTATCGGATTCCAATTGAAAAATAATACGCAGTATCTAAAACAAAACAAATTCAGCAATGTAGACTTTCACTTGCCGATCAGTTTTATAGAGCCGATGACGCCGCTCTCTGCAAATTTATTGGGCTATGATCTAGTTCGTGTGTCAGGTGCATTCAGTGCCATAGTGCGTGCAGTAAAATCTGGTGAGACGTCAGTCTCGGGACGAATAAGGTTGGGTGGTACCAATAATTCAAATATTTTAATTATAAAACCCGTCTATCTCGGGCGATACCCTCCCATAAAGGAGAGTGAGCGTTGGGAAATGTTTAGTGGTATAGCAGCACTTAGAATAGATCGATTACAATTTATAGAACAGGTTATTCAGCCTGAAATTGAAATATATCTTTACCATGCAGATAACCTTGCTGAAAGAGAGCGAGTCAATCTGACAGACAAGTCCAGTGTTTTCAGTATTGTACAAACAGTACTAGTGCAGAATAGGCTCTATTTTAAGGAGTCTGTCGATTTTTATGGGGCACCTTTTATACTATCAGTCAGCCGCCGAGTAGGATTAAAAGATATTGATTGGTGGAAGGTTACAGCGCTTTGGTTGATATCTTTGGTGATATTGGGATTAACCATCAACGTCTATCGAAGTCGTCGTATAGCAGTGCTAAAGGAGGAGGAGGCAGACAGGGCTATCGCTGCCGAAGATGCACGATTTTCCCATGTGATTGAAACAGCATTTGATGCAGTTATCACAGCTGACTCAAATAAGAAGATTATCAGCTGGAATCAACAGGCCTGCGAGGTGTTTGGGTATACAGAAAGAGAGATTCTCGGTCTGCACCTCTTTCAGCTTATCTTAACGCATAAGTCGTTGGTACAAAAAAGCGAAATAATCGACTCTCTCTTTGATGACACCAAGGATAAACCGTCAGGGATTCGTTTAGAGGCAGTAGGCAAACATAAAGACAACAGACAGTTTTCTTTGGATTTGTCGATTTCCAGCTCAAGGATAGGTGATCTGTTTACCTTGAGCGTTTTTGCCCGTGATATTACCGAGCGTAAAAGATGGGATGATAAAATCCGTTTTCTTGCATATTGTGACTCCTTGACCAACCTTCCGAACCGACAGTCTTTCAAGGAGCAAGTGGACAGGGCTATCAAGGCAGCCAGAAGACACCATTGGATAGGTGCAGTTTTGTACCTTGATCTGGATGAATTCAAACGAATTAATGACACCCTAGGCCATGATATAGGTGATATGTTGCTCAAAAATGTCACCAACCGTCTGGTATCCCAGCTAAGGGACTCAGATTCTATTGGACATATCAATGAACCTGAAGCGGTAGAAGGGGGATGCAATGTGGCTCGTCTTGGTGGCGACGAATTTACTGTACTGCTTGAAGAGATTGAAAATCCTGAAACAGCAGGTTTGGTGGCAAAAAGGGTTCAGGATGCAATTGTTCGATCATATAACCTCAATGGCCATGAAGTATATGTAACACCCAGTATAGGTATTGCAATATTTCCTAGAGACGGATGTACTGTAGATGAGTTGCTCAAGAATGCCGATACTGCCATGTACCACGCTAAGGCGGTAGGCAAGAATAACTTCCAATTCTATTCACAACAGATGAATGTATTGGCAACCTCTAGGCTAAAGCTTGAGGGTAAGCTACGCAAATCACTCTCTCATAACGAAATGCAGTTGTTCTATCAGCCGCAGATTGACTTAGCCAGCGGCAAAATAGTCTCTGCTGAAGCATTGCTACGCTGGGACCAGCCCGAGTTAGGTATGATCTCTCCCGGTGAGTTTATCCCTATTGCCGAGGAAACAGGGATGATTATTGAGCTGGGTGAATGGGTGCTCAATGAGGCTTGCAAACAGAATAAATCATGGCAAGAAGCAGGATATGTACCACTGCGTATCGCAGTTAACCTAAGTAACATGCAGTTCCTGCGACACGATCTTAGTAAGACGGTGGCGCAGGCATTGGAAAAGAGTGGATTGGATCCTAAGTATCTGGAATTGGAGATTACCGAAAGTATTATTATGCGCAATGTCAATGAGACAATCATTACGCTCAATGCATTTAAGGAAATGGGTATCAGCATCTCTGTTGATGATTTTGGTACCGGTTACTCTTCTTTGGGTTATCTTAAGCGATTACCCTTGGATACATTGAAAATCGATCGCACCTTCATTAAGGATATTCCTGATAGCGAAGACGACGTAACTATTACATCGGCAATCATTGCAATGGCACACAGTCTAGGTTTGGGTATAGTTGCCGAGGGTGTTGAAACAGAGAGCCAGCTTGACTTTCTTGTGCATCTGGGTTGCGAATTGGCACAGGGTTATCTATTCAGTAAGCCGGTTCCTCCAGATGAATTAATGGAAATGCTTCAATTGCAGGGTGTTACTGAACTAGGGCCTGTTAACACTCATTTGATTGCCACTGTTGTGCCTGAAAAAGCACCCATCAAGGCACGAGGAGTGAAGTTTGGTTGTTCCAAATGAGCGATGAGTAACGCGGAGTGGTGCTTTTTCAGGCGTACCCCAAGGGCACTTCCTTCGGGGCGTACCCCAAGGGCACTTCCTTCGGGGCGTACCCCGGAGGGCCAAGGCCATTTTTTCGCCCAGCGGTGTTATCAGTCACGGACTGGCTACACGGTGCTCCTTCTGCATTGCTGGACAAAAAATGGTCTTGGCAGTGACGATCAAATGAGTGTTATCCGGCCTTAGCAAGTACCAGCCAACCCGGAAGTAGTTAGCAGTGATCGCTGCGAGGAAACACAATAATAGTGCCGAGTTAGTAGTATGCGATCATCAGCTGGTATGCGGGGGATTACTTATTCGGACCTCTAAAGGGTTTGAGCCACCCAGGTGTAGATCCCGCTGAGGAAATGGGATTTCGATGCCGGCTTCATTAAATTTATTATTGATCGCTTCATGCAAGGCTGTAATGGTGACGAGGCGGTTGTCCATGGACCCTAGATAGGCGCGTAACAATAAGGTTAATGAGCTGTCTCCGAAGGCCTCGAACGTAGCGACGGGTTTTGGTTCCTGCAAAACATGTTCATTCTCCTCAGCTGCTTTCAACATGAGTCTCATTGCCTCACTGACATCGCTACCATAGGCAACGCCAACTGTGACGATAACCCGGTTGACCTTGTCCGTCAGGGTCCAGTTTATGACCCGGCCAGTAATAAACTCTTTGTTGGGGATCAACATCTCCTGCTTATCATAGTTGATGAGGGTGGTTGCACGGATGCGTATCCTTGAAACCACACCAGTAGTTGTATCCAGGGTAACCACATCACCAACCCGAATCGGTCGCTCAAACAGTAAAATAATACCACTGATGAAGTTGGCTACGATTTCCTGTAGACCGAAACCAAGTCCTACACCCAGTGCTGCGACTAGCCATTGGATGCTTGACCATTGGAAGCCGATACTGCTGAATGCCATGATTGTGCCGATAGCAGCGATGAGATACTGTACTAGCGTGGATAAGGCATAGCGGGCTCCTGCTTCGAGGGGAAGGCGTTGTAACAATGTAATTTCGAGGACACCTGGCAGATTCTTGGCTGCGAGAATGGTCACGATCAGGATGATTGCACCGATAACAATATCACGTAGTGTCAACGGCGCCTCAGTGACAATACCGTCAACCAGTTGGCTGGTGTTGAAAGGTAGATGGACGTCGTTTAGAAATTCCAGTGCCGGAAGCAGATCGGCCCATATCAACCAGGCGCCAACTACGGAACCGAACAGATAGCCAAAACGAACCAACCGTTTTGCTTGCTCGCCGAGGGCATCAAAGTTCAACTCTGGTATCTCTGTGATAATGACTGAGTACTCATCGTCACCCTGTTGTTGTTCCTGTTCTCTTTGAGTACGAAGTTCCTCGCGACGTTGCAATGCGTTTTGGTAGCGTAACCTGCGCTCCGCTATAAAGAGATAGCGTAGTAACACCTCTTTTAGGGTGAATAGGCCAACAAAAAACCAGAAGGTCAGTTCGACACGACCAAGCAAGCGTAGAGAAAGTGTCATGTAGCCGAGAACAGTTGAAACAATGAGACCGGCACCGATCAACAACAACAAGGGGAACCAAAGGAAGTGTAATTGAACGAGTAGGGCGTTAGGGTTTGCGATGCTCCAGCCCACCATTAAAGGTCCTTGTCTTCGCAGCAGGCGATAGGTGAAAACCAATGCGACGGTCATCAGTGCAATGATGGCAAGACTACTGATGATTTGAGCCTCGGGGGGCAAGTTGTCACCTGTACCTATGGCCACAAGAAAACGTATCGGTGCTGCAATGGGAATGACCCAGCGTAATTCATAGGTCAATGCTTGGCAGACTTTGCGATTCCAGCGCAGGTGGCGGATACCCACTCCGTCAGGTAGACAGACCTGGTAGAGTAGCAGGGCGGCCGCCAAGGTGATACCTACCCTTATCAGTGCCGTGGCTATGGTTAGTGTGAAAGGTGTAGCGGTCGGCAGTGTCTTCAGTAACAGGCCTATTCCTATCATCAATACCGGTAAGGCTGCAATCTTTACCAGGGTATAGAACAAGGCCCGAAGCGTAAGGCGGATTGAGTCAGTGCTGATCTTGCGTGTTGATCTGGCAAGGATGGGAATTTGCATTCTGGCATAGCGTTGTTTCCAGATAACCAACATCGAAATCAGTAACACGATAAATGCAGTATGTACACTCAATTTACTGGCTTTAGAAATATCAGTGCTCAGATCAATCCAGTTCTTTGGTGAGAGAAACCATGCGAGACTGGATGTCAACTGGGTAGGGCTGAGAAATTCGATAATGCCCCCACTGGAGATCCAGATCAATTGATCATTGATATAGTCAACATAGGTTTCAGAGACTTCAAGCAACTGCCTTTCAGTCAGATCCAGAGAAGTGAGTTGAGCGATGTAACGGCCGTAGACTTTTTGTAGTTCATTAAGGGCTTCACGTCTTGTATCAGCCAGTATAAAAGCCTGCTTTTTCAGTTTGTCACCCTCATCGGTGGATAGATTGACGATGAGTGATTGAGTGATAAGCTCTACATGATCAGATAAATCACCGCGCTCGAGGAGTAACTCTTCGATATCAATCTGACGATCAGTAGCAATATTGATTTCATGTTTGCGTTTTGCGGAAGAGCGACTGTAGCTTCTCAGGGAAGGTAATGCTTCACGGCGGCGGGAAAGCATCTTGCCGATGGCTTCGCTGGTACCTACGACTTCGACACGCTGTTTACTGTGTTCAAAATCGGTTTGTATCTGCTCCAGTTTCCGTTTGGTTGTCGAAAGCTGCTGTGTAACACGCTTTTCCCAGTAAACCAGCTGTTCAAGTTCGGTGCGTGATTTAGCATTATCCTGAGCAATTGCCTGTAAAGGTAACGGGAGACCCGTAGTTTGTTGTTCCAGCAACTCGGCTTCCTGCCTGGCCTGTTTGGCTTGATCTTCCCGTATTGTGGCTGCTGCCTGATTGAGTATTTCAAGCGACGACTGTAGCCTGCTGATTTGCGCAACTGAGGCATCGCGTTGAGCTTGGGATAGATTGGTTAACAGGCTCTGGTTACCCAGGCGGCGTTTAAGTAGATCGATCTCTGCTTGGCGAAGCGATTGTCTAGCCTGTAGAGACATCAGCCTGGCTTGACTGATTGTGCTAGGTTCTCCACTCGGAAGGTCGCCGATATCCGATTTGATTTGGGCCAGGGAGTTACTGTTTACAGCTATCTTTTCATTGATCTGTTTACTACCCGCCAACAATTTTGAAAGTTCTTCCAACTGGGCCTTCTGCTGATCCCGTGCTCGAGTAAGATTGAGTCCTTCCTGACTGATCCGCAGCTCCAGTGCAGCAAGATCGGATTTTTCTATAAATTCTGCGAGCGCAGCATTTTCTGCATCGAGTTGTTTCATACTGGAACGCAGTTTTTGAATCTGCTTTGGCGCATCCCTCACCAGACTTTCCAGGTCAGAGATCTCACTGTTTACCATGGCCGATTCCTGTAGCCACGTTGTTGCCTGCTCGAACATCTCGAGGGTCTCTTTTTTCTGTGCCTCGTTGAGAGTAAGATCACTTTTAGCGCTATTCTTTGCGAATTCAATCTGAGCTAAAGTCAGTTTCTGTAGCGGCTCAGACCCTAAGGACTGGTTCTCAGCCAAGGCATAAAAACTGCAGAAAAGAAGCAACAGTGTGATCAGGATCTTTTTTAATGATATTTGAAGGAATGGAAACCTATAGGGCATGGGTCAGGGTATCTTTATTTGGTCTTGAGGGGGGTTAGTGTAACGTCGCTGTAAATGGTTTCCATGGGCGTTGGAATCTTTGTGGTTGTTCACGAATTGTTACCGTAATGGTTAACTATGCTGCACCTGATTCCGAATAGGGTCACCCGACTATGTTCAACTCTCTTGAAATTCATAAATGATTATATGCTGATTATCCTTCGAAACCTGCTCGCCTACGCCAATCATTCCGTCACCCAATAATGGAATGGTTTCACGTCGAAGGTACAGTGATTGCTGATTTTGGGTTTTTACATAGGTGCCATTCGTGCTGATATCCGAAAGCACATATTTACCACGATTGAATTCAATAATTGCATGGGTCCTTGATGCCGCTGTGGTTGATACCACAAGTTCATTACTGGTGTCACGTCCAATACGTATGCTGCCTTGTGTCGGGGGCAGTCGATAGATTTTATCTACATATTTAAGGACTAGCATTTTAGCCGTATGGCTTTGGGTGAGTGGTGAGGTGTGCATGAAGGTGACATCCTCCTTACGCCACAAAAGGTCATAGATGATCATCCTTTCCTGCTTGCCCTTGACCTTCACCTTGTCGAATCGACGTACTAGCTGTCTATTCTCATCGGAGAGATTTTGTACCACCTGTTCGGTGGTAATGATCTGCTGTGCCTGTGCAATGGAGGCCATGCGTGCCGCTACGTTGACTGAATCACCATACATCCGGCCATCTTCAATTATCACAGACCCAAAGTGAAGCCCGATTCTGGCTGACATAGGCATGCCTGACTTCTTCGAGTAGACATCCACCCGCTCCTGGATACGGCATGCACCTGTTGCCGCATCGTTGGCATTATCATAGCGGCTCATTACTTCATCACCAATCACCTCCACCACGTCACCTCCCGTCAATTTCACAACCCGTGATATCTCATTCTCCAGTTCGGTGATCAACTGTTTGGCGCGATTGTCACCGAGACTTTCATACATCCGGGTACTGTCGACAATATCGGCAAAGACGATAGCGTGTTCTTGGTGAGCTGTAATTGGCATAGTGGTAGCTTAGTCTATGGCTTCAAGTCCTGTCTTCAATCGATCGTATAGGATATCAACAAGTGCGGGGTGATTACTCACCAGTTGGCTGGTGTAAATGTTCAATCCGGGGTGGCGTTGTTCAATATCGAGGCAGATGCTTGCAATATCCCCATTGCTGCCAGCATGCCTGCCAGGTAATAAAAAGAGTTGAGAGAGTACGATAGGGGTGTTGATGCTTGCTAGAGCTGCACGTTCCAGCACCTGTTCCAATAGCTCACCATTGAAATCGAATTGAGTGCCACTACGCCGTTCCATCACAGCTTCCTGTAAATCGATTTCTGCGGGCAAAAGTGTACGTAAATCCTCTGCAACCCGTACTCGTACCTCGGTTACGGCAGCAAGTGGAGAGCCATGGTCGACCAGGATGACGTTCTGTTGCTCTGCCTGTTGCAGAATGGGATCTATTTGATCATAGAGGATTTGCGCCAATCTGGGCTCACCGGTGGGGAGGGGGTAGAGTTCGTCAGTCAGTCGAAACGAAATTGGCCCAAACTCAGATTCAAGAGAATCCACCAAATCGGGAATGAGTGAGGTGAGTGCCTTACTGCGTCCAAAGAATAGCGGTATCGCCAGATAATTCCTAATATCCTTGGCAAGCATCACTCTTAAAAAAGGCTCCAGTGTCCTAGCTGCTCTGCCATCCAGTTTCTCAGCCGGTATTTTATGTGCATGCTGCAAAGATACAGGTGAGACATTCTGACCGCTGATATGGCTCAACCTTCTGGCCAAGCGCCGCAGACTGAGTGTTGCCTCGGCTTGGCTTGAGCCATTATCAATGAGCAGTAATGTCGGTAATTCATGACTCATGATAGGGGTATTGGTCTAATTTGATGACATGCCTGGTTGCATGATACAGGTAAAGAAATCCAGATTCTCGCGGGGATCTATGGTGGCCATAAATCGACTGATGCCAGATTGATATCTGTCATTGGCAGTGATCGGTTTGACTAAGGTATTATTGCCTTAACAATTGGCACGGTCGATCAAATTTTATGAACTTACGAGACCTTAAATATCTTATCGCTGTGGCTGAGACCGAGCACTTCGGTCATGCTGCGACTCAGTGTTATATCAGCCAACCAACCCTCAGTGGCCAGATTAAAAAACTTGAGCAGGAGTTGGGTGTTACTATTTTTGAGCGTACCAATCGCTCAGTTTCGACTACCCCGATTGGTTTGGAGATCGTTAAACACGCGAAACTGATTCTGGAGCAGGCCGATGTCATCAGGCAGCTGGCCCAGGCTCAGCGGGATCCACTAGCTGGTGCGTTACGAGTGGGTGCCATCCCTACAGCCAGCCCCTACCTGATTCCGCTGATATTAATGCCGTTGAAACATCAATATCCGCAGATGCGGCTGATCCTCTCGGAAGAGATTACTGACATGCTGACCCAGCGCCTGTTGGATCACCAGATCGATGTCGCACTATTGGCGACAGATGTGAAAGAACCCGAGTTAGAGGTCATGCCGCTGTTCGAAGAGCCCTTCTGGCTGGCACATCCAAGAAATCACGATCTCTATAATAAAGACGAGATCAGCCGCCGTGATCTGAGTCGCATCAATCTGTTATTGCTGGCAGATGGACACTGCCTGACCAATCAGGTGATGGATGTCTGCCGCATCAAGGAGGGTATGATGGATGATGAAATGGCTGATCTGCGGGCAGCAAGTCTGGAGACCCTTCTGCAATTGGTTGGGGCCGGATTTGGTTGCACCCTGGTGCCAGCATTGGCCGTTCAAGGCAGTTGGACAACCGATTCAGGAATAATTGCCCGAAAACTGCAACTGAAGGACGCCTATCGCCGGGTTCAATTTGTCTTTAGAAAGACATTTCCACGCAAGAAGGCGATAGAGGCATTGGCGGATGTTATCCAGTCACAATTACCGAATACAGTTCGAAAACTCTGACCGTTATATCTGACGCAGATTAAACAGGTGACTAACCTATTAGAGTCGTACCATACAGCAAAAATCAAAAGAGCTGCGATATTGAGTTTCAGACAATCCAGTGTCCATCTGAAAGCGTAGAGATTTTATTATAACCTCTTCCGCTTGATGACCGGGTAGGAAGGGACATACAGAGCGATTTAGTTCATTTGCGGACAAAATCCATGAGCGGGTAAAAATGGCTTGTAATGGTTTGTACATTTTACCCGCCCTATCAGTGGTAGAGCCGTTATATCAATATAAATAGCTTTGGGTTTATTGTGTCATGATAGCTTTTATATAGAGAAGGTTGTTTAAGACAAAGGGTCGTCATGAAGATAGTATTCTGGAGTCTATTATTAGTTACCGTCATCGGACTAAATGTATCTGTTGCAGATGATATTTATCGATGGCGCGATATGAATGGCAAGGTGCATTTTGGTGATCGGCCACCAGCATCTGTTGAATCCGAGTCTGTGACAGTAAAATCCAATGTCTATCACTCACCCAATATTGAAAAACTGAGCCAGGAAGCTATCAGTAATGAGAGAGTGGTTATGTATAGCACCAAATGGTGTGGCTATTGCAAAAAAGCTCGCCGGTACTTTAAAAGTAACAGAATCTCTTTTGTGGAATATGACGTTGAGTCGAGTGCAAAAGGTAAGCGGGACTATAAAAAATTGGGTGCCGGGGGGGTTCCTATCATATTGGTAGGAAAGCACAGATTGAATGGATTTTCGGAGGCCAGTTTTCGAAATATATACCGTGACGAAATATGACTGACTATTAGTTCATGCGTCTAACTACGCCAGCCAGCATGGTGCGGTGGGCAGCACCCTACGTCTATTGATCTGCATATCAATGTGAAACCCCCGCATTTGCCCATTTAAAAAATATAGAAAACAACGATTAATGGTCGCCATGAAATGTAAAGCGCGTAAAGCGTTTCTATAAATCAGTCTATTGCCCATACATTTATTGCGTTTCTCTGTGTGATTTGCCTTGTGTAGATCTGTTTCTTGGTGAACGCCCGGTAAAGAAATTCCACCAGCTACCGAAACAGTAAATAGGAATCAAAGGAGTACTTACGGACCATGTCGTCCCCTTCCCAGGCTGTCGTTCAGCAATGGCTAGAACAGCTTTGTCGTCTTATCAGCGGTATTCAGTCGGCTATCGTCATAGAAAATAGTGCGGAGCAAAGCGCCGGTCGTATGCTTGTGCGCTGGCCAGAGGACGAAGAGCCATCGAAAACGCTGCTCAAAGTTGCATTGAAGGCGGTTGAAACCCGAAGGCAGTTGATTGTGCCTGCTGATGCAAAAAAAGAGCTGACTGCAGATCTGATGGCGCTACCCCTGTTATCTGACGGCCAGCCTATGGGGAGTGTCGCTATTCGCTTGAGCGCCCGACCGGCTCAGAAGCAGAAGGCTGCCATGCAGGCCCTGCAGTGGAGTCTGCGTTGGTTGAAATTGTTGATGGAGCAGGCGAACAGGAGCCATACGACGGGTACCCAATGGGTAGAGCGGCTGACCCGAAAGTCATTGTCACCCGCTTCCATTGCTGAACTGTTGGCGGAGCAATTCACCTGTGACCGGGTTACCCTGGCTATGGGTGACGGTCGTCGCCTCGAGATCCTGGCAACCCAACCCCGGGTGGAGATCAAACGGGAGACCGGGTTGGTACGCACCTTTAAGGAGGCGATGTTCGAGGCCATGGATCAGCACGCTTTGCTGCACTATCCACCAACATCCGCAAACAGTGACCTGGTGATGCATTGCCAGCAAAATTTGGCTGAGGAGGTGGGACAGGCGACGCTCTGCTCAATTCCCTTAGTGGCGACTGACAAGCCGGTTGGTGCGCTTTTGTTGGAGTGCCATCGACAACAACCTTTTACAGAACAAGAGCAGGCAGAGTGTCAGCAGGCAGCCGGGTTGGTAGGTCTCTTACTCTATCACCGGCAACAGGATAAGCGTCCCCTGACTGGTTTGATGTGGGAGCGTTTGCAACTGCAATTTCGCCAGTTGTTGGGTCCAAAGGGCCTGTGGCTGAAAGTGGCTGTTCTGGTTATCACGTTAAGTATTGCACTGCTAGCGTTGATCGATGGTGACTACCGTATCGATGCACGGGCCAACCTGGAGGGTCGCATTCAGCGCATGATTACCTCGCCGTTCGATGGTTATCTGAAGCAGGCACCTGTTAAAGCAGGTGATATCGTGGCTGAGGGGGCACTGCTCTGTCAGCTGGATGACAAGGATCTACAGCTTGAGCAGGCTAAATGGCGCACTGAGTTGGCAAAACTTGGGAAGGAACAGCGCGAGGCATTGGCAACCCATGAGCGAGCCAAGGTGGCGATACTTCAGGCACAGCAACAGCAGGCACAGGCAGAACTCGAACTGGTTGAGAAGAAACTCGCAAGGAGCCGTATCACAGCACCCTTGCACGGTGTCATTGTGAGTGGGGATCTCAGTCAATCCCTGGGTGCTCCCCTGAAGCGGGGAGAAGAGTTATTCAAGATCGCCCCGCTTGAAAGTTATCGCGTCATGCTGCAAGTGGATGAATTGGATATTGGCGATGTACAGATAGGTCAGGCTGGGGTGCTTATTCTTGCGGGTTATCCCCAGCTTGAACACACTTTCCATGTGAAGCGTATCCTGCCTCTCTCCAGTGCGGTTGAAGGGCGTTACCTGTTTACCCTGGAGGCGGTACTGGATGTGTCAAACGAAATACTACGGCCGGGTCTGCAGGGAATAGCAAAAATCGATGCAGGGGAGCATAGCTTGCTGTGGCTGGTCAGTCACCGGTTGATTGACTGGCTGAGGTTGCAACTCTGGCGTTGGTGGGGGTGATGGGTACCCCTCAACCCAACGCATCTGCAACGACGCTATGGCAGCAGATCGCCGAAGCACGCCCCAGCCTCAATCCACAGATCGTTATCCGTCGACAACTCTACCAGGGGGAGACCTGGTATCTGTTGCAGGACCCGATCAGTGAGCGTCATTTTCGTCTTTCACCACAAGCCTATCAGCTGATCAGCCGGTTCAACGGTGAGCGGTCCATAGAGACACTTTGGCAATCAGCACAGGAACAGCTTCAACACCCACCCGAGCAGGATGCATTCATACAATTGTTGATGCAGTTGAAGGGAGGCGGGGCGCTCATGGAGAGCCCGGAGAGCGAAGCCTTGAAGATTCTCGAGCGACGTAAACAACCGCGCCAATGGTTGCTGCAACTGCGTAATCCGCTCTCCCTGCGTCTACCACTGTGGGATCCGGACAGGGCATTGAATGCCCTGATGCCAATGGTTCAACCGCTTTTCAGTCGTGTCGGTATGGTGCTATGGATGCTACTGGTACTGAGTGGCGTGTTGCAGACGGTACTGCACTGGAATGAGATTACCCAGAATATCACCAGCCAACTGCTGTCGGCTGATAACCTTTTCTTGATGGGTTTGACCTATCTTTTGATGAAGCTCTTCCATGAGGCGGCACACGCCTTTACCACCAAGCGTTGGGGAGGTGAAGTCCATCAGATAGGTGTGTTGTTTCTTGCCTTGATCCCGATGCCTTATGTCGATGCTTCGTCGTCCAGTGGTTTTGCTGAGCGGCGTGCACGCGTTGCGGTCGGTGCAGCAGGTATCATGGCCGAACTGCTACTCGCCAGTCTGGCACTCTGGCTGTGGCTCGCCACCGGGCCTGGGTGGGTCAATGCTGCGGCCTATAACGTGATGTTGATCGGCGGTGCCTCAACCCTGTTGGTGAATGGTAATCCGTTGCTGAAGTTCGATGGCTACTACGTCTTTTCCGATCTGATTGACATTCCTAACCTGTCGACACGGGCTAACCGGTACCTGGGTTATCTGTTACAGCACTATCTGTTTGGGTTGGAGGATGCAGCCTCACCGGCACATACCCATTGGGAGCGTGGCTGGTTTCTCTTCTACGGGTTCAGCGCGTTCTTTTATCGCATTTTCATCCTCCTCACCATCATGCTTTTTGTTGCCGAGCGCTATCCGTTAGTGGGTAAGGCGATCGCCCTCTGGGCTCTGATTGGGATGGTAATTCTGCCATTGGCTAAACAGATGAAATTTCTCCTTACCAGCAAACGGCTGACTAACCGGCGTGTGCGTGCACTGTTGGTGACATCGCTGAGCTCGGCTGGTCTGTTTCTCGCACTGTTTGTTTTACCGGCCCCCCATGCTACACGGGCAGAAGGGGTGATTCTCCCGCCTGAAGGGACAGAAATTCGTGCAGGGGCAGCGGGTGAAGTGGTCAACCTGCTGGCTGATCCTGATACGCCAGTGAAACCAGACCAACCTCTGGTGGGTTTGGCGGATCCCTTTCTACAGGCCAGTTTGAAGCGTCTGCAGGGCCGGATGAATGAGCTGCAAGTGGAGCATGAAGCCCTGATCAGTGAACGTGAAACCGTCAAAGCGGGGATTCTGTTTGAGGAGATCCGCCTGGTGGAGACTGAAATGGCACAGAAGCAGGCACAAGCGAAGCGACTCATGTTACGCAGCCCGGCCTCTGGCACTTTTCTGGTACAGCAGCCCGGTGATCTACCGGGGAGTTTTGTCAAACAGGGGGAGTTGATCGGCTATGTGCTTGACAGCAGTCAGCCGGTCATTCGAGTGGCTGTATCGCAACAGGATATCGGTCTGGTGCGTCAATCCACCCAGGCGGTCGATGCCCGCTATGCCGCCAGGCCGGAGCAGCCCTTGCCGGTCAAGCTGCATCGGGATACTCCTGAATCACAGCAGCGACTACCCAGTCCGGCCTTAGGGACAAAGGGTGGTGGTGAGTTCCCACTCCATCCGCAAGATGAGGATGGTACCCATACTTTGGAAGCGGTCTTTATCATTCAACTGCAGATGAATCAACCCATAGAACGGTTGGGCGAACGTGTCATCGTCCGATTTGAACATCAAGCACAACCCTTGGGGTGGCAATGGTACCGTTCGCTGAGGCAGTTGTTTCTCAAGCGTTTCAATCTTTGATCTTTCCCCTTAAAACCAGAGAATTAAAATCGAAAGTAAGTGTTTTAGACAAGGGTGCGGCCCTGCCGCACCATCGGCAGACTGGTGTTATGCAATATAGTCACTGGTTTAGCCTGTTGCTCAAAGTTCAAGCTGGTTTGGGAATTCAGGTCGTAAATTGTTAAATTTGACCACTTTTTCACGCTTCGCAGTTCAAGGAATTAGCTGTACTGCCGATTATCTGATTGTAGAAAAGTAGTATCGAGTGGGAATAAGAATCATTCAAAGATCCTTCGGTATGATTTTCCCAGTAACTTGTGTTGGCAAATGTGCGAAAAGTGTAAAAAAACGACATGCGAAAGCAATATTTGTTCATCGGAGGCCTATTGTGCCTCTTTGCAACTACAATCGTGGCGGAGGGAACCGAAACGCTCGATGGGGTCATCGAGCCGTCCATGACAGTGGAGCTCAGCTCCCGTATCGATGGCATCCTTGAGGCGGTGTCCGTTGATGTGGGTGACAGCATCGAAATGCACCAGGTAGTGGCAAAACTTGAATCCGAGGTCGAACAGGCGGCCCTGGAATATGCCCGTGCCCGTGCGGCCATCAACAGCGATGTCCGTCTGCAGGAGGTCAACCTGGCCTATGGGCGGCGTCAGCTCAGCCGTATCAAGGAGTTGCATGAAAAGAAGCTCTCCTCCTTTCAGGACTTCGACAAGGTAGAGACTGAAACCCGGTTGACCCGCTACAAGCTGGCTCAGGCCAAAGAGACCAAATACCTGGCTGAACTCGATCTGAAACAAGCCGAAGCGGTCTATAACCGCCACACCATTCGCAGTCCCATCGATGGCATTGTCGTTGATCGGTTTCTCAATCCTGGAGAATCGGTTGAGGAGCGTTCGATTATCAAGATCGCCCAGATCAATCCGCTACGGGTTGAAGTCGTGGCTCCGGTTACCCTGTTGGGCAAGATCAAGACGGGCCAGCTTGCCTCAGTGATCCCCGAGTCGCCGGTTGATGGTAAGTACCAGGCCGAGGTGAAGATTGTCGATCCGGTTCTCGATGCGGCCAGCGGCACGTTTCGAATCCGTTTAGAGATAGCCAACGATGACTACAATCTTACCAGTGGGTTGCGCTGTCGGGTGCGTTTTCTCGATAAGATGGCTACTAAAAAGCCCGAGCCTGTTAAGGGAAGAAATGAAAAGAAAACCGCCTCAATTCAACACGCAATAGCCGCAAAGAGTCACGCTGATCCACAAGCAACACAAAAGGAAATTCTGCCGAAAAAAGTAAATGCATCCAGCAAGACAACTAAGTCAAAAACCCACTATCTGCTAGTCACCAATAAGTCACTGCTTCCCCTGCAAAAAGCTGAACGCCAGGCATTGGCATTTAACGAGCGGGGATTGAAAGATACCTGGGTCATCTCCAAAGGTTCACTGAAAGGACATATTTCACTGGGTTATTACAGCAACCGGGAGATAGTCGATCAATATCAACAGCAACTCATGGACTTGGGTATAGACACCAGGATCGTTGAACGATGAGCCGATCCAAGAAACGCAATCCACTGATCTTTGAAGAGCTCGAACCCCGTCTCCTGCTCTCAGCCGATCTGGCTGGCATAGCGGTCGACCTGACCCCTAATGATACAGATCACCAGCCGGATGAGAATGACCTTCAGGCCATTGAACAGGCCCTGCAATCCGAACAAGCCTTGGTCGAGGCGACAGAAAGCGAAGTAACATGCCAGGAGTTGGTGATCATCGATCCGGCGACACCGGATTATCAATCCCTGGTGGACGACCTGATCAGCCAGAATGGCAACGGGCGCAGTTTCGAAATCGTACTGCTCGACAGTGCCGGTAACGGCATCGAACAAATCGATGACATCCTCAACACTTACCAGGATCTGGATGCGGTGCATATTCTCTCTCATGGGAGTGATGGTGGTGTACAGCTGGGAGATGCCTGCCTGAACCTCGATAACCTGAGCGCCAATGCCGGCACCATTGAGTCCTGGCATGATGCTTTCAGTGAAGAGGGTGATCTGCTGATCTATGGTTGCGACCTGGCCACCAGCGAGCATGGCCAATCCCTGGTGGAAGCCCTGGCCCGATTGACCGGTGCCGATGTGGCAGCCTCGGATGACCTTACCGGCCATGAAGGTCTTGGCGGCGACTGGGATCTGGAGCATGCTGAAGGCGTTATAGAAACTAAAGTGGCTTTCAGCGAAGAAGGTCAGCGTAACTGGACCGGTATTCTAGCCACGGATATCGATTTCACCAATACCGACGATCCGGCACATCACTGGAAGCTGGATGGCGATGCCGTGGACAGTGTCGGCAGTGCGGATGGTACGATTACAGATGCGACAACTGTCACTGGCCTGGATGGCGATGCCTTAAGATTTGATGAATCCGGCGACTACGTAACCATTCCTGACGTCACGATGAACAATGACTTCACGGTGACTTTCCAGTTCAAGGTCGACGATAATACGGGTTCACTGTTCCAGTATATCTACAGCCATGGCGATATCAACACGACCAATAGCCTGAATATTTTCATCAACGAAGCCTCGCATGGTACAGACCCCAATGTACTGCGTACGGTCATCCGCGATGCCGACGACACCTTGGATAATTTCGCTCTTGAGTTTGATATCAGCTCCATTATCGGCGATGACGAGTGGCATACCTATACACTAACAGTTGAAGCTGGCGTCGGTTCCACCGTCTATCTTGATGGCGTGGTGAAGAATACCGACACGCGCGGTGGCGGTAGTTTTAACCCCAGTGGCAATGTCTATCTTGGGGCTCGGTATGATCTTGATCCTGACAGAATGTTCGGTGGTGACCTGGACGATGTCAAGATCTACGATCACGTGTATCCGCCGACAGGTGTTGGAACAGGATTGTTGGCCGGGACGGTCATTGCAACAGATCCTGTAGGAGGCACTGTAACATACAGCCTCGTCGATGATGCCGGCGGCATGTTCTCGATCGATTCCGATACCGGCGAGCTTTTCTGGACTGGAGCACCGGATACTTCAACGACGCAATCCTACGACATCACCGTAAGGGTGACCGACAGTGGTGCCCCCGCCTATGACGAAGTGATGACGATCACGACCGGTACGAGTGGACCGGATACGATTACCGGTACCAGTCATGACGATTTGATCTATGGGCTGGGCGATAACGGCGTCTCGCTCGGGACCACCAACCATATCACCAATGGCAGCTTCGAAAGCGGTGGTTCGCCAGATACAACTGGCTGGTCAGTCATTGTAGGAACCTCGCTGCAGACGAAATTTTCCGGTACAGATGGTGTGGTTTCAACGGATGGTAGCTATTATCTCGATAGCGAAGCACCTGATGGTAACAACACATTTGAACAGACGATCTCCGGCCTGACCAACGGCAACGACTACCAGATATCATTCGATGCTGCCGATGCAATGGCAGGTGCTGGCAACTCCCTGCAGATCTATTTTGGTGGTGTGCTGCTCGACACACTCGATCCCAACACAACGACCATGCAGTCCTTTAACTATAACGTCACAGCTGGTTCCGGCGATGGGTCCAATGAGCTGAGATTTGTTGAAGCTGGTGGTATCGATGGTCCTGGCACGGCCATCGACAATGTCCGTATGTACGAAGTCCTGTCCAACGGCGGTGATACGATCGACGGCGGAGACGGCGACGATATACTCATCGGTGATGGTATCACAACCAGCCAGTCGATCACTCTCAACAATGCCGGCTTTGAAGAACCGGCGCTGGCCGATAATGCCTATATCGAGAACATCTCTGCCTATGGTTGGACGCTTACTGGCAATTATGCTGGGATCTATGATCCGAATTCAGCCTATGGCGATGATGCGTATGCGGGCGACAATGTTGGTTATGCCTATGAGAATACATTACTCAACCAAACGCTTTCGACGAACTTTGATGCCAGCAATAACTATGAGCTAACCGTCCAGGTGGGTAATCCGGAATACCGTGCAAATGGATTACTAGGCGGAACAGGTCATACTTATGCGGTCCGCATCTTTGCAGGAGCGACACTGATTGGCGAGACGACCGGCATTGAACCCGGATATGATCTTTGGGAACAGGTCACGGTATACGTCGATGGTTCCGCCTATCAAGCTGCTGACGGCGACGCGATTAAAATAGAACTTGCCAATACCAGTAGTACGTTAAATCAATACATCGCCTTCGACGATGTTCAGCTCACCGAAACATCGTTTCCTGGTGACGATACCCTCACCGGTGGTGCCGGCGACGACTATCTCGATGGTGGCGCGGGCACGGATACGGCCATCTTCTCCGGTAACTGGTCTGATTACACGATCACAGAGAATGCCGGCACATACACTGTCATCGATACCCGAGGATCTTCACCCGACGGCACTGATACCGTCAAAAATGTTGAGTTTTTCCAGTTTGCCGATCTCACCAAGATAGCTGCTGAAGTCGTCAACTCTGCACCGACCGACATCATTTTCGATTCCGAAACAGCCGCAGAACAGGACGTCAACACCTACGGTACCAGCGACCAGATAGATCCTGCTATCGCTGCTTTTGACGATGGCGGCTATATCACTGTCTGGGTGTCCAACGGGCAGGACGGCAGTGATTACGGCATTTACGGACAACGTTTTGATGCCGATGGCAGCACAAATGGCGTTGAGTTTCTGGTGACTTCGGAAATCGGTGATTCGGAAACCAACCCGTCTGTTACAACCTTCTCCGACGGAGGATTTGTCGTTGCCTGGCAGGATCAGACCAGCGGCGTCATGGCCTGGACTGAAGCGCGTGTGTTCGACGCAGATGGCACAGCGGCAACCGCTGAGTTTAAAGTGAGTCCCGGTACTAATGGTGATAATGAGGGATATCAGCCTGCTGTTCTTGCACTTAATGCCAATGAGTTCGTCGTCCTGTGGGCCAATGAAATTGGTGGTGCAACTTACCAAATTGTCGGTCAGATCTATGATCGCACGGGATCGACGGTCGGCAGTCAGTTCACTGTCGGATCGTTGCTTGGCGAAGGTGGGCTGTTTGGTGCCCAAACAGAAGTCACCTTGCTAGATGATGGTGGTTTTGCGGCCACCTGGCGCACAAACGATGGATCGCTTGGGACACGGATTGCCGTAATGAATTCGGACGGTAGCATCCGGACTGCCGAAACCACGATTTCCGGTGCGGACAACATAGCTGACATTGCTTCACTGTCGAATGGCAATTTTGTTGTTACGTACGACTCAGGTGGCTCACTTAAAGCAACGATTTACGATGCCAATGGAACCGTCAGCGTCTCTGAGTTCAATGTCAACACGACAACTTCCGCAGCTCGATATGAATCGACGGTAACTCGATCCGACGATGGTTTTGTTGTGGTATGGGAATCGAGCGCCGGCGACGGTAGCGGCTCAGCCATTCTAGCGCAACGATTTGATGCGAGCGGCAACAAGATTGACGGTGAGGTGGTCGTCAATGAAACCACAACAGGAAACCAGCAAAAGCCGGAAGTTATTGAAACAGCCTCAGGCAAGGTGGTTGCCGTATGGCAAAGTGAAAATGTCGATGCGGCTCTAACCGGTATCGTTTCGAAAGTCGTGGCGACCGGTTCAGCAAGCATTAATGAAAATGCCGCCGACGGCACACGTGTTGCCGATGTCATCGGTGTATATGACCTTGATGCAGCAGATACACACACCTTCTCATTGACTGATGATGCCGGTGGTCGTTTTGCCATTGATGCAAATACCGGCGTGATTACCGTCGCCAACGGTTCGTTGCTCGACTATGAAACGAATATTTCACACGATGTTACAGTCCGTGTGACTGATTCAGGCAGCCTGAGCCATGATGAAGTCCTTACTATCAATATCAACAATCAGGGCGGTGAACCGGCACAATCTCTGCCGGGTGCGCAAAACGTGGATGAGGACGGCACCCTCACCTTTTCCAGTGGAAACGGCAATGCGGTAACCGTCAGTGACACGAGTGGTACCGATGCTTCGCTTCAGGTTACCCTGACAACGACCAATGGAATCCTGACCCTTTCACAAACGAACGGTCTTTCGATTCCCGGCGGCAGCAATGGTAGCTCTCATATGGTTCTGCAGGGGTTGGAGAGCGACATCAATGCCGCCCTTGAAGGCATGATTTTTACGCCATCGGGTGACTTTAATGGTGCTGCGAATGTTAGTGTCACAACAGCCCAGGCGTCGCAACTTGCAGGTTATTACAGTTTCGATGCTGGAACTGCCATTGATGACAGTGTCGGGATTTCACAAAATGGATCTCTCGTTGGGAATGCAACAACAGTTACGGATGGTACTCGTGGTGAAGTGCTGAGTCTTGATGGGTCCGGTGACTACGTCCTGATCAACGATTTGTACAGCAATCCGGCCGATGTGACCCTATCGGCCTGGGTCAACTTCACAACGGCACCTGTAAATGGTGGTGAAGTCATCAGTATTGGTAATGATATAGCGCTTCGTGTGGATGACTTTGTTCAAGGTGTTACTGGCTTCTTCTGGGATGGCTCAACACACCAGTTCATTGGCAGTGGCACCAGTCTTAGTGATGGCAACTGGCACCACTTGGCCTTCTCATTTAACGATACGGCTAATACCCAAAATCTCTATATCGATGGAACGCTTGTTGCGTCGGCCAATTTCACGTCATCGATTACCTATACCGGCTGGTTTCCGCAGTCAACAATTGGTGCGCACGCCGACCTAGGCGATTCGAGCTTTGACTATAACGGCCTGATCGATGATGCGCGAATTTACGACCGTGCCTTATCAGCTGACGAAATTGCTACTCTTGCCGTCGATCAAACCAGCGTTACCGGCAGTGTCGGTATTACTGTCAATCCGGTCAATGATGCCCCCGTTCTCGACAATAGTGGTTTCCTGACGCTCACATCTATATCCGAGGACGAGACCAACAACAGTGGCAACACGATTGCCGAAATTATTGCAAGCGATGGCGGCGACCGAATTACCGATATCGATGCAGGTGCTCTCGAAGGCATAGCGATCCTCAGTGTCGACAATAGTAACGGGACCTGGGAATACAATACCGGTTCCGGCTGGACAGCTGTCGGTTCCGTATCTGGCACGAATTCTCTTCTCTTGCGCGCTACTGATAGTATGCGTTTTGTTCCAGACGGTCAGGATGCCGATATGGGATTCGTTACCTTCTGTGCCTGGGACCAGACCTCAGGGACGGCAGGGACAAAAGTGGACACATCGGTGTTTGGCGGCACCACCGCATTCAGTGTTGGGGGTGAAGCTGCAAGCATTACTGTTACGGCTGTCAACGACGATCCGATTGTGGTCAACCTTGATGGTGATGTCCATAACTATACAGAGGGTGACGGCATTGTCCTTTTAGAACAAGGGAGTGATGCGGTTGTCAGTGATGTCGATTCAGCCAATTTCAACGGCGGATCACTGACTGTCGAGGTCGATAGCGGTCTGCAAGTATCAGAGGACGTGTTCTCTATACGCAACGAAGGAACAAATGCTGGCCAGATTGGTGTGTCGGGCAGCGATGTGACCTATGGTGGTGCAGTAATCGGTACCTATACCGGTGGCACAGGATTGAATCCGTTGACGGTGAACTTGAATACCAATGCAACACCGGCCGCCGTCACTGCTCTTGTTCAAAACATTACTTATGAAAACAGCAATATCGAGAACCCAACCAGCGGTTCACGCAGTGTCGTAATCGATATAACGGATGGCGATGGCGGCGCATGCCCTACTCAGAACCTGATCCTTAATGTCAGTTCGGTGAATGATGCACCGGTAGTTGATTTAAATGGCGCTGATGGTGTGGGTGTGGACTTTGCAACAACCTTCACGGAAGACGCAGGGGCTGTCAATGTGGCCGATGTGGATGCGACGATCAGTGATGTCGATAGTTCAGCCTATGAAAACCTAAGTATTAACTTGGTGAATTTTCTGGATGGCGCCAGTGAACAGATCGTGGTCGCCGGATACACTTTTACTTATGGCGTTTCGGATACAGTAATCCGCACTGTCGGCAGCACCAGTTTTGAACTAGATTTCGACGGTACCGGTTTTAATGTCATGCTGGATGGCAGCGGTGGAATGCCTGCAGCTGACCTGCAAACGCTGTTGCGGGGCGTCACCTATGAAAACACTTCCCAAAACCCGACTGCGGGTGATCGCGCCATCAATATCTTTGCACAGGACAGCTCAATCCTGAGTGGTCCAACCGCGACATCGACGATCACCGTCAATCCGCAGAACGATGCTCCCACGGCGACAAACAACGCCAATTCCGTTTCGGAAAACGGTTTTGTTTCGGGAAATGTCATAACGGATGACTCTGGATCTGGGGTAGACAGCGATCCGGAGGGAGATGGTCTGCAGGTAACCCAGGTTGAAGGGGGAGCCTACACACCCGGATTTCCGGTAACCCTGGCTTCGGGCGCGCAAGTCACTTTTCAATCCAACGGCAGCTATACCTACAATACCAACGGTCAGTTTGATGGACTGGGTGCCGGTAGCAGTGTGGATGACAGTTTTACCTACCAGATCAGTGATGACAATGGGGGTTTCGATACCGCTACGGTTACCGTTACGATCAACGGCAGTAATGATGCTCCATCAATCACGAGTGCCGGCCTCACCTTGGATGAAGGCGAGACTGTCACCCTCAGTGATGCCAACTTTGCGGTCACCGATGCAGACGATACAGCCTTTACCTACACGGTAAGCGGTATCAGTGGCGGTTACTTCCAATTGAGCAGTGCGGCCGGTACCCCGATCACCAGCTTCACCAGTGCTGACCTTACAGGTGGTCTGGTGCAGTTTGTCGACAATGGCGATGAAGTAGCCCCGGTGTTCAGCGTCACAGTCAATGATGGGGATTCAGATTCCAACACCCTGGCGGCAACCATCAACTATACGCCGGTCAATGACTCGCTGATGCTCGTGACCAATTCGCCGCTGTCGGTGCCTGAGGAAGGTACGCGCATGATCACGAATAGCTATCTTGCTGTGTCTGATGCGGACAATTCGGCTACGCAGTTGGCCTATACGCTGACCAGCTTGCCGTCGAGCGGTAGTTTGCGTTTGAGCGGCTCAACGCTGAGCCTCAGCGATACATTTACACAGGACGATATTGACAACAATCGTCTGACTTTCAGGTTTTCCGATGATGCATCGGCGACCAGCTTTGCGTTTACCGTCAGTGACGGTACAGACATAATCGGCCCAATCACCTTCTCGGTGAATGGTCAGCCTGTCAATGACGCGCCGGTCAACCTGGTCCCCGCGTCATGCAGCGTGAATGAAAATGTCACGTTGAATTTCACAGGCGGGAATCAGATTCAGATCAGCGATATCGATCATAACGATGGCACCATGCAGGTGCAGCTCAATGTAGGTGCAGGTGGCCTGCTGACCCTGGGCGATACCACCGGTCTGATTTTCAGCGCCGGTGACGGTGCCGATGACGCCAACATGATCTTCACCGGTATCCTGGCCGATATCAATGCCGCCCTTTTAACATTGAGCTTCACCCCCACCACCGACTTCAACGGCGATGTCAATTTCACCATCATCACTAACGACCAGGGCAATAGCGGGACCGACCCGGGGCTGACCGGCGATGCTACCAGCGAACAGGACAGCGATACCTTCACAATTACTGTCAACCCGGTTAATGATGCACCGGTGCTCGACAGCGCTTCACTCACGCTGAGTGAAGGCCAGACGGTAACCCTCTCTGGCGCCAACTTCGGCATTACCGACCCGGACGACAGCAGCTTTACCTATACACTTAGTGGCGTAACCGGCGGCTACTTCCAGCTCAGCGCCAACCCCGGTGTCTCCATAACTGCCTTCAGCAGCGCCCAGCTTACAGCCAGTGACGTGCAGTTCGTGGATGATGGTAATGAAGTGGCACCAACATTCAGCGTCACGGTCAACGACGGCGATGCCGACTCCAACACCCTGGCGGCGGCTGTTACCTACACTGCTACCAACGAAGCACCGACGTTCCATGCCTCACAAACGCCGGGCTTTACCGCCCACGATATCACTACGACGGCGGACCGCGCCACGAGCGTCACCACCGCCGACGTTGACGGCGACGGCGATGTGGATGTGCTCTCCGCATCGGCAGCTGACGACACGATTGCCTGGTACGAAAACGACGGCGCCGGAAACTTCTCTACCGCCAACATCATCACAACGACGGCAAACGGCGCCGTAGACGTCACCGTCGCCGATATGGATGGCGACGGCGACTTGGATGTACTCTCCGCGTCGTTTTCTGACGATACGATAGCCTGGTACGAAAACGACGGCAGCGAAAACTTCACCGCCCACACCATCACCACGGCGGCGAACGGCGCTGAGACAGTCACCTTCGCCGATATGGATGGCGACGGCGACCTGGATGTACTCTCCGCGTCATATAATGACGACACGATAGCCTGGTACGAAAATGACGGCAGCGAAAACTTCACCCCCCACGATATCACCACGGCGGCAATTGGCGCACGTGACGTCACCGTCGCCGATATGGATGGCGACGGCGACTTGGATGTGCTCACCGCGTCGTATGATGACGATACGATAGCCTGGTACGAAAACGACGGCAGCGAAAACTTCACCGCCCATAATATCTCCACAGCGATGGACGGCGCTTATAGCGTCACCACAGCCGATATGGACGGCGACGGCGACCTGGATGTGCTCTCCGCATCGGCAGCTGACGACACGATTGCCTGGCACGAGAACGACGGCAGCGAAAACTTCACTGCCCATGATATCACCACGACGGCAGACAGCGCTTTTAGCGTCACCACAGCCGACGTGGACGGCGACGGCGACCTGGATGTGCTCTCCGCGTCGGCTTATGACGACACGATAGCCTGGTATGAGAACGACGGCAGCGAGAACTTTACCACTCATACCATCACCACGGGGGCGGACTTCGCCACGAGAGTCACCACAGCCGACGTGGACGGCGACGGTGATCTGGATGTACTTTCCGCGTCGGATAATGACGACACGATAGCCTGGTATGAAAACGACGGCGGTCAGGTCAACACCCTTGATGGTGCGCCCACTTTCACCGAAGGCGGCGCGGCGGTGGTGCTGGACGCCGATGTAGAGATTTTCGACGCGGAACTGAGCGCCGCGGACAACTTCAACGGCGCCACGCTGACCCTTGAACGTAACGGCGCGGCCAACGCGGATGATCTGTACTCCGCCACAGGCGCCCTCTCGGCCTTGACCGAAGGCGGTAATCTGATCGTGGGTGCCACTACTATCGGCACCGTGACCACCAACTCCGGCGGCACACTGGTGCTGACCTTCAACGCCAACGCCACCAACACTTTGGTTAACTCAGCGATGCAGCAGATCGCCTACAGCAATTCAAACAGCACACCGCCCGCCGGCGTGCAGATCGACTGGATTTTTGATGATGGCAACAGCGGCGCCCAGGGCAGCGGCGGCGCGTTACAGGCCATAGGTAGCACCACGGTCAGTATTACGGCGGTTAATTATGTCCCCGTAGCCACCGCGGACAGCATCACGGTAGCCGAGGGCGGCACGGCGACTACGCTGGTGGGCGGTTCCGCCACGGTACTGAACAACGACACGGGGCTGGGTGATACGCCGGTGAACGTGAGTCTGGTCACCAATGTGACTCAGGGTAGCTTGACACTCAACAGTGACGGCACGTTCAGTTATACCCATAACGGGTCAGAGAATTTCAACGACAGTTTTACTTACCGTGTGACCGACAACGACGGTCAGACCAGTGATGCCACGGTCAACATCACCGTCACGCCAGTGAGTGATGAAACCCCTGTTGCGGTTGTAGATACTATGACGGTAGCTGAAGGGGCTACGATCACCACGCTGGATGGCGGATCGAGTACTGTACTCAACAACGACACTGGGTTAGGTGATACACCGGTCACTGTCAGTCTGGTCACAGGTCCAGCCGAATCAGCCGCCTTTACCCTGAATACGGATGGTACGTTTAGTTATACCCATAACGGCAGTGAAAACTTTACAGACAGTTTTACTTACCGTGTCACTGACAATGACGGTCAGACCAGTGATGCCACGGTCAACATCACCGTCACGCCAGTGAGTGATGCCACCCCGGTCGCGGTTGTAGATACCATGACGGTAGCTGAAGGGGCTACGATCACCACGCTGGATGGCGGATCGAGTACTGTACTCAACAACGATACCGGCCTGGGTGATACACCCGTCACGGTGAGCTTAGTCACAGGCCCAGCCCAATCAGCCGCCTTTAGCCTGAATACGGATGGTACGTTTAGTTATACACACAATGGGACTGAAAACTTTACAGACAGTTTTACTTACCGTGTGACCGACAACGACGGTCAGACCAGTGATGCCACGGTTAACATCACCGTCACGCCAGTGAGTGATGAAACCCCTGTTGCGGTTGTAGATACCATGACGGTAGCTGAAGGAGCCACCATCACCACATTGAATGGTGGATCGAGTACCGTACTCAACAACGACACTGGGTTAGGTGATACACCGGTCACTGTCAGTCTGGTCACAGGCCCAGCCCAATCAGCCGCCTTTACCTTGAATGCAGACGGCACCTTTAGTTATACCCATAACGGCAGTGAAAACTTTACAGACAGTTTTACTTACCGTGTCACTGACAATGACGGTCAGACCAGTGATGCCACGGTCACGATCAATGTCACCCCAGTCAGTGATGCGACACCGGTCGCGGTAGCCGATACGATTACAGTGGCCGAAGGCGGTACAGCGACCAGTCTGGTCGGTGGTGCTACCGATGTGCTGAGCAACGATACGGGCCTGGGTGATACACCGGTTACGGTCAGTCTGGTCACAGGTCCAACCCAATCTGCTGCGTTTACTCTGAATGCGGATGGTACCTTTAGTTATACGCACAATGGCACGGAGAATTTTACTGACTCATTTACCTACCGTATCACCGACAACGATGGCCAAACTGCCGACGCGACCGTAGCGATCAATATCACACCAGTGAGTGATGCGACACCGGTCGCGGTAGCCGATACGATCACGGTGGCTGAAGGGGCAACGATCACCACGCTCGTTGGTGGTTCCAATACGGTTTTGAATAATGACACAGGGTTAAGTGATACCCCCGTTACTGTCAGTCTGGTCACAGGCCCAACCCAATCATCAGCCTTTAGCCTGAATGCGGATGGTACCTTTAGCTACACCCATAATGGGACTGAGAATTTTACTGACTCATTTACCTATCGTGTGACCGACAACGACGGCCAAACTGCCGATGCGACCGTAGCGATCAATATCACACCAGTGAGTGATGCGACACCGGTTGCGGTAGCCGATACGATTACAGTAGCCGAAGGGGCCACCATCACCACATTGAATGGTGGATCGAGTACCGTACTCAACAACGATACTGGCTTGGGTGATACCCCCGTTACTGTCAGTCTGGTCACAGGTCCAACCCAATCTGCAGCGTTTACCCTGAATACCGACGGCACCTTTAGTTATACCCATAACGGGTCAGAGAATTTCAGCGACAGTTTTACTTACCGTGTGACTGACAATGACGGTCAGATCAGTGATGCGACGGTCACAATCAATGTCACCCCTGTGAGTGATGCAACTCCAGTTGCGGTAGCCGATACGATTACGGTAGCCGAAGGGGCCACCATCACCACCCTCAATGGTGGGTCCAGCACCGTACTTAACAACGATACAGGCCTGGGCGATACGCCGGTCACGGTGAGCTTAGTCACAGGTCCAACCCAGTCTGCTGCCTTTACCTTGAATGCGGATGGTACCTTTAGTTATACCCATAACGGCAGTGAAAACTTCAGTGACAGTTTTACCTACCGTGTGACCGACAACGACGGTCAGATCAGTGATGCCACCGTCAATATCACCGTCACGCCAGTGAGTGATGAAACCCCTGTTGCGGTTGTAGATACCATGACGGTAGCTGAAGGGGCTACGATCACCACGCTGGATGGCGGATCGAGTACTGTACTCAACAACGACACTGGGTTAGGTGATACACCGGTCACTGTCAGTCTGGTCACAGGTCCAGCCGAATCAGCCGCCTTTACCCTGAATACGGATGGTACGTTTAGTTATACCCATAACGGGACTGAAAACTTTACAGACAGTTTTACTTACCGTGTGACCGACAACGACGGTCAGACCAGTGATGCCACGGTTAACATCACCGTCACGCCAGTGAGTGATGAAACCCCGGTCGCAGTTGTAGATACAATTACAGTAGCCGAAGGGGCCACCATCACCACCCTCAATGGTGGGTCCAGCACCGTACTTAACAACGATACCGGCCTGGGCGATACACCGGTCACGGTGAGCTTAGTCACAGGTCCAACCCAGTCCGCTGCCTTTAGCCTGAATGCGGATGGTACCTTTAGTTATACCCATAACGGCAGTGAAAACTTCAGTGACAGTTTTACCTACCGTGTGACCGACAACGACGGCCAGATCAGTGATGCCACGGTCACGATCAATGTCACCCCAGTCAGTGATGCGACACCGGTTGCGGTAGCCGATACGATTACGGTAGCCGAAGGGGCAACCATCACCACCCTTAATGGTGGGTCCAGCACCGTCCTGAATAACGATACCGGTCTGGGTGACACACCGGTCACAGTCAGTCTGGTCACAGGACCGACCCAGTCAGCCGCGTTTACTCTGAATGCGGATGGTACCTTTAGTTATACGCACAATGGCACGGAGAATTTTACTGACTCAATTACCTACCGTATCACCGACAACGACGGCCAAACTGCCGACGCGACCGTAGCAATCAATATCACGCCCGTCAGTGATGCCACACCGATTGCAGTAGCGGATACGATCAGCGTTGCCGAGGGTGGTACAGCGACCAGCCTGGTGGGTGGTGCTACCGATGTATTGAGTAACGATACCGGCCTGGGTGATACACCGGTGACAGTGAGTCTGGTCACAGGCCCAACCCAATCATCAGCCTTCACCTTGAATGCGGATGGTACCTTTAGTTATACCCATAACGGGACAGAGAATTTCAACGACAGTTTTACCTACCGTGTCACTGACAACGACGGTCAGACCAGTGATGCCACGGTCACGATCAATGTCACGCCCGTCAGTGATGCGACACCGATTGCAGTAGCGGATACGATCACGGTAGCTGAAGGAGCCACCATCACCACATTGAATGGTGGATCGAGTACCGTACTCAACAACGACACTGGGTTAGGTGACACACCGGTCACTGTCAGTCTGGTGACCGGCCCAATCCAGTCCGCTGCGTTTAGCCTGAATGCGGATGGTACCTTTAGTTATACCCATAACGGGACAGAGAATTTCAACGACAGTTTTACCTACCGTGTCACTGACAACGACGGTCAGACCAGTGATGCCACGGTCACGATCAATGTCACGCCCGTCAGTGATGCGACACCGATTGCAGTAGCGGATACGATCACGGTAGCCGAAGGGGCCACCATCACCACATTGAATGGTGGATCGAGTACCGTACTCAACAACGACACTGGGTTAGGTGACACACCGGTCACTGTCAGTCTGGTGACCGGCCCAATCCAGTCCGCTGCATTTAGTCTGAATGCGGATGGTACGTTCAGTTATACCCATAACGGGTCAGAGAATTTCAACGACAGTTTTACCTACCGTGTCACTGACAACGACGGTCAGACCAGTGATGCCACGGTCACAATCAATGTCACGCCCGTCAGTGATGCCACACCGGTTGCGGTAGCGGATACGATCAGTGTTGCCGAAGGTGGTACAGCGACCAGCCTGGTCGGTGGTGCTACGGATGTGCTGAGCAACGATACCGGCCTGGGTGATACACCGGTTACTGTAAGCCTGGTCACAGGTCCCACTCAATCATCAGCCTTCACCTTGAATGCGGATGGTACGTTCATTTATACCCATAACGGGTCAGAGAATTTTACTGACTCATTTACCTACCGTATGACCGATAACGACGGCCAGACCAGTGATGCCACAGTCACGATTAATGTCACGCCCGTCAGTGATGCCACACCGGTTGCGGTAGCGGATACGATCACGGTAGCCGAAGGGGCCACCATCACCACATTGAATGGTGGATCGAGTACCGTACTCAACAACGACACTGGGTTAGGTGATACACCGGTGACAGTGAGTCTGGTCACAGGCCCGACCCAGTCAGCCGCGTTTACTCTGAATGCAGACGGCACCTTTAGTTATACCCATAACGGGACTGAGAACTTTACCGATTCTTTCACATACCGTGTGACCGACCAAGTGAGTCTTCGATCTCGTGATGTCTTTTAGGCGTCCCAGGCCTAAAAGACACTCGATCTTTGACAACCTATTAGTGCCCCGGACGGTCCTGGTCACTGACACTACGTGATCACATCGCAAGCTCGTGACCACTCCGCCGTCAGTTCCCAAATGACTGGACGCCGTGTTCGGATGCTCGCTTTGCATCCCCTCTGGCGCAAGGCACGACGGGTCTACAGTCTCGCCTCACGCCTACCGGGGACTAACCGCCTCGGCTTTCAGCCTTCCTTGGCGCTCAGCGAACGACGGTCAGACCAGTGATGCCACGGTCACGATCAATGTCACGCCCGTCAGTGATGCGACACCGATTGCAGTAGCGGATACGATCACGGTAGCTGAAGGAGCCACCATCACCACATTGAATGGTGGATCGAGTACCGTACTCAACAACGACACTGGGTTAGGTGATACACCGGTGACAGTGAGTCTGGTCACAGGCCCAACCCAGTCTGCTGCGTTTAGTCTGAATGCAGACGGCACCTTTAGTTATACCCATAACGGGACTGAAAACTTTACAGACTCGTTTACCTACCGTGTGACAGATAATGACGGTCAGAGCTCCGATGCTACGGTGCTTATAAATGTGACCGCAAACAATCATCCCCCTGTGGCGTCAGATGTCAGCATCAACGTTGTAGAAGATACGGTCTACACGGGTATTTTACCCATTGCGAGTGATGGCGATGGAGATGATGTTACCTATCAGCTTGAAAGTAATTCAGCTCACGGTAGTGTGTTGGTAAACGGTGACGGTAGTTTCAGTTATGCACCTGATGCCGACTACTATGGTGCCGACAGCTTTACCTACAGCATCAGTGATGGTAACGGAGGCAATAACACTTACACTGTAGCGATAAATATTGCTGCAGTTAACGATGATCCTGTCATTACCAGTCACAGTGGAGATGGCAATGTCATGCTCACAATTGAGGAAAATTCCGCTGTAGTGACGAGAGTGACAGCGGTTGATCCTGATAATGATTCAATTTCATTTGCAATTGATACAGGTACCGATCTCGGATTGTTTAATATCGATTCTGAGAGTGGTGAGTTGATATTTGTCAACACACCCGATGCGGAGAATCCACTGGATTCTGATCAGGATAATATCTATCAGGTTGAGGTCTTGGTGTCAGATGGTAAGGGTGGAACGGTCCGCCAGTCATTCACTATCGAGGTCACAGATATCGATGAATTCGATGTGGGCCTGTTAATGGATTTGGAAGATGATCCAGATATTATCAGTCTTTCGACAGAAATCGATAACGCTGTCGGTATAGTTGCTTATGCTGAAGACCTCGATGTATCCAATAATAGGGTTACCTATACGTTGGATGAGGATGCAAACGGGCTTTTTGCTATAGATCCGTCATCAGGTGTTGTAACCCTGACGTCAATCACGAAGCCACAAGATCTCTCACAATTTGATATCACCGTACGAGCAACCAGTGATGATGGCTCTTATTCCCTGAAATCCTTCAGCGTTGCTATAACCAGAGTGGTTGATGAGATACCGGAACCTGAAGCGCCCCATTTGGATGAGATAATATTCGATCTTGGACCGACGGAACCACATGATCCCCCAGTCAGTGATGTGAGCAATCCGGAACAGCAGGAGATTGCTGCGACTGCAGTTGATGCAACCTTTGAGAGTGTGGAGAAGATTGAAGAGGATCTGCAACCTGAACGGGAAATTCAGGTCAGAGCAATCATCGAGACAGAACGTAATGTTATCGAGCGGTTTTCAACAGCATTGTTCGGTAGTGAAAGTAATAATAAATCCCAGTTTGATTATCATCAGGCCCGGCTTACACCGGTCCCAGTTGCACCCAATGAACTGCCTATTTTCAATACTGTGAGCAGCGAGTTGATCGAAGTGCCTGCATCAATATGGAATCTACTTGACTCAATGAATCAGGAGATGTCCGATCATCAAGGTCAACAGGCATCAGATGATGGATTGATTTTTCAGTCAGCAACCTTTAGCACCTTGGCACTTTCAGCAGGATATGTGGCTTGGCTGTTGCGTGCCGGTGTGCTTTCAGCCAGTTTTCTCTCTTTTTCACCACTATGGCGTCAAATCGATCCATTGCCTGTGCTGTCTGCGCATGCCAAGCGACGTGATGATGATCAGGATGATATCCCAGATGATGATCCGGATGAAAAACGTCTGGCCAAGTTGTTTGACCGGAAGAACAAACTGAAAAAACAAACTCCATTCAGGCAGAGATAAAGATGTTGCGTCTTAGCCCAACAATAAAGATATCCATAGGGTTAGTAATGCTGACTTTAAGCATTCTCCTGGTTGGACGTTTGATTGGGTTCGTACCTGATGAAAATAAGACAGCACTCGATGCAAGAAAGAAATTTTGTGAATCTCTGGCCGTACAGGTTTCATCAGCGGCAACCAACAATGATCTGGAGATAGTCCGTACGACACTTGAGACAGTTGTTGCTAGAAATGACGATGTATTTTCTGCAGCGTTACATAATGACAGAGGATCTTCATTGGTTGCCGGTGATCATGAGGAGCATTGGGTTGATGTCCCGCTGGATAAATCCACATCCACACATGTGCGTGTACCGATCATGGCCAACAACAATCGGTGGGGAACACTGGAAATTGCATTCAAGCCACTCAATAAAGACGGCGGTTTGTCGTTTGGCAAGCTTGGCAGTCTGTTATTGTTTGTCGCTTTCATGGGATTTATCCTTTACTTGATATTCATCAAGCGGACACTGCGGGAGCTTGATCCGAAAGCGGTCATTCCAGAACGTGTACGTTCCGCCTTCAATGCCCTTTCAGAGGGACTGATTATCATGGACGAGAAGGACCAGATTATTCTGGCAAATGATTCATTCACTGAAAAGATCGATATTGATGCAGATGCATTGATTGGTTTACGTGCAGATGAATTGGCATGGAAGAAAAGGGAGGGGGGTCTCAAGGCCGATGTCTATCCCTGGCATAGCAGTATGCAAAACATGGAACGGAAAACCGGCATTCCTATGCGCTTGGAGTTGAAGAACAAGATTGAACGAACATTTTCAGTCAATACAGCGCCCATCTTTGATGGCAAGGGTCATCCACGTGGTGTATTGGCGACGTTTGATGATATGACGGACTTGGAGAAAAAACATAGGGAACTACAATCAACACTCGAAAAATTGCGTAGTTCAGAGAAGGCCCTACGCGATAAAACGGTTGAACTTGAGTTGCTTGCTACTCGGGATCCTTTGACTGGTTGTTTCAATCGTCGTGCTTTCTTTCAAAAATACGATACTATATTTGAATCGACAAGAAAGGAAGGAGGTGGTTTGGTCTTTATGATGATCGATATCGATCATTTTAAAGCGATTAATGACCAGTATGGCCACTCAAATGGTGACAAGGTCATTAAGTTTGTTGCTGAAACCCTGATTGTTAACTCCAGGCCGGAAGATGTGGTTTGTCGTTATGGAGGTGAAGAGTTTTCACTGGTGATGCCTCATGCAGACCAGGAACAAGCCATGGTCGTTGCTGAACGGTTACGTATGGAGATTCAACAGAAAGGCCATGATCTGTTTACTGATAAAAGGACAGTAACTGCAAGCTTCGGTATGGCGGAGTTTACGGAAGATATTGATGACCCGATGCTCCTTATTAATAATGCAGATGAAGCGCTCTATCTGGCTAAGGAGCAGGGTCGAAATCGTGTGATCACCTGGGACGCCGAGTTGACTGAGCAGGAGCGAGCAATAGCAAGAGAGAACAGTGAAAACAAAAAGGTTGAATTAGAACCGGAGGATGAGGATGCAGGTAAAGTACTTAAGAGTGAGATTCATCGACTGGAGGATGCAGTAAGGAACCTGGAATCCGAACTGGAATACAGTCGTGAAGAGATCAAACGTCGTGAAGGAAAAGATGAGCTGACCGGACTGCCTAATAAATTCATATTCAGCGATCGTATTCTACAGGTCCTTGCCCGATGTAAACGGTATCATAAATCGGCAGCGCTGGTTTCAATTGACATTGACGACTTTAGTAGTATCAACGAAGCATTTGGTTTCACTATTGGCGATCAAATTCTCAAGATAATTTCAGGTCGATTGGTGGATTCGTTGAGAATTACAGACACCGTTGCGGTTATCGATGAACAGGATGATAAAGAGTCTTCCACAATTTCTCGAGTCAATAATGATGAGTTCGCGCTGATATTGACTGACGTACAAGACATTGAGTCAGTTACATGGGCAGTGCGGAGAATATTGAACAATCTAAAGTTACCCATTGAAATCAACGATCAGGAACTGTTCGTGTCGTTCAGTGTTGGTATAGCCCTCTATCCTCACGACGATGAAGTGCCGGCAGGGTTATTGCAAAAGGCCAGCTCAGCCCGTTATGCTGCCAAACGGCTACAGGGCGGCAATAACATTCACTTCTTCTCAAATGAGATCAATCGTGATGCCTATCGTAAAGTATGGCTTGAAAGTCAGCTGCATAAGGCAATAGTGCGTTCTAATTTTGAACTGGTCTACCAGCCAAAAGTAGACGTAAAGAGCGGACGTATAATCTGTATGGAGGCACTGGCTCGCTGGCCTCATGCGAAGGTTGGTTTGATTCCGCCGGTAGAATTTATTCCAGTAGCTGAGCACACTGGGTTAATTCACAAGTTGGGTATTTGGGTATTGAGGCAGGCGTGCCAGGATTTAAAAAAGTGGCACGATCAGGGTTACAAAGAGCTACGTGTCGCTGTCAATCTATCTGCAGTGCAGTTTCGCAAGAAGAGCCTGACGGAGAAGGTGCTTGATAGCTGTAAAAAAATAGATATCGATCCCTCTTTTATTGAGCTAGAGATTACAGAAAGCGCATTGGTGGAAAACTTTGAACGGACTCAACCCGTCATGCAGCAGATGAGTGAGGCAGGGATACACTTTACACTGGATGATTTTGGTAAAGGGTTCTCCTCTCTCAGCTACCTTAGAAAGCTTCCTATTGACAGTATAAAGATTGATCACTCATTTATTGAGGATACACTGCCTAGTGAGCATGACCAAACGATCATTAACGGCATCATTTCGCTGGCAAAGAGCTTGCGTTTGAAGGTAACGGCTGAGGGTGTTGAGACTGAAAGTCAGAAAATGGTGCTGGCCAATCTTGACTGTGATGAAATCCAGGGTACCTTCTTTAGTGAACCGGTGTCCGCAGATGAAGCATCAGCCATGCTTGCGACTTATAATACTATCTCTGAGGACTAGCACATCGCAAATTGAAGACGTTGGGTGTGGTCTGCCGCACCATGCCAGCCCCTGTTCAGTACTACTGTGCCTAACCCTAACTTGGTGCTTCTCCAAACGATATTTGATTTTTTAAACACATTGATGGCGACTGCTTTTTTTATTAACAACTTGCGGAAGTGTGGCTGTATGGCCAGGCTCTTTATCTGATCCTCCTCCCAACAAGGGAAGAGGATTCAGGTAGAGGCGTAACGCAATTCAGCCCTACTGGATAACTATTTGATGAAGGTGACATCATTCACGTTTCAGACAATACGACACAATTCAGATCGCCTAATCATTCTGCAAATCTTCGAGTAACGTAAATATCGCCATCAACAATTCCTGATAAAGTACATCGTAGTCTCCGAAGCTACCACTTGCACATAACACGATCACCGTATCCTTGCCTTCCACATAGAGCATGTTAGCCTGGTAACCTGGATCCTTGCCGCTATGGGTGTAGATCACATCACTGTTTTGTGGAATGGGGTTGATATTAATACCGAGACCATAAGTCGAGGAAGGATTACCGAGCTTTGAAGCTTGCAGCATCTCCTCTCTCATTTGATCGGTCACAACCAGATCGCTTTTTAATAGACCGAGCAGAAAGTTTGCAAGATCCTCAGCATTTGTCTGTATACCGGCGTCAGCCAGGCCATAATGGTTGTACCAGGGGTAGACATCGAATTTCTCCCCATCATCGTTGTAGTAGCCGTGCACCAATCCAGGTATTCCTATCGCTTCATCACCATGTAAAGTATGTGTCAGTCCAAGCGGTTCGATCACCCGATTGCGAATAGCGGCCTGGACGTTGTCTCCTGTAACCACCTCAACAATCATCGCAGCAAGAACATAGTTGGTGTTCGAATAGCTATAGTCAGTACCGGGTTTGAAGTGGAGGGGTTTATCGAGGAAAAAGGGGAGTACATCTGCCTGTTTCCACTGACGCTCTGGCCCCGAATTGAGAAATACATTATCCCATTCGTCACCATCATTCTGAAAGTCATACAGGCCGGTGGTATGGTTGAGCAACATCCGGACACTCATTTGGTTGCTCGACGGAATACGGCTGGTGATCGAGTCGGGCAGCCAAACTTTGATCGGATCATCTAAATCCAACAGCCCATCAGCAGCCATCTGCACCAGTGTGGCAGCAAGAAATGTCTTACCTATGCTGGCGACATAGAACCGATTGTTCAAGGTGACCGGCTCACCTGATTCAAGATCGGATGAGCCGGCAACACCGGAGTAGTCGATATTTCGCCCTAAAATTCTGACCGAAACAGCGGGCAATCCCCGCTCCACGGCATCATCCAATGCGGCCTGAAATTGTTCATTGGGAGTGGCTTTTGTTGTGTTTGTAGCATTACATCCGGTTAATAAGGAAATGGCGAGAGTGGCGGCAACCAGGGGTTGTCCTAGGGCCGCTGACCAAAATCGTTTACTTTGCATCATCTTCTATTCTCCTGTGGAGTTCATTGAACTGTATTGGGAACAGCCTGCGCTGTTGAGGAGAATATTGACTGCAATGGCGATTGAAATCGTCCTTCCGTGTAAGGTTGGACGTTTTTATTAACAATTGAAATCAATAAGTTAAGAGATGCTGCTTTGTGAAGAACTGGATTTGCGGAACTGACTGGGTGTTTGCCCTGTTTGCCGTTTGAATGCTGTATAAAAAGCGGATTTGGAATTGAATCCTGCATTCAAGGCGATGGATAGGATATTGGTGTCACCCTGGGATGGGTTAATCAGGGATTGCTTCGCTTCGTTGATGCGATAGCTATTGATGAAATCGAAGAAGTTTTGACCGGCCTGTTCATTAATGACCTGGGACAGATAGTTGGATGAGATAGCCAATTGCTCTGCTAGTTGGGCAAGGGTCAGTTTGCTGTCGAGATGGGATTTCTCCCTGTCCATATGTGCCTGAAGCTCTTTGTAGAGGAGTATGCTCGTCTCATTGTCGAGGGCGGATCGCTGATACTTTTTTGTTTGAACAGTATCTGGGTTTTCCATTGTTTCATGGGATGTAGGTTCAACAGGTTCTGTTTTATCGGGGGCTTCATTTGGGCGATAGGAAAAGATTGCCGGTTGACGTAAACCCAAGTAACCCATGCTATAGATAACGACCACTATCATCAGATAGTGGTAACTGATGAGCTGTTCTGAAAAGGCGAACAGGTCGGTTAGGAACAGGTCCGCTATATAGAGGAGATAGAGCACTACCAGGGCGATCAGCAGGTTGCGAAGCCAGGTGAGGCTGATACGTTCCAACGAGGAGAAATGGTCTTGAATGAGGCGTTGATGACGGAATAACCTACGTATCGAGACGACTAGATAGATTGCCATTTGGATGATGGAGAGTAAGCCTACAGAAATAGTAGCGGCCTCTGCCCACAACAATTCCTGACGTGGATCACCGCCCTCCTGAAAGAAGAGGTTGAGAAGCTGATTACTATCAAGTTTAAAGAGTGGGAAAAGCAGTAAAAAGCCAACCGCAAATGGCAGAAAATGGAGCCACTGCTTAGCACCGAACCTGAATCCTTCCCTGGTAGTAAGCGAACAGACATAGAGGTAAGTGAGCGGACCAAACAGGAAATCGATATTGATATCGATAATTACAAGCCGTAAATAGGCGGTTATATGATGAGACTGCTCTAAAAACTCCAGTCCCAGATCGATCGAAAAGAGCAGTGTCAGCAGTGCAAGCAAACGATGGCTGGTTGGATTGCCGCCCTTGGCGTTGATTAGCGCTAAGGCTAGAAAGAGGCCATGAGCCGCACCCAGCAACAAAATGGTGGAATAGAGGTCAACCGTAGCTTCCATGGAGTATCCATTTTTATTTGATCTCTTGTGGAATATATCATCTACCGGAAAGCGTGGCCGAAACCCATAACATGATCAGCAGCAAAACAACGATACCCACGCTGTTTGCAATGAATAGCCAGAATTTGTCCATCTGAATGCCTTTGAGATCTTATTGGTGTTGAGATGATTCTGCTGTGTATCCCATGACCTGTCGTCCAGACCTGTAAGTCTGGACAGATTCATGTCTGGTAAGTAGGTGGGGTGTGGTCTGCTGTACCGAGGATCATTTTACGCTGTTTGGTGCGGCGGGCTGCACCCTACTGCGCTGATGTATTTTCCGGAAATTTTGTGAGCCTTGGGTGGGTGCGCATAAAATAGCCTGAGCAGGTATAGTATTGCTCCACTTCTACAGCTTCAGTTGAGTGTCCGCAGTGCGAGGAAATTATCCTAAGCTACTTTTTCTCATTGTATTGATGACCCTGAGTGGGTGTGATCGTAACCCCAGCGATCATCAACAGACCCTGTTGGTTTTTGGCACCCTGCTCGATATCAAGGCCTACACAGATAACCCGACAGAGTTTGACAGTGCTGTTCGCAGCCTCGACCTGACCTTTCAGGAGATGCATCGTGAATGGCATGCCTGGAAGGGGGATGGCGAGCTTGTCAGGCTCAACCGGGCCATTGCGGATGGACGTCCTTTAGAGGTCTCACCGGATCTTGCCGGATTGCTGCGCCAAGCCAAACATTATTCTGACAAGAGTGATCAGCTATTCAATCCTGCCATAGGTCAGCTGATCGGATTATGGGGCTTTCACAGTGATGAACCACCCGGCGGGCCCCCACCCGATCCGACGATAATCAAGTCACTTCTGGAGGGCGCCCCCTCAATGGATGATCTGCACTTTAAGGGGGATTGGGTCTCTTCTGTTAACGCGACTGTGTCAATCGACCTGGGCGCTTTCGCTAAAGGTTATGCCTTGAACCTGGCAATAGAACAGTTGAAGCGTTTCGGTATCGGTCATGCCATTGTCAATGCGGGAGGTGATCTATGCGCTTCCGGTCAACATGGTGATCGTCCATGGAAAATCGGTATCCGGCATCCCTTGGGTGAGGGTGTTATTGCCTCGGTTGAAGTCTCTGACGGTGAGTGCGTGCTTACTTCAGGTAACTATGAGCGCTATCGGGAATACCAGGGTATTCGTTACGCCCATATTTTAGATCCACGCAGTGGCTACCCGGTGGAGCATGTTGCTTCCGCAACGGTGATTAGCCAGGAGGGCGGTCTGGCCGATGCAGCGGCAACGGCCTTGAGCGTAGCGGGTCCGAAACGGTGGCAGGATATTGCTGTTCAGCTAGGCGTATCTGAAGTCATGCTGGTGGATGAGAATGGCGATGTCTATCTCACGCCAAAGATGCAGTCCCGCATCAAATTTCAGCAGAAAATAGATAAAGTAGTTGTCTCACCCCAACTAAAAACTCAAAACCAAGCGCTCAAAGCTCGTTAGATCGGACATTTCTCCACAACCCGGACCACGGCTGAAGTCAAGGTATTAAGATCCTCTTCGCCAATGATGAACGGGGGCATCAGATAGACCAGTTTGCCGAAAGGTCGTACCCACACACCAGCATCGACAAAATCGGGTTGGATCTGCCTCATATCCACAGGTTTTTTCATCTCCACCACACCAATGGCTCCCAGTACCCGGACCTCCTCCACCTGAGGTAACTCCCGGCAAGGTGCGAGTCCTTGTTGCAGGCTTTTTTCAATGGTTTTGATCCGTTCCTGCCATGGGGAGTTGAGAAGCAGTTGCAGGCTTGCTAATGCAGCACTGCATGCCAGTGGATTAGCCATGAATGTGGGGCCGTGCATGAAGAGCCCTGGATTACCCTGGCTGATGGTGTTGCTGATCTCTTCAGTGGTCAATGTTGCTGCGAGACTCATGGTGCCACCGGTGAGCGATTTACCGACACACATGATGTCTGCAGTTACATCTGCGTGCTCGCAGGCAAATAGTTTGCCGGTGCGTCCAAAGCCAGTAGCGATTTCATCTAGAATCAGCAGCACGCCATATTGGTCGCAAAGTCTGCGGACCTCCTTAAGATACTCAGCCGAGTAGAAGCGCATACCCCCTGTTCCCTGGACGATGGGTTCAAGAACGACTGCTGCGATATGCTGATGGTGTTTCTTGAGTTTTTTTCTGAGCGCTTTAGCGCCATCACCTTTGCAGGGGTGGCCAAAATAGCAACTGGGTGCTTCGACAAACAGCTGTTGCTGGAGAATACCCGAGAACAGATGATGCATACCGGTGTCCGGATCACACAGGGACATGGCACCAAAAGTATCACCGTGATAGCCCTTGCGAATGGTCAGAAAACGTTGCTTGTCTGGCTGATGTTTATCGTGCCAGTACTGGATGGCCATTTTCATGGCAACTTCCACGGCAACTGAGCCGGAATCGGCAAAAAAGACCGACTGCAAAGGTGCAGGCGTGATTTCGATAAGTTTTTTTGCCAGTTCGGCAGCGGGTTGGTGGGTGAGGCCGCCAAACATAACGTGGGCCATGGTTTCCAACTGATGCTGTATGGCACGGGTCATTTCAGGATGGTTATAGCCATGGATGGCGCACCACCAGGAAGACATACCATCGATCAGTTCGCGGCCGTCGGCGAGCTTTAACCTCACTCCGTTGGCAGAGACGACTGGGTAAACGGGCAAGTCAGCACCGATGGCGCTGTAGGGATGCCAAACATGGTGTTTGTCGTAATCTATCCAGTCTGAATTTTCAGTCATTAGAGCCTAGTTTGATGTCCACCCGGAAACAGATATTTATTCTGTAAAGGTCGCAGGATAACGCAATGATTGCAAAGGTAATAGATTGATTTATCTATATTCTTTTGGTTTCTGTGTGGCCATTGCGTTGTATTTATTCGATGTTTCCGGGCAAACAATTGTTTAATCTTTTGGAATCGAAAGATTAGCAGATAATAATCGAGGATGTTGCCAAGTTTTTTTTAGTCGCTTTATGTGTTACCAATGCATGCTAAGAAAACCTAATCCATAGATTTAGGTAAAAATTGAAACTGAATTGTCTTTAGTGAGGAGAATAATATGGATAAACCTGTGGTGGCGGCCAAACAACCCATCGGTGTCGATCTTGTTGCTGGAAAAGAGTATTTCTGGTGCGCCTGTGGACGATCGGCCAACCAGCCGTTCTGTGATGGTTCTCATCGGGGAACAGGGATCGAACCCCAGGGGTTTAAGGCGGAGAAGAGCGGTGAAGCCTGGCTCTGTCGTTGTAAACAGACTAAAACCCCCCCTTATTGTGATGGAACCCATAAGCAGGTTGAGGATTAAGTGCCAATCGTATAGGTAGCTGTACTGGCTTTAAAAGATCGCTCAGTAACAGCGATCTCAGGATTACATTATGGGATGGGACGGTAGTCTGACTTGATGCCACTGCTTCCTTCGTTATGGGCAACCTGGAATTCTATACAGTTTCTACCGTTCGCCTTGGCCGTATAGAGGGCCTGATCTGCATTTTCCAGGAGAAGCTCTCCCATCTCTTTATAATGAGATTTACCGAGCAACGGTAGTGTTTCACTGACCCCGATGGAGACACTTAGCTGCAATTTCGAACCCTCTTCCAGAAGAATTGGGTGAGAGTTGACCTCCAGTCGTATACGTTCTGCCAATAGTAATGCTTCATTCAGACTGGTCTGAGGCAACAGCAGAGCAAACTCCTCACCACCAAAACGGGTTGCGATATCACTGGCGCGTAGCTGGGAACGAATCCGGTTTGCCAACTCCCGCAACGCACTGTCACCGGCTTGATGACCATAGTTGTCATTGATCTTTTTAAAATGGTCAGCATCAATAAACAGGCAGCTCAAAGGTTGCCGGTAGCGGCCGGCACGGGCTATCTCTTCATCAAGACGTCGATCCAGGTAGCGACGATTGTGCAGTCCGGTTAACGGATCAGTAAGACCGCTGATCAGTAGACGTTCCCGGTTTATTGTGTTCTCCAGACACACCCCGCTGATGGTGGCGAGGCGGGCAAGAAAGTCAGTGGCATGCTGACGTGTAAAGCGGCTGCTCTTGTCACTTCCCAGATTGATACTACCCACCAGCCGGTTACGACAGATCAGGGGTAGCACGGCAATGCTTTCTAGAGGCTGTTGATCGCAAAACAGATTGTTGTACTCAGGTGCAAGAAAAGGACCGAGCCATGGGCTCCTCAGACGACTGAAGCGGGGGTTAATCGCCTCCATGTCATCGACAAACCGGAGAAATGGGAATGCATCCTGATTGACGCCACTGTTATGTAATAAGTGACGAATCTCATGATCAGGATCGCACAAAAGAAGCAGGATACTCCTGATCTCAAAGGATGATTTCAGGCCATCGGTCATGCCGCCCAAGAGTTCAGGTAATGATTCAGCGCTCAGTAGATCCAACTCACGGGCATGAAACTGCCCCAGCGTCTCCTGGTTGTCCTGCGCCTTTTGCGTTAACTCACTCAGACGTTGACGCAAGATACGATTTTCTTCTTTCAGATCCATTTAACCTAGAAACGTCAGTTGAACGGCCGCCAGGGTGCGTGCCCTGGTGGTCGTAGCGATGCTCACCCAATGGGTAAGTTTCATGATTGTTCATAACCTCAGTTAAACCCATCACTTGCCAGTTACTCAAAGCGCTCAACTGCTGTTTCTAGGTTTAAATGTGCGAATGCTACCTAGTCCTGCCTATCGGCACATAGAAAAAGTTCTTAAGTTGAATACGGCGAAAAAAATCAGAATCCACTATTTACCCGCCAGCGCTGATAGTTTGGTTCAGTTATATAACCACGACTGGTGATGAAATTGATCACCTTGCGCAGTCGGTAGAAACGCACCACAGAATCAACGCGGATGACCTCATTGCCCTGCTCATCGAAAAAAACCAACGAGGGAGTATAGAAGAGTCCCAGGTCCTTGGCCCATTGTTGAGCATTGGTTCTTTCACCGCGGGGCGTGATAACAGGTGTCTCATCACGGATATCGAGTTGTACATTGTCGAAACCGCGTAGCAGTTTATTGATAGCAGGGTCACGCAAAGGTTGACCGTGCAGTACATCACAGGCGTGGCAGTTGCCCTGTTCGAAATAGACGACCATCGGCCGTTGTCCGGGGAAACGGCTCCGGTCCAGATTGTGTGGTGGTGAGATGAAAAAATCTTCTTCGTTCATGTCGCCTGGTTCAAACGTTGTCACAGCGTCACCGCGCGCCAGAAAGTCGGGAAATGACTCGTTTTTATAGTGTTTGTCGGCCACGTACTCGAGGGCGGCTCGAAATTGATAGGGGGGATAATAGCCACGCAGCCGTAACGCCTCCTTACCCTGTTCATTAAAGAAAATGAGTGATGGCGTGAAGTTGGTCTTTTCACGCAATGAATATTCGCGCTGAGTGATTACCTCACCCTCCATGGTGGTGACCTCCTCAGTACTCCAGATATCGATGGGGATGATGTCGAAGTGACTGCGCGTATAGGTGGCTATGTCACTGAGCCCGAAGTTTACATCGAGCAGCATTTTACAGTAGGCACAACGTTTCTGGCCGAAGTAGAGGATGATACCGCTTTTGTTCTTGTCCAGTGCTTCTTCCAGGTCGGCGGGAAGTTCCAGAAAGCTCTTTTTGAACCATTCGGGGTATTGGATCAGCTCTTCGAGAGGGAAATCATCGAAGGCGAAGACATCATCTTCAGATTCTATAGCTGAGGCCTGCTGGTTTATAACCACCAACAGAAGTGTGGATAAGGCGATTAGGCCTTTTGGCAGTAGCTTGGTCATCAACATGGCCCACCATTGTTATAGGTTGGAGCCCGGAGCTTCAGTTATCTTGTCCTATCTCTCAGTCGGTCAGGCAAGCCTACTTTTTGGGTGGGAGTTTAGACTGAAATATAGGTTTTTTATTAAACAGGACACTACACTAACTTGCTAGAAAAGCAAAATACGTAATAGCAAATAGTGGTTGTATTGTTTATGGTTGATTTAGATGTCATTTACATCGGTAGGATATCAGACGTCATATTGCATAGATCGTTCATTGGGGAGAAATTGATGAAAAAGAGCCAGCTTGGCATGATCCTATTAACACTCCTGGCTTTTTCACTGCCAGCAGTTGCTGAAGGGGATCCAGAGACATACTGTAAACAGGCAGCAGCACTCTATAAAGCAGATGATATCGCCGGTGCAGTCGAGGAGGCCAAATGGTGTCTGGACTCTCTTGAGCAGATGCTGCAGGCACAGAAGAGTGAAAAATTTGCGAAAGAAGTGGCTGGTTGGAAGCGTGGTGAAATAAAACAGCAAAAAGCTATGGGATTCTCAAATATAGAGACCCAGTACGGTAAGGATGGAAAAACCATCAAAGTCAGCTATACCAGTGGTGGCGGTGGTATGGCAGCCATGTTCAGCCAAATGGGTTTGGCAGGAGGAGGGGGTAAAAAAATCCGCCTCGGACGCTATACCGGAATGGTGATGGAGCAGGGATCACGAAACGAGATAATGATTGGCCTTAAGATGACACCAGGCATGCTCAATCTTTCGAGTAGCAATGCTTCACTGGATGAACTGAGTGCATTTGCCAAGGTCTTTCCAGTCAAGGATATCGATCAGTAATCAGGCATACGCTGCAAATGGACCTGCTCTTGAGAGTAGAACAGGTCCATTTGCAGACCGCATAATAAAAAAACTACATGCTCGTAGATTCGTTGACGGGCTTTTCGGTGATTTGTATCTATTGGCGGCTAAAGAACCGATCAATTCATCAAGGGTTTACAAATAATCCGACCATTTCTCGGCGTGATCGCCGAATGCAAGAAAGTGCGGATTAAGTAGAGAATCCTTGGTATTGTATCTGAGGGGTTGTAGATCAAGGGTGGTGACACGACCTCCCGCCGCTTCAATAACTGCCTGAGCAGCGGCAGTATCCCATTCTGAAGTGAGGCCTAGACGTGGATAGATATCGGCTTTGCCCTCAGCAACCAGGCAGAGCTTCAAAGAACTGCCCATGCTGAGCAGTTCATGATCCCCTAGCTTTTGCAAAAACCGTAGCAATGAGTCACCTGCATGGGAACGACTGCCGGCCACCAGAGTCGGTTGCCGACGTTTGGCTGCAACTCCGATGGCCTGGCTGGGATTCTCACCTTCCTGTTTCCAGGCACCATCACCTGGAATCCCATAGTATGTTGTTTTAAGTATGGGTGCATAGACCACCCCGAAGCTAGGCTGTTGATTCTCGATCAAGGCAATATTGACGGTAAATTCACCGTTGCGTTTGACAAATTCCCGGGTGCCGTCCAATGGATCGATCAGCCAATAGCGCTGCCACTGCTGACGTGTAGAGAAGGGGATTTTCGACGACTCTTCTGAGAGTACCGGGATCTCCGGTGTGAGTTCCTCAAGGGTCGAAACGATGAGCCTGTGGGCTGCCAAGTCTGCAGCAGTGAGGGGCGAATTATCCTGTTTTTGCTCAACTTCAAATTCAGTGTCATAGATCTGCAAAATGGCATCGCCTGCCTGGTGAGCCAATTGCAGGAGTGTATCAAGGGAAACAGGTAAGCTCATTTTTTTAAAAAATTCCTTGTCATATAGAGGGCTGCAATAGAACGCGCCTCTGTTAAGTCCGGTTGATTAATCAAGTTATCCCAATCCGAGAGTTTCCAGGGCACTACTTCGATCGGTTCGGGCTCATCCCCAACTAACTGATTGGGATAGAGATCCCGCGCGAGAATAACATAGGTGTGGTGCCGTATGTAGGCGGGTGCAATGGTGAAGGTCTTTAACAGGGAGAGGTCTCTGGCAGCATATCCAACCTCTTCACACATTTCCCGGTTGGCGGCCTGCAATGGCTCTTCTCCAGCTTCCATGCGACCTTTGGGCAGGCCGAGTTGATAGTCATGACTACCAGCAGAGTATTCACGGATCAACAATACCGTATCGTCGTCGAGCATAGGCACTACCAGAACCGATCCCCTATCACCACCCAACAACCGTTCATAGATGCGTTGTTGACCGTTATCGAATTCCAATTCGAGTTGCTCTACCCGGAACAGGCGTGTTTCTGCGATGAGTTGTTGTGAGAGAATATTTGGTGTTTTTGCCATGATTGCCATGTTGGAGAAAGTTAATTTCAAGTGTCAGTGTGTCTTCATTTAGAAACGCGCATCGATTCATAATGCCCTCATTCCGGTGTATACCGGGGTGATAAATGCGGTTGTTTCCAGATGGCTCAAGTCTGCCTTTAGGCCAGCCAATTCACTTGATGGTACCATTTGTGGGTAAAGAAACAGTGAGTCCTCTAAGGCAATGAGCAAAAAATGGATGCCCGAATAACATCAGTTACAAGACTCACCGCATAGGAAATACCTTAAAAAATATGATCGACTGGAATGAAATTGACTGTGTCATGTTGGATATGGATGGAACCCTGTTGGACCTCCATTTCGATAACCATTTCTGGCTGAAACATGTACCTTCCCGTTACGCAGAGGCGAAGGGAATGTCATTGGATCAGGCAACACAGGAATTGTTGGCGAGATACAAGAGTGTGGAAGGGACCTTGGAATGGTACTGCGTGGATCATTGGAGCAGAGAACTTGAACTCGATATCGCCTTGCTCAAGGAGGAGGTTGAACATCTGATTGCTGTACACCCCCATGTCATTGATTTTCTTGATCAGCTGATGTGTGCCGGCAAAGAGCGGATATTGGTGACCAATGCCCATCAAAAAACATTGGCGCTGAAGATGGAAAAAACCCGTTTGGCCGGATTTTTCAATCAGGTCATCTCATCACACCAATTGGGACTGCCCAAAGAGGATCCTGAATTCTGGTATCGATTGCAGAATCTTCACCCATTCGATAAACGGCGCACGCTGTTTGTGGATGACAGTTTATCTGTGTTGAAGTCTGCCAGGGAGTATGGGATCCACTGGTTGTTGGCAATGCTTAAACCTGATTCCAAGGAACCGGCAAGGGAGGTTGGTGACTATCCCGCAATTCATGATTTTACCGAGATAACCCAAGGATTGCGCTGTACCATTCAGTAAACGGGCCTACTACGGGAGAGGCGATCGATATGAGTAAAATAGGATTCATTGGAGCGGGGGTCATGGGTAACCCTATGGCGGGTCACCTGCAGGCAGGCGGTCATCAACTCTATCTGGTCAAACATCGATCCCCATTACCACAGGAACTGTTTGATGGGGGCGCTGTTTCGTGCGCCACTGCAAAAGTGGTGGCGCAGCAGGCAGATATCATCATCACGATGCTGCCCGACACACCTGATGTCAGTCATGTGCTGTTTGCCGGGGAAGGGGTCTCTGAGGGATTGACACCGGGCAAAATGGTCATTGACATGAGTTCCATCTCCCCTATAGAAACCAAGGTTTTCGCCGAAAAAATCAACCAACTTGGATGTGACTATCTGGATGCCCCTGTATCTGGTGGGGAAGTAGGCGCCAAGGCTGCCTCCCTTACCATTATGGTCGGCGGTCCGGAAGCCGTATTTGAAAAGGCCGAATCGCTGTTCCAATTGATGGGAACGAACATCACTCTGGTGGGAGAAAATGGTGCTGGACAGACCTGCAAGGTAGCCAATCAGATTATCGTCGCCCTGACCATTGAAGCCGTCAGCGAAGCGCTCCTCTTCGCTTCCAAAGCAGGCGTCGATCCAGCGCGGGTGAGAGAGGCGCTGATGGGTGGGTTTGCCAATTCAAGAATCCTTGAAGTGCATGGCGAGCGTATGATCAAGCGTTCTTTCGATCCAGGCTTACGTATTGAACTACATCAGAAGGATCTAAACTTGGCTTTGTCCGGAGCGCGGGCTCTCGGCCTTAGTCTGCCAAACACAGCCACCGCACAGGAACTTTTCAATGCTTGTGCCGGGCAGGGTTGGTCAAAACTGGATCACTCGGCGATGGCCATGGCCTTGGAGCGGTTGGCTAACCATACAATCACCTGATAAATCACTTTGAGAAACCGGATACCGCCACCTTTCACACACAATGTTCAAATACTGCTATCTTGAGTCAAGAGGCATAGTGCTCCGTCGTCCTAAGTTATTAGTGGTTAAGCGGTTAGTACTGAAGTGGATCGCATCGATAACAAAATGATCCGATAGGAGAGGGTGGGTGATGCTACGTAAGCTGTGCTTACTCACTCACAGGGCCTATGTTATTGTTATCCTAATAATCAATAAGATGCTGAAGCATTTGAGACCTTGTAACTTGAGTACGGCAAGGTCGGATTTGCAGTCGCGATAGCACAAACCGGAGGAAAGAAAATGAGTGAAGAAAAACAGGGTATTTCAGTCGAAAACGGGACTGCCGATGAAATCATCGGCAGGCGAAAATTTCTGAAGGGCAGCCTGGCTGCTGCTGCGGGTGTTGCAGCGGGTACCATCGGCGCACCGACTGTTATCACGGCGGCGGCACCCAAGGTTGTCAAGATGCAGACATCCTGGCCTTCGTCTGATATCTGGATGGATTTTGCCCGTCAGTACACTCAACGTGTTGAGCAGATGTCGGGCGGTCGGTTGAAGATTGACCTGCTGCCGGCTGGTGCTGTGGTCAAGGCATTCCAGGTGATGGATGCAGTCAATGATGGCCTGATTGATGCGGCGCATACGGTACCGGTTTACTGGTACGGCAAACACAAGGCAGCCTCGCTGTTCGGCACCGGCCCGGTGTTTGGCGGTAGTGCGACCACCATGCTTGCCTGGTTCAATACGGGGGGCGGTAAGGAGTTGTACCGTGAGTTGACCCAGGACATTATGAAGATGGACATCTACGGCTTCCTTGGCTTTCCGATGTTCGCGCAGCCGTTCGGCTGGTTCAAGAAACCGGTCAGCAAAGCTGCTCAGTTGAACGGCTTCAAATACCGCACCGTGGGTTTGGCGGCTGATTTGATGCAGAAGATGGGCATGAGCGTTGCCCAGCTGCCGGGTGGTGAAATCGTCCCGGCAATGGAGCGCGGTGTCATTGATGCATTCGAGTTCAACAATCCTTCGTCTGACAGCCGGTTCGGGGCACAGGATGTAGCCAAGCACTACTATCTCTCCTCCTATCATCAGGCAAGTGAGAGCTTTGAATTCATATTCAACAAGGATTTCTTCGATGATCTCGACGATGATCTGAAGGCCATCCTTGAGTATGGCGTGGAGTCCGCCAGCACCGCCAACACGGCAAGTGCGATGGATAACTACTCCAAAGACTTGGAGACGCTGCAGGATAAGCACGGTGTGTCCGTGGAACGTACCTCCAAGGATATCCTGGATGCCCAACTCAAGGCTTGGGATAAGATCATCCCTGACCTGGAGAAGGATCCGTTCATGAAGAAGGTCCTCGACAGCCAGCGTGCCTGGGTGGAACGCGTTGTCTATTATGAGCTGATGAACGCGCCGGACTACGCACTGGCATACAACCACTACTTCCCGGGTAAGCTGAAGCTCTGACAGCCCACTACCCGTCTGTCGCAGGGCATTATCCGTTGCGGATTGTGCCCTGTGACGTCCGATGAGGCCCAAAGTAGCGTTTAAGGGGAACTCGATGCTCAGCTATATACGATTCGCTGACCGCCTATCGGCCTGGTTCGGCAAGGCCTTTGCCTGGCTGATCATGGTCATGGCCATCGGTGTTGGTTATGAGGTTGTGGTGCGCTACGGTTTCAACGCACCAACCAGCTGGGCATTCGATCTGTCCTATATCACCTATGGCACACTGTTCATGATGGGGGGCGCCTACACCCTTTCGAGGGGGGGGCATGTACGCGGCGATTTCATCTACCGACTGTGGAAACCACGTACCCAGGGACGTGTCGAACTGGTGCTCTATTTCCTGTTTTTCTTTCCTGGTGTCATCGCCCTGATCATCTCAGGTTGGAAATATGCCGAGCGATCATGGCGCTATCTTGAGGTTAGTGTTAACAGTCCGGCAGGTATACCTATCTTTCAATTCAAGACTGTCATTGTCGCCGCTGGTATCTTGCTGTTTATCCAAGGCATCGCCCAGGTGTTCCGTTGCATCATCTGCATCCGCACCGGCGAGTGGCTTGTGGCGGCCGAAGATGTCGAGGAGACAGAGGTACGGCTAGCCCGTGAAAAGGAGTTGGAAGCGGGTGATTTCGCAGCAGGCACATCCCGCGAAGATGGTCGCGGACTAAAACAAGAATATTCCGATCAGGAGCGCAGTTGAACCATGTCTGACCCTATTGTTGCGTTATTCATGCTGGCGATCTTTCTGTTCATCATCCTGCTTGGTTTCCCGGTTGCCTTTACCCTGATGGCCATGGGTATCGGCTTCGGCTACTACGCCTATTTCGATGCCGACCGCATGTGGCGTGCCTATAACAAGGCGGTTGCAGCAGACGCGGATCAGTTGACACAGATCCAGCTATGGATTGATGGCCTGTTCAATAATCGGATCTTCGACCTGTTCGTCAATCAGACCTATTCGGTCATGGCGAATGATGTACTGACGGCTGTGCCGCTGTTCCTGTTTATGGGCTATATCGTTGAGCGCGCAAATATCGTAGCCAGGCTGTTCCATACCCTGAATATCGCTGCCAGGAACATTCCCGGTTCGATGGCTGTGGCCGCCCTGATCACCTGCACCTTGTTCGCTACAGCAACTGGTATCGTCGGCGCCGTGGTGACTCTGATGGGGCTGCTTGCCTTCCCGGCAATGCTCAAGGCCCGTTACAACACCAGCCTGGCTGCCGGTGTCATCTGCGCAGGCGGCACTTTGGGTATACTGATCCCGCCATCGATCATGCTGATTGTCTATGCCGCAGCTTCTGGTATCTCGATTGTAAAGCTCTATGCTGGTGCTCTGTTCCCTGGCTTACTATTGGCTGGTTTGTACGTCAGCTATGTCGTAGTGCGCTCGGCACTGCAACCGCAACTGGCGCCTAAGCCGACCAAGGAAGAGATCGGAGATATCTCACCCGGCCAGATTTTCTGGCAGTTGCTGACCTCGTTCTTCCCTCTCGCGTTTCTGATCCTGGCGGTGCTTGGCGCCATCCTGTTTGGTCTGGCGACGCCCTCCGAAGCGGCTGCTGTAGGTGCACTGGGCGGCTTGCTGCTGACCTTCGCCTATCGCGCCTTTACCTGGCAGCGCCTGCGCGAATCCGTCTATCTTACGGTACGCACTACCTCGATGGTCTGCTGGCTGTTCGTCGGCTCATGGACCTTCTCGTCGGTGTTCTCCTATCTCGGTGGCGAACAGATCATCAGTGAGTTCGTTACCAGTCTGGATATCTCACCGATCACCTTCCTGCTGTTGGCCCAGGTGATCATATTCATCCTCGGCTGGCCACTGGAGTGGTCTGAAATTATTATCATTTTTGTGCCGATCTTTCTGCCGTTGTTACCCCATTTCGGCATAGATCCGCTGTTCTTCGGCATCCTGGTCGCACTTAATCTGCAGACCTCTTTCCTGACCCCGCCAATGGCGATGTCGGCCTATTACCTCAAAGGCATAGCACCGCCTCAGGTACAGCTAAACGAGATTTTCAAGGGCAACTATCCGTTCCTGGCGATGGTGGTGTTCGCTATGGTCATTCTGTACCAGTTTCCACAGATCGCATTTTGGCTGCCGGACCAGGTCTATGGGCGTTAAAGAGCCACTGATCAGCAGCAACATGACCGATCAGGCAGATCTGACCGCATTGGCTTTGCGTGAACGCCTTTCCAGCGGAGCACTCAGTGCGGTCGAGCTAATCACCAATTGTCTGCAGCGAATTAATGCACGCGAAGCGTCAATCCGGGCCTGGACCAGCGTGAACGAGGAACTGGCATTGATCCAGGCCAGGATGCTTGATGAGTATCGCCAGACAGGGCGCCCCCTCGGGACCTTGCACGGGCTGCCAGTGGGGATCAAGGACATCATCGATACCCATGATCTGCCAACCGAGAATGGTAACGCGCTCGATAGCGGAAGACGACCGACCGAGGATGCCTGGCTGGTTGCCCGTCTACGTGCAGCCGGTGCGATTATTCCGGGCAAGACAGTGACGACGGAGTGTGCCTATCTGGCGCCTGCCAAAACACGCAACCCACATAATCCGGAGCACACACCGGGAGGATCATCGTCCGGCTCTGCGGCAGCAGTAGCCAGCGGCATGGTGCCGTTTGCGGTGGGTACGCAGACCGGCGGCTCGGTTATCCGGCCCGCCTCTTTTTGCGGCATTGTCGGCTTCAAACCGAGCTTCGGCATGATCCCGCGTAGCGGTGTGTTGCGTACCTCAAGGCAACTCGACACAGTCGGTACCTTCGGTCGCACTATCGAAGATGCTGCCCTGCTCGCTGATGTACTTGCCGGTCACGACCTGGCTGATCCAGACACCATGCCAATGGCTCAGCCTCGACTTCTTGAAACTGCACTGACCAACCCACCGGTGACGCCACAGCTTGCATTCATCAAATCACCCGCATGGTCAGATATCGAGCCCGACTGTGCTGAAGGATTCGCTGAACTTGTCGATGTGCTTGGTGAACATTGCGACGCATTTGAGCTGCCGGGAATATTCGATGAAGGGGCAAAGGCCCAGCGTCGTATCATGTTGACCGAGATGGCCCATAATCTCCGTCACTACTATGATCGGGGTGCTGACAAATTAGCCGCAGAAACCTGTGCTGCGATCGAAGAGGGCCGGACAATAAGTGCAGTTGACTATCTTGCTGCCATAGCGTGGCGGGATACCCTCTATGCTGGGCTGGAGGAGATTTTTGATCGCTACGATGCGGTCATTACACCGGCAGCTCCGGGTGAGGCACCGGTTGGTCACAGCAGCACCGGTAGCGCCGCATTCAATGTACTATGGTCACTCACTGGCGTGCCGGCTATCACTCTGCCACTGCTGACCGGCCGACGAGGTCTGCCAGTCGGTGTACAGCTGATCGGACGACGTAATGATGATGCACGCCTGCTACGTACTGCGCGCTGGTTGATCAGACAGATCTGAGGAAGATACGAGAGATGACAGACAAGATCATGGCAATTACGGCATTGGTGACAATGATCGTCTTCCTGGCAGTGGTTGCGTATTTTGTTCCGGATATCGATCTGATCATCGTCATCATCCTGGTTTCAGCAATGGCTATCTACGATTTCTGGAAAACCTTACGCAACTAAAAATGCACTCTTTTCCCTAGATTTGGCATCAAGCACGGTAATTCCAGTCATTCAACCTGATAGCCTTTACTTACCGCCTTGGTAACCCGTGTAAATTGGCTGAAAAGTTCATATATAAAATTTCCCGTTGACATAGCACTTTTTTAGACTTCAATAAATCAAGTGATCTATTGATTAAAAGAGGGTATGTGCAGGCTAAAGGGATGACCCTGTGGAACCTGGAACTGCATTTGGTCAGTCACACAACACCTTAAATCCAACAGGAAATCGTCATGGACGTACTCATTATTTTGAATGACCCCCCTTATGGGACAGAACGCAGCTATAACGGCCTGCGTCTGGCCAAGGCATTGATCCATAAAGCGTCGAAGATCACGGTATTTCTGATTGCCGACGCCGTAGCCTGTGCAAAACGCGGACAGAAGGTGCCGCAAGGATTCTACAATATGGAATTGATGCTCAACGCCGTCATACGCAAAGGAGAGGTACTGCTTTGCGGTACCTGTATGGATGCTCGCGGCATCACCGATGAAGATATTGCCGTGGGAGCCCGGCGCAGCACCATGCAGGCTCTGGCCGAACGCACATTAGCAGCAGATAAAGTACTGGTTTTCTAGAAATAGGGGAATGTCAGTAAAACCGGCAAAAGCACACCCATGAATCCAGTCATTCAACAAGCATCCCTCCTGACATACAGCGCCCGACCCAGTGGGGCGACACTTCAGGATACCTTGCCGGGTCGTTATCGCTGGTGGGTCATGGCAATCGCAATGGCCGCCTTCACCCTGGCCTTCCTTGGCTGGCTGAACGAGTCCTGGCTCTATCTGTACGAGAGTCCGATCTGGCTCAACCGCTTTACCGAATATGCCATTATCCTGGTATTTGGCCTTTGGCGTATTCGTGCGGAAAAGAATCCTTATACCCGCAAACGGCTGATCATTCTGGTAACGGTGGTCACCGCCTTCTGGTGGCTGATCCCCTGGCTCTCGCCGATGTTCGAGCCCTATACCGGTTACGTTTGGAGTCAGCCGGTATTTCCTGCCCTGCACACACCGGGGACCCTTACCTTTTTTCTCGTCCTGCTGCTGGTTTTTCTTTTTGGGCGGCGGATCATTTGTGGCTTCGGCTGCCCCTGTGTGGGCATTCGCGAGACCGTGGGCTTTCCGTTCCGCCGTTTCTCCCTGCGCAGTGATTGGGCCTGGCGCCTGCGCCATAGCAAATGGTTCTTCTTTACTTGGTACCTAGGGGTTATGGTGGCCACCCAATTCCCGCCCAATGCCTGGACCGCGAGCTTGGTCGGCATGTTCGGTCTGGTGGTTGCGCTCACCTACTTCGGCAGTTTTTTCATTATTCCGATCACGGGCAACCGCTTCTACTGCCGCTACCTCTGTCCCTATGGTGCCACCTTCGGCCTGCTCAATCATGCCGGTTTTTATGGCATAGAGATGGACACCCAACGGTGCGTCGATTGCCAGCGTTGTGAACAAGTCTGCGACATGGGCATCCCGGTCTGGCGACAAGGCAAAATGACAGGAAAAGTCACCGGCCTCGAGGACTGCATGGGTTGTGCCCGCTGCATTATCTCCTGTCCCACCGATGCGTTGGCAATTCGTGATGTGCGCAATTTATTTCGACCCTCTCTGCGTCAGGATGCCAGCTATCTGCTTAAGCGTAAGCAAAAGGTATCTGAACCCCGGATAGAACCTGCCCATCGTCCATCGGCTGTGCGTTTAACCGATTGGAACGAGACAGAGCAATCTCTCTCATTGGGAGAACTGAAACTTCAAGCCGAACGCTGCCTCGATTGTGGCGTTCCCGGTTGTCGCAATGCCTGCCCGCTGGGTAACTTTATCCCTGACTGGTTGGAAGCCGCTGCCCGGGGGGACTGGAAGCAGGCCGGCGACCTCGTTCACTCCACCTCGCCATTGCCGGAAGTGTGCGGCAGAATCTGTCCTCAGCATCGCTTGTGTGAAGGTGCCTGTACGCGCAGCAAAATGGAAGGTGCTGTCACCATCGGTGCGGTTGAGCGAACTATTGCAAACCGGGCACTGGATGCAGGTTGGCGACCGATCACACCGGTACGCCGTACCGACCACAGGGTGGCAGTCATTGGTGCAGGCCCTGCAGGATTGAGTTGTGCTGAACGTCTGAATCGTTCGGGCGTAGAAGTCACTGTCTATGATCGCTCGAACAAGATCGGTGGCCTGCTCCAGACAGGCGTTCCATCATTTAAACTTGATAAGTCTCTGCTGGATCGTCGACAAGCAATACTGGAGCAGGCAGGTATCCATTTCGTGCTTAACACCTTGGTGGACAAGGCCATGTTATCCACGCTGCTTGAAAATAATGATGCGATTTTTCTGGGCCTGGGTGCACAGAAAGCGCGAACCATAGAATTGCCAGGGCAGACGCTCCCAGGTGTTGAGCAGGCCCTCGGCTGGCTGGAAAAAAATAACGCAAGCGAAAGAGAGTCATTGGAGGGACAGCAGGTACTGGTCCTCGGGGGCGGTGATACCGCGATGGATTGTGCCCGATCAGCATTGCGCCTGGGTGCTGAGGTTACTATTGCCTATCGGGGCTCCGTTGGCTGTCTGCGCGCATCACCCAAGGAGATCACGCTGACCCGTGAGGAGGGGGGGCGGTTCGTATTGGAACACACCCCAACCAGATGCGAGGGTACAAAACAGGTCGCTGGTGTATGTTTTGATACACCCAGCGGCAAACAGGTCATTGATGCCAACCTAGTACTTCTCGCCCTGGGCCAACAAGCCACCCCACCACCTTGGCTGACCGATTTCGACATTGCTACAGAGCCCCATGGAAATATTCATGTGGATACCCAGGGTTGCACCACGCACCCCAAAATCTGGGCCGGCGGAGACAACACGCTGGGCCCCAATCTCGCCGTCAACGCCATGGCTGCCGGTCGTAAAGCAGCTGAAGGGATGCTTGCCAGTTTCAGCGTCTTGAAACACTTACGGAGGAGAGCATGAAGCGGACAGTCCTTCTGCTCATGTTCCTATTTATGCCACTGCCTGTCGCCGCAAGCCACACCTGGGCCGATATCGATCTGTGTGAAGTATATAAAGACAAGCTTCCGCCAAGTCTTACTGCAGAGTCACTTCCTGAGGCACATTCTCCAGGTGCAGCGTTACTTAACCAATTCTGTACCCAATGCCACAACCTGCCGGGACCTGATCGTCACACAGCAGCCGAGTGGAGTGATCTAGTATCAAATATGTTCGTGTTAATGGATGTCGCCAATCGTTTTGGGGGATTGTTGGGCAAAGTCGAGACCATGCAAACACAGGACCAAGAGATACTGCTCGCCTATCTGGAACGCCATGCCACACAATCGACGATCAGTAAAAGGCTAGCTGACAGTGAAGTAACCGGACAGCCGTGGCTGACGCGCACCCTAGCTTTGCTTCCCTTCCTGCTGTTGACTGGATTGGGTTTGCTGCGTTGGTGGCGAACCGTCCGATGTGATCGTAAACCATGCGTTATCGATTAATACTTTTGATACTTCCACTCTTTGCTCTGCTGGCTGTATCAGCAGGCTTTGCTTATGTGCACTGGAGCAAGGGAGGAACCGGGACGGGTCTCTATTCCCGCTACTGGTCACCCGATCCGGTACAGGGCTATTGGGACCCAGACAATTTCTATCAGTCGGTCAAGAGTGTAGAAGGTGTATTCAAAGCAGCGCTTTGTATCCAATGCCACGAGGGGATCACGCCCGGCATTGTCGCCGACTGGCGAGCCAGCCGCCATGGCCAAAGCGACAATCCCGTCTACTGCAATGACTGCCATGGCAGTGACCATCAACACCTAAGACTACCCACGCCTGAGGTGTGTGGTAATTGCCACCAGAAACAGCACGGTGAGTTTAAGGATGAAGCTCGTTATGGATTTCCCAGTCATGTGCTGGCTATGGAACGGGCAGTGGATGCCAAACACTTCGTTGACAAACCCAAGGGCGAAGTCCAATCCTGCGTCCAATGCCACTCAGTGGCCACCAAGTGTGACTCCTGCCATACCCGGCACCGTTTCGATGCTGCCGAGGCACGTCGCCCTGAGGCCTGCATCACTTGCCATTCAGGGCCTCCCCATCCAGATGACGAAACCTATTTTGCCTCCGCCCACGGCAAACTCTACCTGGCCGAGGGTAACGACTGGGACTGGTCGAAACCGCTGACCAAGGGCAACTACAAAGCACCCACCTGCGCCTACTGTCACATGGACGGCGGTCGCCACCAGGTAGCCCACAAGTCCCTATGGAAATTCGGTCTGCGAGAGGTTAATCCTCACACGTCCAAAAATCAGGTGTTGCGTAAAAACTGGATCAAACTGTGTGGCGATTGTCACGAACAGGAAAAGGCAAGGCAGTGGCTGACCGAACTGGACCAGGAGCGCAAACGAGCCTGGCAGAAACTTTATGCGGCAGAGGATATCCTCAAGGATCTGCGCAGCGACAATCTGCTTCAACCTGCCGCAGGTGAACGACCACCCTATCCCATGGACTGGATGGATCGTCTTTGGCCCAGAGAGCGTATCGGTTTTTTCGAGGGACAGGCTTCAGCCTTCTACAACGTCTCCGCCATCGAACGTGACTACTTCGAGATGTGGTACTTCGACAATCTGGGTGCCTATAAATCGGCTGCCCACGGCAACCAGGCAGGGGTTGAGTCCGGACACCGGAAAATGGCTGCCTCACTGGATCGTATCGAGACCAAAGCCAGCGAGTTGTACCATCTTTCAGATACAGAGCAGAGGGCGGAAATCACACCTGAAGCTTCACACGAAATTTGGATGAAAGGTGCGTACACCGACTACAATCGGAAGCACAATTGATGGAAAAGACAATCGCCTATCGGGTAATCTCTTTTGGCTGGCTACCGGGCATACTCTGCCTGGCAGCTCATACCGCCATAGCGGACCAGCAGGTCCCGCCAGGACCCTTTACAGAGACCGAGTGCATCACCTGTCACACGGAACGAGACCCGGATCTGATCAGACAATGGCGCGAGGGTCCCCACTCAATAGCATCCGATGTCGAATGCGGCAGCTGTCATGGCGATCGTCATAAGGACTCAGTTCCAAGGGCTAGAAAAGATCAAAGTTGCAGCGGATGCCATGATGGTCCTGTCAGCCACAGTTACACCACATCGAAACATGGTGTCATCAATCGCCTCGAAGAGGGCAGACAGGATTGGCAACAACCCTTACAACGCGGTCACTATCGAGCCCCCGGTTGCAGCTACTGCCACCTCCATGATGGTGATCATGGTGACACCATGGCGCCTGATCGCGGCCCCGAAATGCGTCAATGGATCTGCTCAGGCTGCCATAGTCCCCGCTATGTTCGCGAGCAGTTTGCCAATGGAAAACGGCAGCTGGCGATTGCCGACCTCAAGTTGGCAGAGGGTGAAGCATTGATGTCCTCTGCTGTTGAAGGGCTACCTGGTGTACTACCAAAGTTACAGCAAAATCTGATACAGCACAGGGAAAACGTCCTCCTTGGAGTCGGTCATCAATCTCCGGATTATCAATGGTGGCATGGGCAGCCGGCTCTTGATGGCGACCTGATCAGAATTCGTGATGCCATTAGCGAATTCCAGTGACGCAAGATGTTGTCGGCTAGTGTTCATCCACAATAATCGGCGTGACAAAATTCGGCGGTTTCACTACCAGTACAGAACAGTTCAGTTTCCTGATAATGGCGTCAGCCGTGCTATCGACGATCAAGTGGGTTATGCTGGAATTTGCCAAATCACCCACAACGACGAGGTCCGCTTCAATTCCGGTGGCGACCTTGGTGATTTCGTCCCGATGGTTCCCTTTTACCAGGTGGCATTCAGGTTTGAACGCAGGCAGTACGTCACTCATCAATGATTCCCTCAATTCGGAAAGGCAGTTGTTCAGTGCCAACCGGTTTCTCTGCTGCTCACCTGCAACGTAGTTGTCTGCATCAAAATGCAGATAAGAATGCCCACTTCTCATATCCTGCTCGCCGTAGGCGTCCCAAGCATGAACGATGTGCAGTTCGGCGAACTGGGATGTAGTAATCCAGGTCGCTTGTTCCAAGATTCTGCGGTTGATGGCGTATCTGTCGTCCCGACGCCCCCCAGGATTTTCATCCTGGTAAACACCCGCACAGACACGGCGATGACGGTATGGTTTGGGCGGTATCTTTCGGATGAGCAGAGTCGAACAGGGACATGCCCTTAGCAGGCGGAAGTCGTGGCCACCAAAGAGACGTTCTTTCAGTCCATTCCCTCCCTCCGCCACCTTCAGCACCAAATCCCGTTCATTAGCGACAACCTCACGGACGATCTCCTCATGCGGCCGGCCGACAAGCACTTTGGTCTGAATGTTGAGTTTCACGTGTAGACGGGCGACCAACGCGTCCAGCCGGATACGCCGATCCTCCTTCATATATTGTTCCAATTCGTCCGGTGAAGAGACGTTTCCCTCAATGCTGCTCGAGGCCTCGGTGAGGATTTCCGCTACCGTGAGGGCAGCTCCGCTGTCCTCGGCCAAGGCTACCGCGTATTCGAGAGTGGTTATCTCATCAATACCCGGAGTCATCACCAGCAGGATGTCCCGAAAACCGACTCTCTTGTCAGCTGCGGAGAACTTCGTGAGCTTTTGCTGCTTCCAATCCTGGCCATCTTCGATGAGACGTGCCGTAATCTCCACAGGGACCCCCGATGCTTGGAGAACCTCTCGGGAGAGCTTTTGCCCAGACGCCAAGGTCTCTGGAATCGTATAGGTGACGCCCAATGCAGTCAGCCTCTTCGCCATTCTCACGTCCCAGGCGCGGGCGTACACTGGCAGGCCGGGAAAGGCCTCCCGCACCGTTACGACTCCCTGCCCGATGCTTTCCATGTGATCCATGGCAAAAACCACTATCGAGGCATTGGCAGCACCGGCAGCACGCAGTATCTCGATGCGACTCGCGTCCCCGAAAAACACCGGGTAGTCGAGCGCCTGGGCTCTTGTTACCCGTTCCGGATCGACCTCCAGCACCAGATAGGGAAGTTTTGCCTTGGCCAGACTTCGGGCCAGGGATCGCCCTACCCGGCCGAAGCCCGCGACGATGACATGGTCTCGGGAAGCAGGGATAGGCTTGATTGACGGGGGGGCAGCGGGAGTAGCGCCAGCATGCGTTCGACCAAGTATTTCACTGAGCTTCGTCAGCAAGGGGGTGGCTGCCATGCTCAGAGCAATCGTGACCAGTAACAACTGGAAGAGGTCGTCATCCAATACGCCCAGCATGTTTGCCAGTCCGAACAGAATGAATCCGAACTCACCTGCCTGGGCGAGCAGCAAGGCGACCTGTACGGATTCTTTATTAGAGCGTCCGGTTATTCGGCACAACACCCACAGGATCATTGCTTTGAACAGCAACAGTCCGCCCACCAAACCTGCCACGAGGAATCCCTGCTGACCCAGGAGTCCAAAATTGATGGACATGCCCACACTCATGAAAAACAAACCGAGCAGCAGGCCACGGAATGGTTGAATGTCGGCCATAATTTGATGGCGGTAGTGAGAGTCCGCCAATAGTAAGCCACCGAGGAAGGCGCCTAGGGCCATGGATAAGCCAGCCCAGTCGGTGAGCCAAGCAGCCCCCAGCACCAGAAGTATGCCCGTCGCGGTGAATATCTCTGGATTTCGGCGGTTCTTGGCAACAATCTGCAGTGCGGGCCGCAACAGGAGACGGCCCAAAATAAAAACACCAACAATGATCGCCACCGATTCCAATGCAGCCAGTTCCACATCCTCGGTGATGGACAGTTCCTGCTGTGCGAGCAGCGGGAGAAGCGCCATCAAAGGTACGATCGCCAAATCCTGGAGGAGTAGTATGGCGAAGGACGTGCGGCCATAGGCTGTGCCAAGTTGACTTTTGTCGCTGAGTATTTGCAGGCCGAAAGCGGTGGATGAGAGTGCTAATCCAAATCCCACGATCAGCGCAGTGCGTGTCGGCATCCCCAGCGCCTGGGCCATTAAAGTAATAACGGTCCCAGTGATCACCACTTGAGCGGTGCCTAGACCAAACACGCTGCGCCGCATGATCCATAACCGCGACGGCTTCATCTCAATGCCAATCACAAACAAGAGGAAGACAACACCGAACTCGGCCAGGTGCCGTATTTCATCTACCGCTACGATATAGGCTAGTCCCCAGGGCCCGACCAACATGCCCGCCACCAGAAAACCCAGCACCGCACCGAGACCGAGACGTTGGAATAGTGGTACGGCAACCACGGCCGCGGCCAGCAGTACCAGGATATCAACGATAAAGTGGGTCTCGGTCAAGGTTCTATCTATCCTGCAGAGAAAGTTGATTCAATATAAGCGAACTGAGGTTGGTGTGGAAGATCTTCTTAGCTAACTTTAGCAACAATGTAATCGCCGGCATCCGGTGGATAATTTGTTCCCAGTACACTTGTTCATAGGGGGATGCTCTGGTCAGCGGGGAAGCAACATGGATCAAGAAAAACATACCATTGATTTTATGCAGGTTGTATAAGGGAGTTTGCGACCTGTCTAAGTAAAACTGTGAGGTGGTTGATCTTGACCGGCCTTGTACCCGGATAATGCATCGGACAACGTCTTCAACAGAACAGTCACTCCCCTAATGCGCCGCGACAGAGGGCTCCGGATGGAGCTCGTACCAAATCACCGACCTAGGTCTGCAATGCACAATACGAACCTGACTCGTCTATTGATGTCATTCTGGCATGGGCTGATCTTTGGGGTCACCCTGTTTGATTTTGTTACATCGGCTTAACGCTACTTAACGGTACCTCAATTCCCTTAAATCAGCTGTTCAAGCCTGAAAATCTCGACCGCATCCCAATTGACCAGAAAGTTGTAGCTGTATATATGGCTGTTCACAGAGCAATGGCAAGGACTCTGCGTCATGTTGATTATCACGAGTTTAAATTTGATAGATTGTCACCAATATTGCCTTACATGGTAGAGGAACCATTTTATACTGATGGAGACTGTCCTCATTGAATCGTAGGCTGTCTATTACTGATTATGCATAAATGAATACTTTCAGCATTTATTAGTCAACTAGTTCAAAAAACCTGGATTACACGGATTCACTGAGGCCAACGCTTATACTTTTTGTAAATACTCACCTCGGAATATAACTCGACAGCATGATTAAGATTGGTCCGGGCAGGATTGCAATTGATATTAGAAAGAGATATTTCGGAAAAGAATAAAGCCTGCTCATACCAGCTGTCATTGCAATACCTCCCCCACCCCCAATAAGTGTATTCCCGGGTAAGTTGAGCATGAGTGCCAGGATTAGGTATCGGTGTTTTAACAGTAACGGTAAGCTTTGCTTGGAGGTTTTTTTTGACAGAAATTGCAACCGTTCTTCTGGTGGTATCGTATCGAAATTTTTTAGTAATGCCGCTGCCTGTGTCAAATTCAACCATTGCAAAAGCGAAACCAAAAGGTGAGTTGGGAAAACCTTACCAAGGCCAAAACTGATTGTCAGCGCAATTAGTGTCGAAATATACACTACTAATACACCTTTTGGCCCAAGCATGATCATTAAGGCTAATCCCATTTCTATGCCGGGCATAAAGGGAATCGCCATAAGGCCTATATATAAGATCACGCCGAGTAATACAGCCCGGTCTACAATTTCCAAGTGTTCGGGCCAAATTTGAATTTCCAGCATATCGATGAATACTGAAACAATGACATTCAGGAGGACAATAACCAGTACAAAAGCAACGATCTTCGCAAGGGTCTTTGTCCATGAAGCACCATTTAGATGGGATGCATGTTTAGTTTCTGTTTCCATGACAGTATTTGTTACAGTCCTGATTCCCGTTTTCCTCTAAACCAGTACTGTCGGTCTATGTTCCAATACCATCTTTTATGTAACCAGCGAAACTTGGCCTCTGCATTGTCACCCAAAATAGTTCCTTCCCATTCAAGCTTCCCTCTATCGGTACTGAGCAGTGTGGAAGTGAAGTGATGTGAATCGCCTATTTTCTTGACGCTATATGGTGCCGGCTCGAAGCCTAAATCCTCGCAGTCGAGAGATCGAAACTGTCCATTCTTAAAAGTAATAGTATCTTTATGGTGGTCCCCTTTCCCCAATTCGCCCGTTAGTCCATGGAACTGCGAACCATCCAGCGGATTATTCTCTGGTATCAGGACGTTGGCTGCAAAACAGGCTGCATTGAAGAGCACCATGAAGGCACAGACAAAAATAGGGCGGATCAATGGAAACAATGTACCTGCCTCATTCGTAGCTTAATATATTGGCGGTGTTCTTGAACGGCAAGGTATAGAAAGCATAGCCCAAACCCAACTTATCGGAGGAATTCAACCTAAACATGGCCACAGATATGATGCTTCCATAATTGTGTCGTAGAATTCAGGTGCGTTGCGTGCACAGAGGCCATCTACCACTTATCCGGCAGATTCAATTGATATTTTGATGGCGTAATAATGCGGGTACATCCACTGAATTTCGTAAAACACACCTACTTGAGAATGTCCGCTATTCGAAGAGACTGGCGTTAGAGTATACGCAAACCGAATTTTTGCTCGGCCAAAATGTCCTCGACATCCTGCAGTCTCACTTATTTAGTGTGAAATTGACAGTACCGAAAAATCCCATGTGGCCGCTTAGCTGAGTTTGGCAATGTCCTTATAGTGTCATGGGCTGAGTGCCCGGGATGATCTAAGATTAAACTAGGGATGCATGGTTAAAGTAGTACTGGCTATGCTGAAAAGCCACCTGTCCCCACACGGAGGAGGTTGAAATGAAAGTATTTATGCTGATGGCGGGAAGTGGTCCATTGATGATTCTGACATCACACGCTTCCATTGAAGATCCAGTGATTCTGGAGAAGCTAGCTGCTAAAGGATTGGATAAGTTCCTGACCTTTGAAGTTCCTATTGAGTTGGCTAAGGAACGTTATGGAGGGCATTTTGCCGTTGTCGCCAATGACCTGCACGAAACCGATGACCTGAGGGTACTGGATTACAATGGGGAACGCGCCTTCAGGTTATTTTCCTTTGCAGAGCTGGGAACTGCAATGGTGCATGAACCAGCAGTTGTGTAGAAGCTATATTAGCTGGCCCCGCATAGCTGGGGCTTTTTGTTTCTGTACGATTGAGTGGCAGCTTGAGTCATAGGTGGAAGTTAGTGGCACATATCGTGTGAGTTTCCGAGCACTCCTAAGCAGGCTTTCGATTTGTGCATTTTCAGAATGACCGCTTAGGTCTGGTTTCAGCTGTTGAGTCTAGTCTGTATCATGTCCGCTTTTTGGCAGCAGACCAAGTTTCTTCCTGAATGACTGTCAAATATAGCTGATTGCATATCCATGCCTTCGAAAGATAAATCCAGTAAACAGTTTCTTGTGTAATGTAACAAAAACAAGCAAACCCAGCACAGTCAATAAATGATATGAGATATCGGCAGATCTGTCTCTTCAGGATCAAACCAGGCGGTCTTGCGGCTCCTTGCCTGTTATGATCGCATCCAGATTGTCCAGCGCTCTGAAACCCATTGCATCGCGAGTCTCCCGTGTCGCACTGCCGATATGTGGCAACAGGAAGGTATTGTCCAGATCGCGGTAGCGTGGATCGATATTCGGTTCACCATTGAAAACATCGAGCCCGGCTGCAAATAATTTACCCGAGGAGAGCGCATCGATAAGTGCATCGTCATCGACTACGGCGCCACGTGCAGTATTCACTACCACAGCATCATTGGGTAGCAGTGCAATTCGATCAGCGTTGAGCAGATGGTGGGTCTCTGGTGTCGCAGGACAATGGATGGAAAGGAACTGGCATAGCGGCAACAGCACATGCAGGTTGGCATGATAAATTGCGCCCTGTTCAAGATCGGCAGTGAGGCGATGACGGTTGTAGTAGTGGACCTCCATATCAAATCCTCGTGCACACCTGGCCATCACTTGACCAACCCGGCCCATGCCGATAATGCCCAGGCGCTTGCCGGTCACCTCTATACCGAGCTGTCCTGTCGGACTCCAGTCCGACCAGGCATCGGTACGCAGTAATCTTGCACCTTCGTGGGCACGCCGTGCCGCACCCAGCAACAACAGCATTGCGATCTCAGCGGTGGCACTGCTGAGTACGTCAGGGGTATTGGTTACAACAATTTTGCGGGATCTCGCTGCATCCAGATCGATATGGTCATAACCCACCGAGAAACTGCAGATCGCCCGTATCGAATCAGGAAGCTGGGCAATCACATCAGCATGCAGCCTTTCAGTATGGCAGGGAATGATGGCATCTGCACCGGCTGCAAGCTCAATCAGCTCGTTGTCGCTGTAAACCTTGTCCTGATGGTTGAATCGAACACGGTAATCACGCGCCAGACGTGCTTCTACATTATCTGGCAGCTTACGAGTTACTAATATAATCGCTTTTTCGGCCATAACAATCAGTTGTCCTTTGCTGTCATAAATATCAATACTTCAGGTCAATGCACGCCATGCTGCCATCAAGGCAAACAATAGAAAAATCCCTCCGCCAATCCGATGCAGCCAACTGAGCGATAGCCGTTGTAATACGGTCCGCCCGGCCCAGACACCGAGTGCTGAGACCATTATCAGCGCTTTTCAGAAAGCTGCTCTAACATCCGTTCTATATGAATCAGTCTTTGTTCCATCTCAGCTGTACGGGTGTCTATACGATGCACCTCTCCTGCTTCTCCCTCGCCACTCTCACGTGACAGCTTTTCGTGCTCGCTTTGCAGGGTTTCCAGCACAATACCGATCATCATATTGAGGAATACAAAAGCAACAATGAAGATGAACGACAGATAATAGAACCAGCTAAGCGGGTGGACCGCCATAGTCTGGTACATCACATCGGTCCAATCCTCGAATGTCGCAACACGGAACAGGGTCAGCATGGAGATGGTGATATTGCCCCACAGCTCCTGGTTGATCGTGCTGAAGAACATGCTGCCCATGGCCGCATAGATGTAGAAGATGATAAACATCAGCAGAGAGACATAGCCCATGCGCGGAATGGCGGTGACGAAGGCGTTCAGCAGTACCCGTAACTCGGGAATGATGGAGACCAGCCGCAATACCCGGAAAATCCGTAACAGGCGTCCCAGCAGGGCTGCTTCGCTATCTTCTACAGGGATCATGCTGGCGGTGACTATGATGAAGTCGAACAGATTCCAGGCCTTACTGAAAAAGCGTTTGAGGTTCTGTTCAGCGATCATGCGAACAATTATTTCAGTAAGAAAAAAGAGGGTGACGCCAACATCGAGGAACCGTAGAACCTGTACTACAGATGGAGGAATCGGATAGGTTTTGGCACCGATCATGAGTGCTGAGACGATGATGACCAGTATGACAAAGGTCTCAAAGATTTTGTTTTCTCTGAGGTTGATGAATCGGTCTTGCAGGTCTGCGGCTTTCGGTAACATGGTTGGATTAATGGTAGTTGTACTATCTAAATAAAAGGCAGCAATTATAACGTAGTCAGTGTATGTGGTTTGGATGTTGATAACAGGCCCTAAGATGAAGCAACCCTATACCGATGTGGATTTATCATCAAGGAAGGCAACAGGAACCAAGCAATCAAAAGCCCGTCGATGAGGTGTTATCTACCCCAGGTTATGAAGCGTTTTTTACAGTAGGTCAATAGCTCGGTGTAGTTACGAAAATAGAGTTCGAACCCATCCTCGGCAGGCGCATCGAATTCGCACCAATCGTTATCATAGTCACGACAGATTTGAGGGCGTTCATCATAGATGCCACAGCCACCCCTTGGGAGTAGGTGCTCGCAGCTGCCGGTGATCAACAGGAACCAGCCATCCTCATCTTTGTAGATCTCTACCCCGGTGTGGGAGACCTGCCATAATAGGTGTCCGAAGTCCGTTTTGGAACGAGGGGCTTCACCAATCGCCTCGGTTGTATAGGTGCAGCACTTGGAATTGGTGCATTGGTTACACTTATTGTCCATGCCTAAGGTTCGCTTCAAAAAGAACTATACAGATTTACTGATTAGGCAAGCCTTTACCCTATTCGCTGCTGCTTTGAGGTGGTTTCGGGCCATGGCGGCGCCGGCGCCGGTTCGGGTTGTCGTCTCCCTTTGATCTATGACCTTTGTGGTGGTGCCCTTTACCATGGCTTTTATGGCCATCTTTGCTTCGATGGGGTTGGCGGGAGCCTTTTTCCGGATAGATCCGGCTTTTTGGATCGATCTCTGCCAGCAGTTCACTGGTTACTGTCTGTGCGGCAATTGGGTGACCAACATATTTCTCTATGTCAGGCATGGAGAAAGCATAGGTTTCACAGGCAAAGCTGATTGCCTCGCCACTGGCGCCTGCGCGGGCAGTTCGACCGACACGATGGACGTAGTCTTCTGCATCTTCAGGCAGGTCGTAGTTGAAGACATGGGTTACGTCGGGTATATGTAGGCCACGGGCCGCCACATCGGTGGCTACCAATACAGGAAGCTCTCCGTTCTGGAAGCCCTTTAATAGGCTTAAACGCTTATTCTGTGGTACATCACCGGAGAGTACTGCGGTGTCGATACCATTTCCTTGCAGGAATCCCCAGACCTTGTCGGCTACCCGTTTGGTATTGACGAATACAATGCTACGGGTATTCTCCATCTCTTTGAGCAGACCGATCAGAAGAGGAATCTTCTCCTCGTTGGCGGTCATGTAGCAGGTTTCGGTGATCTTATCCGCAGTGACCCGCTCTGGTTCCACTTCAATGCTATGTGGATTGTTCATATGCTCGTAAGCGAGCTCCTTCACCCGGTAGGAAAGGGTGGCGGAAAACAGCATACCCAGTCGTTTTTCCGGTGGTGGGCAGCGCCGCAGCATAAAGCGGATATCCTTGATAAAACCGAGATCGAACATGCGGTCGGCCTCGTCCAGCACGATAACCTGTATCTCCCTCAGGTCATAGACATGTTGTTTGAGGTAGTCGATCAGACGGCCTGGTGTACCGATGAGGATGTCGACACCCTCTTCAAGTTGTTTACGCTGCTTATCGTATCCGGTGCCGCCAAACACGGCCGCTGTGGTGAACTCGGTATGCTTGGTCAGGGCCTGGGCATCGTTGTAGATCTGTACGGCCAGCTCACGGGTTGGCGCCACGATCAAGGTGCGAGGTTGATTGGGCCTACGCTTCTCGCTGGCAGGGTTTTTTATCAGATAGTGGAGAACGGCAATCAGAAAGGCGGCAGTCTTGCCTGTACCTGTCTGTGCCTGTCCGGCCAGGTCCTTGCCCGCAAGGGCGATTGGCAGGGTTTCCGCCTGGATGGGTGTGCAGTATTCGAAGCCGGCCGCTTGGATACCCAGCAGCAGCTGCTCAGGGAGGTCGAAATCGGAAAATCGGGTGTCTGTCAGGTGTTTATCGCTCATGGGGCGGAAGGATACAGTATATTATTGCTGACTACGACGTTCCTGTGAGACACAGTATGCTCAGGCGATGGGGTTTTTCTGATGGTGATCTAAGTAAATACTAAAAAATTAGCCTCATCGAAGTTTACAATCCCGTACAATCCGGTGCATGAACATCTATCTGATTTCAGTGGGAAACCGTATGCCTGGCTGGGTGGTCGAGGGATACCAGGAGTATGCTCGCAGAATGCCCGCTGAGTGTGCAGTACACTTGATTGAGGTAGGGCCGGGGCACCGTGGTAAAAATGCCGACATCTCTCGAACATTGCGGGATGAGGGCGAACGGATGCTGAAGGCAATCCCCAAAGGGTGTCAGGTGTTGGCGCTGGATCTGTCGGGTGTTGCCATGAGCACAGAGCAGCTTTCCGCGAAACTTGAGACATGGATGGCGGATGGGCGGGATCTTGCCTTGCTGGTGGGGGGTCCTGAGGGATTGGCAGCCGATTGTCTGCAGAAGGCGCAGGGGCGCTGGTCTCTCTCGCCGCTGACACTACCCCATCCATTGGTGAGGGTGGTGGTTGCAGAGCAGCTCTATCGAGCCTGGAGTCTGTTACGTAATCATCCCTACCACCGGGCTGGTTAAACCCCGACCCAATGCGTTAACGTAAAAAAGAATAAAAAAAGGATGTCATACAGAGGGAAGCATTCGTTGTGAAGGAGGATCCAGTTATCTACCTGGCTTCCCGCTCGCCACGCAGGAGAGAGCTGCTGCGGCAGATCGGTGTCAACCATTCCCTGATCGATGTCGAGGTGGATGAGGGGCGACAACCGGGTGAGCTACCCAAGGCCTATGTATTGCGTTTGGCCAGGGAGAAGGCTGAGGTGGGTATCCAGCTGACATCAGGTGCTAATCAATTACCGGTATTGGCCGCTGATACCACAGTGGTCGTTGGTGGTGAGTTGCTGGGCAAGCCGAAAAATAGAGAGATGGGGCTATCGATGCTCAGACAACTCTCAGGCAGGACACATGAAGTCTACACGGGAGTAGCACTGGGTTTGCAGAGGATCGAGACAGATCTCTGTCTCAGTCATGTAACTTTTCGTACCATGAGTGAGACTGAAATCGAGGCTTATTGGGCAACGGGGGAGCCGGTTGATAAAGCCGGGGGGTATGCGATACAGTGGCTTGGGGCTCAATTTATCAAGTCTTTAGAGGGCAGCTATTCAGGTGTGATGGGGCTGCCTTTGTTCGAAACTGCGGAATTACTCCGTCGGACTGGCATCGAACTATCCATGGTTTCTATTGATAATGAAAAAAAAGAGCATGATTGATGTATGAGTGAAGAGATTCTAATTAATGTGACTCCGCCGGAGACCCGCGTGGCCGTCATCGAAAACGGTGCGGTGCAAGAGATCATCATCGAACGCTATAGCAAGCGTGGACTGGTGGGTAATGTCTATAAGGGAAAAGTCTGTCGGGTTCTGCCTGGAATGCAGGCGGCCTTTGTCGATATCGGTCTAGAAAGGGCGGCTTTTCTGCATGTTTCCGATATCGGTGAGTCAACCGACAAACCGAACACGGACAATATCTACGAACTATTGCATGAGGGCGAGTATGTCATTGTGCAGGTACTGAAGGATCCGATCGGCACCAAGGGTGCCAGGTTGACCACCAATATCTCAATCCCTTCTCGACATCTGGTATTCATGCCCTCGTTGGGCAATATGGGGATCTCTCAAAGAATCGAAGCCGAGGATGAGCGTCAACGCCTGCGTGAGCTATTGAATCAGGTGGCAGAAGCCGGAAATATTACAGGGGGTTATATTGCCCGTACTGCAGCAGAGGGTGTGGATGAGCCATCGCTGAAGGCGGACATGCGCTTTTTAGCGCGCCTGTGGGCCTCGATACAGGAGCGAAGTAAATTGACCGATGGGATCGAATTGATCCATGAAGATCTGTCATTGCCATTACGTTCGTTACGGGATTTGGTCGGACCCGACGTAGAGAAGGTACGCATCGATTCCAAGGAGTCCCATCAAAAGGCGATCACCTTTGCCCAGAAATTTATCCCAGACATCAAACACCGCATCGAATACTACCCTGGTGAACGGCCATTGTTTGATCTGTATGGCGTCGAAGATGAGATTCAGAAAGCTCTGGAACGCAAGGTACAGCTCAAATCAGGGGGCCACCTGATAATCGATCAAACCGAAGCGATGACCACTATCGATGTCAACACCGGGGCCTTTGTCGGGCACCGGAATTTAGAGGAGACAATTTTCAAGACCAACCTGGAGGCGGCGCAAGCCATCTGTCGGCAACTGCGTCTGCGCAATCTGGGGGGCATCATTATTATCGATTTTATCGACATGCTTGATCCGGAGCATCGTCGCCAGGTATTGCGTGCACTTGAGAAGTGTCTGGCTCATGACCATGCCAGAACCCATATTACTGAGGTCTCCTCTCTGGGGCTTGTTGAGATGACCCGCAAGCGTATTCGCGAATCCCTGGAGCATATTTTATGTGAACCCTGTCCTTGCTGCAGCGGTCGGGGTTCCATGAAGACAGCAGAGACGACCTGCTATGAGATCTTCAGGGAGATTCTGCGTGAGTCCAGGCAGTTCGATGTGGAGTCCTTACTGGTGCTCGCATCACAAGAGGTGATCGATCGCCTGTTGGATGAGGAGTCTACCCATTTGGCAGAGTTGGAGCAGTTCACAGGACACCCCATCAAGCTGCAAGCGGAAATGCTCTACAGTCAAGAACACTACGATGTAGTGCTGGTCTGATTTTGCCACCCCGTTTTTTCATCTCATGTTGACTAGCGCAAAATACATCCATGCCAAATTCTGGCAAACCCTGGCATGGCTGGTGATCGGGTTGGCGATTTTTGTCACTGGACTCAGAATGTTGTTGCCGGTGATAGATCTTGACCCCTACCGAAGGGAGATCGAGCGAGTAGCGGAAGAGACAGCCGGGGTTGCACTGAATATCGCTGCCATGCAGGCCCAATTGAAGGGCGTCCACCTTGCACTGAAATTTACTGATGTCAGTGTGCTCGACGAACAAAGTACTGAACCACTACTGTTCGCGCCAGAAGTGTTTGTCGATATCCAATTGTTGAAGAGCCTCTTTTCCGGCCAGTTGAAGCTGGGAAGGGCCAGAGTGATCGGTACCAAACTCAAGCTGGAGCGGTTTTCCGACGGTTCTGTTGCCCTGCAAGGTCTTGGAGGGGAGAGTGACGGGGGATTGGGATCTACTGTTGGTGGTAGCGAAGGGAACCCGGGAGCTGTTGCCGCCATCTTGTTGGGTCAAAATCATCTGCGTCTGTTCGATACGGAAATCCATCTCAAAAGTGCAATACCCGATCGACCTCCACTCAGACTCTCGGGTGTGACTGTTGATCTTCTCAATGACGGTTTGAGTCATCAACTCTCAATGAGCAGTCGTATAGGACAAGAGGGGAAAGAGGCGATACGCCTGATTGCCAACTTACACCAGTCGGATGAAGCTTCATTGGCGATGAGTGGTGAATTCTATCTTAAGAGCGAAGACTTGGTTTTGGGCGGGCGTCTTGCAGAGTGGTTACCTGCAGGCTACCGCGTTGATAAGGGAACGCTGCAGGTTGAACTATGGGGTGATCTGAAGCTGGGGGAGTTACAACATCTTCAGGGGTTCAGCAAGTTAGATGATCTAAGTATCACTGGACCGGGACAGGCCGCTCCCTTCATTCTTGAACAACTCTCCGGCAGGCTTGATTGGCGAAGTCAGGATGGTGGTTGGTTGCTCGACCTGGAGCGACTTGTGGTTCAGCAGGCCTATGGAAGATGGCCCACTGAACAATTGAATGTTGCCTGGCAGGCAACCCCGACCGATGAGAAAAGATTTCTTCTACAGGCCGATGCCCTATCCCTAAAGGAGATCAATGACTTTCTGTCTATATTGCAACTACCTGACCCTGATTTGCATGCTGCGCTCAACGGCCTCTCACCACAAGGCCTGTTTACCCAACTGGACTTCACTTTGCGACAACCCGAGATAGGTGAAATTGAATGGCAGTTGAGTGGTGAGGTCGATGGCTACTCCCATCAGCCCTGGGAGAATGTACCCGGTCTGCAGGGATTGAAGCTTGCATTTGACGGCGACCAGGCGGGGGGCTGGTTGAAAATAGACAGTAGCGATCTGATGGTCGATTTCCCACGGCTGTTTCGTCGTCCTCTACAAGCCAGCCGAGCAAGAGGTTATTTTTTATGGAATTTCGATCTTAAATCCGGACTTCATTTGCAATCTGACCATATGCAGATGAGTACCCGGGATGTGCAGACACTTTCCAGAATCGATCTACAAATCCCCATTTCCGGTAAAGACCTATTTGTCGATATCCAGTCTGATTTTTGGGAGGCGGATGGCTCTCGCAAGAGCGATTATCTTCCAGTCGGCATCATGCCGGATCAACTCGTCAGCTGGCTTGATAAGTCGGTCGTAGGTGGTTACGTAAACTCTGGTAGCTTCCTGCTGTACGGCCCAATCAGCGAGTTTCCTTTTCATCAACAACAGGGCCGTTTCGAAGTCTGGTTTGGGGTTGAGGATCTTATGCTTGACTATATGCCGGAATGGCCCCAATTGGTGGATGGGGTAGCTGAAGTCCATTTCATCAATAATGGTCTGCAGGTAAAGCTACAGGAGGGCATGTTGCTCAATAGTCATTTGCAGGATGTTGCGATTGAGATAGAACAACTAAAAGGTACATCGCCAGTCAAGATACAAGGTGCTGCTACAGGACCGTTTCAGGACCTGATGGCGATCTTGGGGGATACACCGTTGAGAGCCGATTTTCATCCCTTTGTCGATGCTGTAAAAGTGGAAGGCCAAACCCGAACATCGGTCGATCTGGCTATTCCTTTGAAAAAGCGGGATCGGTTTAAAATCGATGGGGCGATCAGCTTCGATAAGGCCGCCCTCACAATCAAACAGGCTGATCTGAAGGTTGATCACCTAACCGGTCGGCTTCAATTCAACCAGTCAGCAGTGAAAGCCAAAGGCCTGAAGGCCAGACTTCTGGGTGATAGTATCGTTTTTAATGTGGCACCTTATAAGCATGATGGGAATCAGTGGACGCGTCTTACTACACATATGCCCCTTAATATGGCACGTTTGCAGCAGCAATTTCCAGATTGGCGATTGGAACATTTTAGTGGCATAGGTGAGGGGGATGTTGAGGTCAAGATTGCCCATCATCCCAGTCGAGTGCCGGTCAGATTAAACTTGATGTCAGATCTGCAAGGGGTGTCAATTCATATGCCTGCTCCCCTGGGCAAGTCTTCAGACGAGGAACGGAAGCTTGATTTGGGGACCGATTTTCGCAGTGACAAGACAACCGAACTAAGAGTTCGATATGCTGACCGGACCCATGCCCTGTCTCGCTTTTACGATGCGGAAGAAAAGCCGTGGATCGCAGCCATCGGTTTCGACCAAGAGTCACTTTCACTGGATGGCATAGAGGGATTTCATTTAAGCGGCCACCTTGAGGCATTGAATGCAGACAGTTGGATTGCCTGGGTTGGCAGTCAGGCTGCTACGGGAAAGGATGGGCCCCCTGTCATTGAGATGGATCTGCTGGTCGATCAACTCACCGTGCTTGGTACAGCCTGCCCTGATAGCCGATTCACCTATAAAAACTACGCCGATGGCTACCGGGTAAACCTAACCTCCGAGACGGCTCAAGGAATGATGCAGGTACCGGGTGATCTCAGCCATCGCCCCATATTGGGTCGCTTCGATTTTATCAAGCTTAATCTCAAGGAGTTGGCTGGCGCCATTACAGGTCAGGAGGTAAAGGATAAGAAAGCTCCGGATCTCGATCCCAGAGGAGTGCCGGCGCTCAATCTTTCGGTTGAAAAGCTCTATATCAATGATAACCCAATGGGTAAGGGCAACATTACCTGGAGCAAGGAGGCGGATGGTATCATCGTTGACAGCCTGACGCTGGTTGGTGATTCTCTGGACCTCTCCGGACAGGGTTATTGGCGGCTGACTACAAAGGGACACAGTACCTCGCTGAATCTGAAGCTGCATACCGATAGTCTGGGTGAGCTACAGCATACACTGGGCCTTACCAGCGGGATCGAGGATGCCCCCACAGATGTCAAGGCTGAACTCTATTGGCCCTCTTCGCCACTGGAGATGGGTGCAGAAAAGTTATTTGGCAGCATCTGGTTGAATGTGGGCAAAGGGCAAGTCAATAACGTTGACCCAGGGGTTGGACGATTGATCGGACTTTTCAGTTTGAACGCCCTGGGTAAGCGCTTGGCACTCGATTTTTCGGACCTCTTTTCCAAAGGGCTGGCATTTGACTCGATTGAAGGCAACTTTACCCTGAATGATGGGGATGCCTATACGTCAGATTTGGTGATGAAAAGTACGGCGGCAGTCATCGATGTGCGTGGTCGCACCGGACTAGCGAGTCGTACTTATGATCAGAAGGTTGTCGTTACACCCAATGTCAGTGCAACACTACCTCTGGTAGGTGCTTTAGCCATAGATCCAACAGCTGGTGTGGCATTGGCCATTACCCAGAAGCTGTTTGGTAAGTTATTCGACCGTATTGCAATGCGCACCTATGAGGTTAGTGGTAGTTGGGATGATCCCCAGTTTAATCAACCTGAACGGACCGAAGAAGAGGCCAGGGGTGAGGCATTGATGCCCGAAATGCCTGGAGATTGATGTGTAAATATTGTGGCAACAGGTGAATTCCACAACCATTAGGCGGTAGAAAGCTTGAATAATCCAGCAGATAGAGACACGCCTCTCTGGCGGCATCAAGCTTCATGATGCTATTCTCTCTGCTTTAAATTGCAGGGTATTGACGGTAGATTCCTCAGATGAGTGGTAAAAATAATAAAGTTGCAGCTATTCAAATGGCATCCAGCCCCAATGTCAGTGCCAACCTCTTGGAGGCAGAGCGGCTGATCAGTGCGGCGTCCGATTCAGGCGCTGGATTGGTGGTGTTGCCTGAGAACTTCGCCTTCAAAGGGGAACACGACCGGGATATGTTGACCCTTTGCGAAGATGCCGAGGATGGCCCATTACAAGGTTTTCTTGGCCGGATGGCGAAACGATATGGTATCTGGTTGGTGGGTGGCACCATTCCCCTGCGTGCCAGCCAGGGAAGTAAAGTGCGTGCAGCCTGCCTGATCATGGACAGCAATGGCAAGCAGGTGGCTCGCTACGACAAGATACACCTGTTCGACGTTCATTTGGTGGAAACAGACGAGCGCTATGTGGAATCAAACACCATCGAACCGGGTGATGAACTGGTGGTGGTCGATACCCCGTTCGGTCGGCTCGGCGTGTCCATCTGCTATGACCTGCGTTTTCCTGAACTATTTCGCCAATTGCAGGACAAAGGAGCCGAGATTTTCGTGGTACCCGCATCTTTTACTGCGATGACCGGCAAGGCGCACTGGGAGACCCTGGTGAGAGCCCGGGCGATAGAGAACCTTGCTTTTGTCATTGCTGCCGCCCAGGGTGGATATCACATCAGTGGTCGCGAAACCCATGGTCACAGCATGATCGTAGATCCCTGGGGCACTGTGCTGTCCCAAGTACCCAGAGGCACTGGATTTGTCAGTGTGGAACTCGACCGGGAGTATCAGCAAACCATACGCCGTACCTTTCCAACCATCGATCATCGGCGGTTATAAGGGTCCTCGCTGCTGTTATTATTCTAATCTAGTTATTCAGCCTTTTCGGCTTGGAAAATCATGTCTGATCTGATTCAAATTGCACAAGAGACAATCTTAGCCCCTGTGGGGTTGGTTGAACAGGATCTCGACCGTATGCTTGGCGAGCTAACCGGCAGCGGGGTCGATGCTGCCGATCTCTATTTCCAGTCCAGCAGACTCGAGTCCTGGGTGCTGGAGGATGGCATCATCAAGGAGGGGGCGCACAATATTGAGCAGGGTGCAGGGATACGCGTAATCAGTGGGGAAAAGACCGGCTTTGCCTACTCAGATGAGTTGCAACTGCCTACCTTACAGGAAGCAGCGCGAGCGGCACGGGCCATCACACGCGGTGGAGCAGACCAGTCAGTGCGTATAGCGGGAATGCCAATGCCTAAGCAGCTCTATGCACCGATCAATCCTCTGCCCAGCCTTAGCGAAATAGAGAAAATCGATCTGCTACGACGGGTTGATAACGAAGCCCGTCAACAGGATTCCCGTGTGAAACAGGTGATCGTCAGTCTGGTAGGCGCCCATGATGTGGTTCTGGTGGCTGCCATCGACGGTACTCTCAATGCTGATATACGGCCGCTGATTCGTCTCAATGTCCACGTCATTGTAGAGCAGGGATCACGACGTGAGCAGGGAAGCAGTGGCGGAGGCGCACGGGAGAATTTTGACTATTTCCTTCATGAAGAGCGCGCCTTGGGTTATGCGCGTGAAGCAGTGAGGCAGGCATTGGTTAATCTGGAAGCAGTGGATGCTCCGGCCGGTGCAATGCCTGTGGTGCTAGGCCCCGGCTGGCCCGGTGTGCTGCTACATGAGGCTGTAGGTCATGGTTTGGAGGGGGACTTCAACCGCAAGGGTACTTCAGCCTTTAGCGGACGGATGGGTGAGCAGGTGGCCGCCACATGCTGCACAGTAGTGGATGACGGTACCCTGCCAGGGCGTCGTGGTTCCCTGAATATCGATGATGAAGGGACACCGAGTCAGAACACAGTGCTGATCGAAAACGGTATCCTCAAGGGCTATATGCAGGACAAACACAATGCCCGCTTGATGAAGGTAGATTCGACCGGCAATGGCCGACGTGAATCCTATGCGCACCTGCCGATGCCACGCATGACTAACACCTATATGTTGCCAGGCGAACATGTGCCGGAGGAGATCATCGCCTCTGTGGATAAGGGGCTCTACGCAGTCAATTTCGGTGGTGGTCAGGTGGATATCACTTCGGGTCGCTTTGTCTTCTCCGCCAGTGAGGCCTATCTGATCGAGAACGGCAAAGTCACTCGGCCGGTGAAAGGAGCGACATTGATCGGTAACGGTCCTGAAGCCATGACCAAAGTGAGCATGGTCGGGAATGACCTGAAATTGGATGCCGGGGTTGGTGTTTGTGGTAAGGAGGGACAAAGCGTACCAGTGGGGGTTGGGCAACCGACCCTGAAGGTAGATGAGCTGATCGTTGGGGGTACCGAACAGTGATTGATATGGAGAAGCGAAAAGCTGAGCTTCAACAGCTGATTAATGATCTGCTAGGGGAAGCCAAACGTCAGGGAGCGAGTGCAGCGGAGGCAGCGGTGAGCAGCGATGCCGGTCTCTCATTGACGGTACGCATGGGTGAGACTGAGACGATCGAACACACCCGGGATAATGGGTTGGGTGTCACGGTCTATTTCGGTCAGCGCAAGGGCAGCGCCAGTACCTCTGACCTCTCGCCTCAGGCAATCAAGGAGACGGTAGAGGCAGCCTGCAATTTTGCCCGTTACACCTCGGAAGATCCCTGTTCCGGTTTGGCCGATGCTGACTTAATGGCAACCAATCTACCCGATCTTCAACTCTATCATCCCTGGAAGCAGAGCGTGGAGCAGGCGATCGATTTGGCAATCTGTTGTGAAACTGCTGCTCGCGAATTGGATCCACGTATCATCAATTCAGAAGGCGCCACTCTCAACTCTCATAACGGCTTGCAGGTGTATGGCAATACTCATGGTTTCATTGGTGGTTATCCCTCATCCAGGCATAGTCTCAGCTGTGCTGTCGTGGGTAAGCAGGATGACAGTATGCAACGTGATTATTGGTATACCCTATCGCGACAGGGGGATCAGTTAGAGTCTCCGGAACATGTGGGGGAGGTAGCCGCACAGAGGACCATTGCACGCCTCAAAGCCCGACAAATTCCTACCCAACAGGCACCGGTTGTGTTTCAAGCAGACGTAGCGGTTGGATTACTGCGTAGCTTTATCGGTGCAATTAGAGGTTCCGCTCTCTATCGTAAGGCCAGTTTCCTTCTTGATCATCTGGGTAAACCGATTTTCCCCGCGTTTGTTGAGATCCATGAGGAACCCCATTTACCCATGGGACTCGCCAGTGCATCTTATGACAGTGAAGGCGTTGCTACCCATCGACGAGACTTTATACGTAATGGGGTGCTTGAGAGTTATGTGCTTGATAGTTATGCGGCACGCAAGCTTGGCATGCAGACTACCGGAAATGCAGGTGGGGTGCGAAATCTACGTATCAACAGCGGTGAACTGGACCGGGTAGGGTTACTGAAAAAGATGGATCGTGGCTTATTGGTTACTGAGCTGATGGGGCAGGGTGTCAATATGGTAACGGGTGACTACTCCCGTGGCGTTGCCGGTTTCTGGGTGGAAAATGGGGTAGTTCAATATCCTGTCGAAGAGATCACTATTGCCGGCAACCTGCGCGATATGATGCTGGGATTGCAGGAGGTTGGTACAGACCTTGAAACCCGTAGCAGTGTGCAGACCGGCTCCTGGTTAATTGATAAGATGATGATTGCCGGTGAGTGATATCTGCATGGCCATCATGTTCTCCGATAATCATCGGGACTAGGGCCTGTTAACAGGTCCTAGTTCAATCAGGGGAAGCCCGGTGCCTGCTTCTGGCCATCGTCTCCGCCACCTTGACCGCGTATTTCAGGCTTCCCAAATCTATCTGATTGGTACCTGCCAACGGTAATGCTGTGCCATGGTCGACTGACGTGCGAACGATCGGTAATCCCAGGGTGATATTGACCGCATTGCCAAATCCGAGATGTTTCAATACTGGCAGTCCCTGGTCGTGATACATGGCCAGTACAGCATCGGCTTGTTGTAAATGTATAGGGGTGAAAAGTGTATCGGCCGGTAGCGGGCCAATCAACTGCATACCGGTACTGTTAAGCTCAGCCAGCACTGGCTGAATGATATCGATCTCCTCCCTTCCCAGGTACCCCTGTTCTCCTGCATGGGGATTGAGTCCGCATACCATGATGCGTGGTTGCTGTATGCCGAATTGCTGTTGAAGATCCTGGTGAAGGGTACTGGCTACTTGTCTGAGTCTCTGTTTGGTAATGGCCTGGCTGACCTCCGCCAGGGGAAGATGAGTTGTGACAAGTGCCACTCGGAGATCCGGGGTGGCGAGCATCATCACGGGGTAGGCATTGTCACAAAGTGCCGACAAGTACTCGGTATGGCCGGTAAAAGACAGGCCAGCATCGTTGATCACCCCTTTGTGTACCGGGCCGGTTACCATGCCGTCAAAATCACCCTTGATACAACCCTCGGTGGCGATCTTCAGTGTTTCAAGTACGTAATCTGCATTGGCTGGATTCAGTTGGCCACAGGTCACCTCATTTTCCAGTGCCACTGGCAGGAATCTGAGCTGTCCTGGGGGTAGTGGGGTAGCAGGCTGCTTGTTGTCGAATGGCAGTAGCTCCAGTGCCAGGCCCAGTCGTTCGGCTCGCTGTTGTAGTAAGAACGGATCGGCAACTACGACGATCTCGGTCTCCGGATAGGGGCGCTGTGCCAGCATGATACAGAGATCGGGGCCGATACCGGCCGGTTCACCAGGGGTAAGTGCAAGACGTGAAATCAAGGTGTATCCAACTCTTCCAGGAGGACCTCTACATAGGCCTCATCACGTAGTCGACGCAACCAGAGAGCAATGGCCTCTTCCGACTTCTGTTTCTGGATCTCTTGGCGTGCACGATTTTTCAACGCCTCTTCGGTATTGTCATGCTGACGCCGCTCTAGGGGTTGTACGATATGCCAGCCAAACTGGGTTTGGAAGGGTTCGCTGATCTGGTTGATGTCCAGGGCATCCATCTGCTCTTCGAATTGGTCAACCAAGTCCCCTGGACTGGTCCAGCCCAGGTCGCCGCCTTTGATGGCTGAGGCCTTGTCATCTGAATGGGAGCGAGCCAGAGATTCGAACGAGTCACCATCGATGATACGTTCCCGCAAGGTTTCCAGGCGTTGTTGCGCCTCGCTATCGGAGACGATCTCGTTCGTGTTTACCAGGATATGACGGGCATGGGTCTGGTTAATAATCAGCTTGTTGCCACCTTTCACCTCTGACAGCTTGACGATATGAAATCCTGAAGCGTTACGGATCGGTTCACTGATCGAGTCAGGTTCCATCTCGTCGATGACACTGGTAAACAGGCTGGGAATACGTGATATCTCGATCCAGCCAAGATCTCCCCCATCCAAGGCCTGACGCCCATCTGATAGACGCAGCGCGAGATCGCTAAAATCAGCACCTTGCTGAAGCTGGTCATAGACGGATTGGGCTTGCTGTTTGGCTGCTTGCACATCCTGAGGGGAAGCTCCCTCTGGCGTGGCGATGAGGATGTGCAGCAGGTGTACAGCCGAGCGTTGTCGACTGGTCCCCATCTCTCTGGCAAGAAAAGTAACGACATCCTGCTCGGTAATGACGATCCGGTTGATGACCTCTTTCTGCTTCAGACGATTGATCAGAATGTCATCTCGCAACTGCTCGCGGAACAAGGGGAAGCTGATGCCGTCCGCCTCCAGAGTCTCGCGTAGCTGTAGCAGGGAGATTTGGTTGGTCTCGGCAATGTTGGTGATCGCCTTGGTCAGGGTGGCATCGTTCACACTGAGACCGAGCCGTTGCGCGGTTTGCAGTTGTAAGCGTTTGGTAATCATCCGTTCCAACACCTGTTGCTGGAGGATTCGAATAGGCGGCAGGTTGGCACGCTTTTGTGCAAGTTGAGCGAGCATCTCACGGGTCTGACTGTTGAGTTCACTCCTAGCGATAATGTCGTCATTCACCAAGGCCACGATATGGTCTAATTCTTTTACCGCTGCCTGTAGAGGCAAGCTGGCCATGAGGCATATGATGCCAATGATTTTGATAAATATGTGGAGCGTACTACGCATAATTATTGCCGTTCAGTTTGGTAACCATAGATATATTCCTGCATTGCTTTATCTGCTGCCTGACCCAAAGCACCAAATCCCTTCAGTTCCAGCTGCAGCATAAAACGTGATTCCTCTTCTTCATCTTTATCTTCGTTCGCCACATAGCGTTGGAAGAAGGTGCGCAGCTTCCAGCAGCAGCGGCCGCCATATTCGAAGCCGAGTATTCTATTCATATTTCTTTCGAAAAGGTATGAGTGCTTCCATTTACCAAATAGACTGAGTTTGTGACCAAATGGCCAGAAGAATGAGAAATCCATGTCTTCAATAGTGTCACGCTTGAAATTATAATCGATATTCAAGCGTTCGTGTTTGGGCGTGTTGTAGCGCAAGGTGAAACGGCCTTTATCAATCTGTTCCTTATCCAAGTGAGGGTTACGGCGCACCGCCAGTGTCGTTCGCCAATAACTCCCTAGTCTAGCTGAGAGCTCGGCAACTACAGCGGATGAGGGATTTTCTTCTGTGGATCCAGTCAGTTGCACTTCTCTATTATCGGTGTAGTAGATCTGACCAATGCTGGCGCGTAATCGTTCCATGCCGTTATTCGCCTGGAACCAGCGGGTGGTCAGGCCGAAAGAGATCTGATCAGCATCGCCGAAACGGTCTTTGCCGGTAAATCGGTTCTCCTTGAACAGGTTGGCAAAACTGAGATCGAGATCTGCCGTGTCGAAGTCGGGGATATCAGACTGGTCGTCAAAGGGTGCAGAGAGGTAGAAGAGACGGGATTCCAATGTCTGCAAGGCAGCTGAGCCGAACCAGTGGGTTTCACGCTCAAACACCAGGCCGCTGTCTAGGCTGAAGGCGGGCACGAAATAGTCTGGCTTTTCGTTGAGTTGTACATCCTCTTGATCGAGCTTGTATCCGCCATAGTTGAGGCTCAATTTGGGGGTTAGATGACCCCAGCTGCGACGCATCGGCAAGCTAAGTGTTGGACGCAGAATGAGCCGCTCGCCGTTTATCAGGGTGCCGTGTTTAAAATGGGTGTATTCGCCGGTGAAGCCAAGCTCCAGACCTAATGGGTTGCGATGGCTCCGGTAGATACTCAGCAACTGCGGTAACCGGCGGTAGGGGTGGCTGCTTTTGCTGAGGGTTTCATCCACTGTTTGAAATGTCTGCAAGCGACCAAGCAGCCGCCAGTTACCCAACCGGTAGTTTACTTCACCAACCCGTTCCAGATGGCGAGTACTGGTGATCGATAGTCCGGTACCGAAATCGTCCAGATATTCGTTATCGCTCACGGCATCGGTTTCGATATGGGTAGTCAATCCAGGGGCAGGCCGGCTGACATGATAGAACCGGAAGGCACGCCGCTGACTGCCGTGATCTGCACTCTCCTCACTATCCTTCGGCAATATCTCGCCACTCACTTCGGCGCGTTGGTTTTCACCGAGAAAACGAAACTCGCCACCCAGCATAAGGCCACGTTTGCTCATCCAGCGAGGCGTCAATGTAGCATCATAGTTAGGCGCAATATTGAAATAATAAGGGAGCGTGAGTTCACTGCCGAGTCGGTTAGATGATGAAATGGAGGGTATTAATAAGCCACTTTTTCTCCGTTCATCCACAGGGAAAGTGAAGTAGGGCATGTAGAGAATGGGTACACCTGCCAGGCGCAAACGGGCATGATGGGCGCTCCCCCAACCTTCTGCCATATCGATATCAAGCTCAGAGGCAGCCAAGCTCCAGTCATCTTTACCAGGTGCGCAGGTGGTATAGATCACCTCTTCGTAGTGAGATTGCTCTTTGCCGGTTATCTTGATTAACTTGGCACTGCCACGAGCATTGCGGGTCGTGAGACGAAATTCAGTATCACTCAGCCAACCCCTGTCCTCGTCTAACTCCAGATGCCCCTGTGTTGCGCCGAACCGCAGGCCGGGTTGCTGAATAAAAAGGTTACCGAAAAGATCGGCGGCGCGGTCCTCCTGTCGGTAAGTGATGTTATCGGCTTCTGCGTAACCACCCTGCTGCCAGAGCTGTACCGACCCACTCAGTCGACTGACTCCACCCGCTTGGTCGAATTCCATGCGATCCGCCTCAAGTTGGGTGAGTTCACTGGGGAAGGGTGGTGGCGGGGCCGAAAGGTCGTTATGAGCTGGTTCCTGGCCACAATAGTCCCAGTTGATCCCTTGATCGAGACGCCGATTTTCATCCGCAACAGCAAGTAGGGGCAGTAGCAGGCAGGGGAGTAGTGCATGAATGAGTGTGAGGCGTGACATCAATTTGGTTGATTGTTAATTGTATTCAGGTGAAAGCAGTCAAGGAACCAATACTGAATAGTGAACTCATTTAAGAATGGCATTGATAAAACATCACGCGGGTCTGCACAAAATCGCATAGAATCTGCCTTACTTCAAATTCTCTGGATAATTGGTACTACTCGTGACCTCTGTTAGACGTCGTTTTTTCCTTACCCTGGCCATTCTCATCGTGACGATCATTGCCGTTGTGCTATTGGTGGTGACACGACCTGAGGCCAATGTGGAGATGAAGCAGCCTGGCATCACCCGTGTTGTAGTGACCGAAGTGATACAGCGTGATCTGCAGCCAACGATTGAATTTACCGGTATCCTCCGCCCCCGTCAGACCGCTTCTGTGCGTTTCGAGGTGTCGGGTGAACTGATGGTCCGAAATGTGGAACCGGGTCAGTTGGTCGATAGCGGGGAGTTGCTGCTGCAGTTGGATGATGCCGATTATCAGGATGCATTGAAGGAAGCGACTTCTCAGCTGAGCGAGACTCAAGCGGCTCTGGAGCGCGATCAGGCGCTGCTCAAACTGGCGCGTGAAAATCGTCAACTGGCAGAACGTGAATATCAGCGCTTGGAGAAATTGGGGAAGGGTTCCCTGGCATCCGTCTCCACACGAGAGGGTTCCCGCCAGCAGTTGATAAACCTACAAAGTGAGGAGGCGCGACTGGCCTATAGCATGCAAAGCAGCCGCGCCCGCCTGGCGAGACAGGATGCAGCACTCAGCCGTGCACAGCGTAATCTTGATCGCACTCGGCTATTGGCACCATTCACCGGCCGGGTTAATCGGGTAATGGCCGAGGTGGGTGACTATCTGCAAGGCAACAGCTTGGTGTTGGAGTTGATCGACACCAATACCTTGGAACTGGAAGTGGCAGTGAGTGGCGACGTCGCTGCTGCCCTCGCACTGGGACAGGTGTTGGTTCTGGATATCGATCGCCGTCAGATCGCAGGGGAGCTGGTTGCCCTGCAGTTTGATCCCGATCCCCAGACCCATACCCATCCGTTACGTATTCGCATTCCGGGTGATGGATTGCTGCCTGGGCAACTGGGTCGGGTCGGTCTGCCATTACGCCCCAGAATGGATGCTTTGGTCGTACCCGCATCGGCAGTGATGCGAGAAGAGGGCAAGCACTATGTTTTCCTGTTGAAGGAGGGTCGTCTTGTGCAACAACAGGTGATGACAGGCATCCGTCAGGATGATCTACAGATTCTGCAACGGGGTGTCGAAGAGGGTGATCTGGTGGTTGCCAGGGATGTGGAAGTACTGAGTCACGATATCGAGGTGCAGGTGGAATCCAACGAGGAAGCCCATTGATCGATTTTTCGATTCGTAATCCATTAATGGTCAATCTGTTGTTGATCATCGTACTACTGGCTGGCGTCATATCCTGGTATGCCATGCCGCAAGAGATGTTTCCGGTTGTGGAACAAGACAAGGTCAGTATAAAGACATTCTTTGAAGGGGCCTCTCCAGAGGAGATGGAGCGTCAGGTTACCCTGCCCATTGAGCAGGAGCTGGACGGTCTGGCCGATATCGATGTCATCAGCTCCACCAGCAATGAGAGCACCTCCAATATCCTCATTGAATTAAAGACCGGTTCTGATGTGGATAACTTTATGCGCAAGGTGCGTACTGCGCTGGATCAGGTTGATGACCTGCCTGAAGAGGCTGAGGAACCGGAATTAGCGCGGCTTGAGACGCGTTTTCCCGTTATCTCAGTAAGCCTGTTTGGGGAGATATCCCGGGGTGAGCTGTATGCCATCGCAGAGGAAATCAAGGATGAACTGATCCAACTGCCAGGTGTGGCATCGGTGGGGACGGCCGGTGACAGGGAGTGGGAGATCTGGGTGGTTGCAGATCCTCAGGTATTGGCCGCGCGTGGTGTCTCTCTCAATCAAATCGGCCATGCGTTACAGAATAATCTGCGTGATTTACCTGGCGGTACGCTGAAATCGACAAGCGGTGATATCCGTCTTCGTGGCATGGGGGTACCCCCTGATCCAGAACAGATGGCGGCTATAGTATTGCGTCATAACGAGCAGGGCGGGCAGTTGCGTCTGGGGGAATTGGCTCAGGTTCAGTTACGACTGGAGGAGGCACAGACATTGGGGCGCTTCAACGGCAAGCCCTCAGTCAACTTGACCATTAATAAAACCAGTCAGGCATCCACCATTGAAGTGGCGAGACTGGTGCATGAGTTTGTAGTGAACTATCAGCAAAACCTGCCGGTAGGTATCAGCCTCGGACTGTTCAGTGATCTCTCTGTGTATGTTAAAAATCGGCTGGAAACAGTCAAGTCATCAGGTATTGTCGGACTTGTACTGGTGCTGCTGGCACTCTATTTGATGCTCAATTTCCGCGTTGCTTTCATCACTGCGCTAGGTATTCCAGTCTCATTCCTGGTAGCAGTGATTACCCTTTATATGTTGGGTTACAGCATCAACATGGTTTCCCTGTTTGCCTTTCTTATTGCGCTTGGCCTGATTGTTGATGATGCAATCATCGTCAATGAAAATATCTATCGCCATCTGGAGATGGGAGAAAACCCTGCAGGTGCTGCAGCGTTAGGCACCAAGGAGGTCTACTGGCCTGTTGTGGCATCGACCACTACAACCATTGCTGCCTTTATGCCGATGTTCGCCATTGGTGGCACTATGGGTGCATTCATATCTGTGATCCCTGTGGTGGTCAGTGCCTCACTGGCTGGTTCATTATTGGAGGCCTTCGGTGTTTTGCCATCTCATGCAAAGGAGTTTTTACGTACAGCAAAAGAGCGTAAGCCAGGGCGTCTCGACTGGACCGCTTTGAATCGTCGTTATACTCAACTGCTAGGCAAATGTTTGGACTATCGTTATCCAGTGGCGATGTTGAGTGTCGGGGTGTTGGTGATTACGGTTACCTTTGCTACTACCCGGATTCCATTTCTACTATTCGGCCATGTCGATGTGGGGCAATTTTTCGTCAATGTAGAGGCGCCCAGTACCTATAGCATTGAAGATGCTTCCCGCTTGGCAGATAAGTTGGAAGAGACCATCATGCAAACCCTGGGTGACGATGAACTGGAGACCTTGCTGAGTAATGTGGGTGTGATGTTCATAGACTTTCATCGAGTGAAATTGGGTAGTCGTTACATTCAATTGATTGTCGATTTAAAGAAACAGAAACCCGAAGGTTTTATTGAACGTTGGATCTCTCCGCTGGTAAGTCTGAAGTTCTCCTGGGAGGGAAGTCGTAAGCGTAGTTCCAAGATGGTGATCGAAGATGTGCGCAAGGCACTGCAACAGATACCCGGTATTCAGAGGATGTCGATACTGCGCGCGCAAGGAGGACCGGCCGGGGCGGATATAGAGATTGGCGTGCTGGGTGAGTCGGTTGACGGGATCAGTCATACAGCAGAGACGATACGTAGTTTCATTGGTCGCCTGCCGGGGGTCTCCGATGCCAGGCAGGATATGGATCCAGGTAAATTGGAGTATCGTTATGAGCTTAATGAGCGAGGACGCCGCTTAGGTCTCTCTCAGACTCTGCTGGCAAACGCTGTGCGTACTGGCTTTTTAGGTCTCAAGCTGGCCCATGTAAGCTGGCGTGACAAACGGATACCTGTTCGCCTGATTTACAACGACAAACTGCGTCACGATGCCAGTGCCTTGGTCAGGCTGCCGATCACGCTGGACGATGGACGTACGGTCTACCTTGGTGATGTGGCAGACATTGAAGAGGCTAGAGGCTACAACAGTATCAACCGACGTAATCTCAGTCGTTTGGCAACCATCACTGCCGAAGTCGATGCAAAGGTCACGACCCCCAATCAGGTTTTGGAACTTGTCATGTCAGAGTTCAGTCAGCTCCCCGCAGAGCAGCGTCTGATCATTCTCGGTGAAAAGAAAAAAGCCGAAGAGTCGATGGCTGGGATGAAACGGGCGGCGGTGATCGCCCTGGCAATCATCTTTTTTATTCTGGCCGCACTCTTTAAATCACTGCTCGATCCATTGGTAGTGATGTTTGCTATTCCGTTCGGTGCCATTGGTGTGATCGTGGGACACTTATTGTTTGGCTTTCATCTGCAATTCCTTTCGCTTATTGGATTCCTTGCACTGACCGGTATCGTGGTCAATGATTCGTTGATCCTGATCGATTTTGCCAAGCGACTAAGGCGTAATGGATGGGATCGAAAAGACGCCCTAGTCGAAGCAGGGCGGGTGCGCATTAGACCTATTCTTTTAACCAGTGCCACCACTTTTCTCGGGATCTCTCCATTGATTTTCTTCGCAACCGGACAGACAGCATTTCTTTCGCCGATGGCAGTAAGCCTTGGTTTTGGGTTGTTGTTCGCAACGGTATTGATTTTACTCGCGTTACCCTGCTTCTATCTCATAGCTGACGATATGAGGTTGCGGGTAACATCAAGAGATATCGGAAGGGGTGATTCAGCTCTTCCGTCCATCGCAACAGATGGCTGACTGATTGCTGCAGAGTCGATCAATCGTATTTACTAATAATTTATTTCATTTCCAGATGGGCGTATATTCGCGGCAATTCGCGTACATTAGCAGCTGATTCCTGTTCATTTCCTATCAGTAACCATGACCGTCAAGCGCAAAGAAACAATATGCCACAGCGTATAGAACAACTTAAAGTGTGGTTAGCCTCACTACCCGGATTGAGCGATTTCACCTTCGAGCCTGCTTCGGGGGATGCAAGTTTTCGCCGTTACTTTCGCATCTGCACGGCTGGTAAGTGTTTTATCGCTATGGATGCACCAACAGAGAAAGAGGACTCCAGGCCCTTCATTCAGATAGCGGCTGCGTTCGAATCGATTGGACTGAACGTACCGCATATCCATGCCCAGGATCTCACTCAGGGATTCATGCTCCTGCAAGATATGGGTAGTGAGCTCTATCTCGACAAGCTCAACGCAGAAACAGTGGATAGGCTCTATGGCGATGCTTTAGGAGCACTGGTCACACTTCAGGCGTGCGGTCCGCTTCAAAATATACCCCACTATGACCGGATATTGCTGATGCAGGAGATGACGTTGTTCCGTGACTGGTTGTTGGCTAGAGAGTTGAAGTTGACTTTGACGAGTGAAGAGCAATCGATGTTGGATAGTGTCTTCAACCTGTTAGCCGATAATGCCCTTCAGCAGCCCCAGGTTTGTGTACATAGGGACTATCATTCACGCAACCTGATGGTCATGGCTCAACATAATCCCGGAATACTTGATTTTCAGGATGCTGTCATTGGCCCAGTGACCTATGACCTGGTCTCTCTGTTGCGCGATTGTTATATCAATTGGACTGAGCATCAGGTTTACGCTTGGTCGAAAGGCTATTTCGAACTGGCAGTACAGTCTGGCGTGTTACAAGCCAAACACGAGGGCCAGTTCCAGATGTGGTTTGATCTGATGGGTGTTCAGAGGCACCTCAAGGCGAGTGGTATTTTTGCCAGATTGAATCAGCGTGACGGAAAGCCCGGCTATTTGAAGGATATTCCAAGAACACTTGGCTATATCGTTACTATCAATAGCAGGAATCCAGGTTTAAAGGGGCTTGTGGCATTTATCCAGAAGCGAGTCCTTCCGCTGTTAAAATAGGCGTGAATATGCTGGGGATACCATATCTTTATCAAGCAATTCATACCTTTTTGTTATGTCAGACATCACGATCGCAACTTAATCTACTGATATTCTGACGATTAACATAGTTTTACAATGGCTTTGTTGCTGTACTTTTTAGGATAAAAAATACTGCAACACTAACCCTAGTAACTTACTAAGTTATTACCTGTTTAACTCCTAGAATGCAATTTAGATAGTATATATAAGTTATTGATGTTATGTTTTTTGCTCAGAAGCACAAGCAATGTGTCGTAAATAAACAACAGTCAATTATTCTGTGTCTTTTTTGCAAAAAACGCTTGCAATTTGTATCTCCGTTGACTAATATTCGCTTCGTAGTCAAATTTTTCTACCCATCAATTCTCGGAGTTAACTCAATGAAAAAAGTACTCTCTCTGGCAATTGCCGCTGCACTGGTGGCTCCTGCTGCTGCAATGGCTGACGCTACTCTATTTGGTAAAGCACACTTCATCATCGAAAATGTGGATGATGGCGACACAGAAGTTTGGGGCGTGGACAGCATCCATTCACGTGTAGGCGTGAAAGGCAGCGAAGACCTGGGTGGCGGACTCAAGGCTCTTTACCATTTTGAATTCAAAGTACATCAGGATGACGGTGCTGATGGTTTTGGCAATCGTAACCAGTTCATCGGTCTTGCCGGTGGTTTCGGTACCGCTCTGTTGGGTCGTCACGACACCCCAATGAAAATGTCACAAGGTAAGTTCGACCAGTTCGGTGATCTGCCAAACGGTGACCTTGCTAACGTGATTCCTGGTGATGACCGCGTTGATAACGTTATCGCTTATGTATCACCTGCCATGGGCGGCCTGACTTTTATTGGCGCTTTGGTCTCTGGTGAGAGAGCTGACCTTAAGCTGGACGGTCATGCCGATCACATCTCCCTGGCTGGTCTCTACAACAACGGCCCGATCTTCGTATCTCTGTCCTACAACAGCTATGACCTCGGTGATGTATACATTGAACCTTCACTGCTGCGTCTTACCGGTGTCTGGAATGGCGGAATGTGGCAGGCTGGTGTTATGTATGCCTCCATGGATCTGGATATCGAGGGTGCAGACAATCCCGATTTCCTCGGTCTGAGCGGTCACGTAAAAGTTGGCGGCGCTGGCAAGATCAAGGCCCAGTACTTGATGGGTGACTCCACTAATGGTGGCGTTAACGCGCTCGTAGCAGGTTTCACTCCTAATGTGAACGTAGGTATGCCTGTATCCGATCCAGAGAATGATGTTACTCAGTTCAGCGTTGGTTATGAGCATGCTCTGAGCAAACGTACCATTACTCACGTAGGTTTCACCTCTTATGAAGAAGACGAGACCGAAGTTGAGTCTGATGCATTCTTCGCTGGTCTGATCCACAACTTCTAATATCTTTTAGAGGTATTTCAAGTTAGAAAACGGGGCCGTTTGGCCCCGTTTTTTTGCGTTTACACCGTAGTAATATCACAAACTTCCGCAAATCCGTCTTTGCTGCCCTAACAATATTTGAATCTGCTGCAGTATTTACCGGTCGTGTGCATATTCTTTTGTGGATTTACATAGTGCTAAAGTCAAACCGGTACTAACCAACATAAGTGAGTTAACTAAGTAGGAAAGTCCTTTAGGCAGCATTGACCTGATGGATTCCGAATCTCACAAGCACACAGGTTTTTCAAGTGAGTCTTCGATCTCGTGATGTCTTTTAGGCGTCCCAGGCCTAAAAGACACTCGATCTTTGACAACCTATTAGTGCCCCGGACGGTCCTGGTCACTGACACTACGTGATCACATCGCAAGCTCGTGACCACTCCGCCGTCAGTTCCCAAATGACTGGACGCCGTGTTCGGATGCTCGCTTTGCATCCCCTCTGGCGCAAGGCACGACGGGTCTACAGTCTCGCCTCACGCCTACCGGGGACTAACCGCCTCGGCTTTCAGCCTTCCTTGGCGCTCAGCGTTTGTTTTATCAATAACAAATTGTTTTAATTCTGGTTTTGCAATTGCCTCTTTGTAAGAAATACTAAAGCAATAACAGATTAAAGAATCTTGCAATCCAGTATCTATCCCTATTTTAGTCTTAATCCCCATCTTATCGATTACTGTGTCATCTTGACCAAAATAGACTACATCACATGTGGGATCGTCACAGAAGTAATAAGCTTGTTTTTTATGGGTCCAAGTCCATGGCTCTTTTATTTGATGTAATAGGGTTTTTTCAGATACCCGTGTGTACATCTTGCCATTGACCGGGCATCTGTGTTTTTTGCACGTTGAAGCTACTGTGGGTAAGGATGTACAGCATTCAGACATAGCTACGTACCTTTGAATACAGATTTACAAATTAGACGAAAATCTAAGATGGACAATAGGATATATATAGCCTTTAGTATAGGTAAGGCAACATTAATATAGATGCCATTTGAACAGCAGAAATGCACATACAATCAGAAAAAGAAGCCAGAAAAAAAATGCGAAGGGTCCTGGGTGATTTTCAGATTTGAAGTCTTTTGCAAAATACTCCGGAAAACCAAAGCTTGAAAAAAAAGCGACGACTCGATAGAAAAGTATAGGTACTAAAAAAACAGCAAGGATTATATGCCCTGCAAGTGCATCTTCAAAACCATCCCTTAGGCTAGTAAACAGTACGACTATTAGATAAATAGCCAGTGCGACAACTTTATGTTTCTCCATTGTTAATAATCGCTGATGATCTGAATGGTTAATATATACGAATGTACTTAGAAAATGCATTCCACTCTAAAAAGATTTTTTAGACATTGACAAAATAGTGTTTATTTACCAGATTGAGCAGGCAAGAGTAAGTAAGTGAAAAGGTTGTTAATGATGTCTGAAATAGTGGCATTTTCTCGTTATTCTATCGATCCTATGAGGAAAAACGCTTCAATATCATCCCAGTGAGTCATTGAATTGCCAGGGAGTACTACTTCGCCAAATTTGAAGGTTGCAATGCTTGCCCTGACAAAGGGGGTACTTTTATTTGGGGCGCTTAGGCATACAGGTTATTTATAAAACCCTGATCTAGCCTCAGATTTGGGTCTGGCTAATTAATCACAATTCTCTTTCGCTGGTATCTAATCTGTTTTCCCTATTATTCAATGTGATAGGTATTCTTTTTCGGATTGAGGGTTGGTTTAAACAAGATATCGTTTAATAAAATTGTTGGAAAAAAAAGAAAAATACAGTAAAAGTGTCGACATATTGCAAATAATTGTCTATATATTAGGAACTATAAAGCAAATTACGCGATAAATGTCGACACTTGTTGTGTCGTAAACCACCAAAGGAGCACTCACTAATGCCACGTTATGCCGAGATCTATCAACACTCCTTGGATGACCCTGAAGATTTCTGGGCCTCAGTTGCAAAAGGTTTGCACTGGCACAAAACCTGGGACCAGGTTCTGGATGAGACCTCAAAGCCATCGCCCCGTTGGTTTACCGGAGGGCAGCTTAATACTTGCTACAATGCACTCGATCGTCATGTTGACGCGGGACAGGGTGATCGGTTAGCACTGATCTATGATAGTCCGGTGACTGACCAGAAGCGCAGCTACACCTACCAAGAACTACGCGATACGGTTGCTAAACTGGCAGGTGTGATTGCCGCCAACGGTGTTGGTAAGGGTGACCGGGTCATCGTCTATATGCCCATGATTCCAGAGGCTGCCATTGCGATGCTAGCCTGCGCCCGAATCGGCGCTATCCATTCTGTGGTGTTTGGTGGCTTTGCAGCGAAAGAACTGGCTACTCGTATCGATGACTGCCAGCCAAAAATGGTGCTCTCCGCCTCGTGCGGTATCGAGCCGAATCGTTTGGTCGCCTATAAGCCTTTATTGGATGAGGCCATCGAACTGGCTCAGCATAAGCCAACAACTACCGTTATCAAACAACGACCACAATTAGCCGCTGATCTACAAGCGGGACGGGATTTAAACTGGGATGATGCATTGGCACAGGCTGAACCCGCAGATTGTGTACCGGTTGAGGCTACCGATCCACTCTATATTCTCTATACCTCTGGTACCACAGGTCAGCCTAAGGGTGTGGTACGTGATAATGGAGGGCATGCCGCAGCGCTCCTCTGGACAATGAAAAATATCTACAATGTAGAGGCCGGCGACGTCTACTGGGCAGCATCCGATGTAGGTTGGGTGGTCGGCCATAGCTACATTGTGTATGCACCGCTGCTTGCTGGCTGTACAACCGTTATTTATGAGGGTAAACCGGTCGGTACGCCTGACCCGGGCGCCTTTTGGCGAGTGATTAGTGAGTATGGGGTAAAAGTACTCTTTACAGCTCCCACTGCTTTTCGAGCTATCAAGAAAGAGGATCCACAGGGTGCCTATATGTCGAAGTACGACATCAGCTGTATGGATACGCTCTATCTGGCAGGCGAACGTTGCGATCCGGATACCCTGCACTGGGCTGAAACCATGTTGAAAAAACCGGTCATCGACCATTGGTGGCAGACCGAGACCGGGTGGGCAATCGCTGCCAATCCGATGGGTATTGAGCCGTTACCGGTCAAGGCAGGCTCTCCCACAGTCTCAATGGTTGGGTATGACGTACGCGTCCTGGACGATCAAGGTAACGAGAAACCCGATGGTGAAATGGGTGATATCGTGATTAAACAGCCCTTGCCTCCCGCTTGCTTTCCTACCCTGTGGAACAATGAGCAGCGCTTTGTTGATACTTATCTACGTGCCTACCCAGGTTACTACCTGAGCGGTGACGCAGGTTACAAGGATGAAGATGGGTACCTGTGGATCATGAGTCGTACCGATGATGTCATCAACGTGGCAGGACACAGACTCTCTACCGGACAGATGGAAGAGGTTCTGGCAGGCCACCCTGATGTGGCTGAGTGTGCGGTTATTGGTGTCGCCGATACCTTGAAGGGACAACTTCCCCTCGGTCTCGTGGTACTAAAGTCGGGAGTAGATCGACCTGACGAAGATCTTGCCCGCGAAATGGTAAAGCTGGTGCGGGAGCAGATTGGTCCAGTAGCCGCTTTTAAGCATATCTCTATCGTCAAACGTCTGCCGAAGACCCGTTCAGGAAAGATCTTGCGCGGCACGATGGTGAAGATCGCTGATGGGGAGGATTGGAAGATGCCCGCTACAATCGACGACCCAGCCATCCTGGAAGAGATCTCATCTTCCCTACATGATATGGGCTATGCCAAATAGAGACTGTAATGACTGAAGGGTGTTAAACCACCCTTCAGTCAATCCAGGGCGGTCGAGGCCAACACAAAATATATATTGTCGACATATTAGGCGTAATGGTCTATTATTCGGCAAGAATTGGCTAATTATCGGTAAGATTGTCGACATATTGAGTAAGGTATGCAAAACCAATCACCCTCTAATAACACTGATCCAGTCAGTATTACCCTCACTGACCGGCTGTTTGACACCCTTCAGCGGGCCATTGTCGAAGGGGAGATAGCACCCGGCAGCAAGATCAGTGAACCTGAACTGGCACGTCAGCATGGCGTCAGTCGTGGCTCTCTGCGTGAGGCCATTGGGCGACTGGAGGCAAGGAAGTTGGTGGAGCGTAAACCAAATATTGGTGCACGTGTGGTGACGCTTTCCTATGAGCAACTGATAGAGATTTTTCAAATTCGTGAAGCCTTGGAAGGGATGGCTACGCGACTGGCTGCTCAGAACATGAGTGATCAGGAGATTGAAGAGTTACAGGTATTACTGGAAGAGCACGGGCAGCAGATTGAAGAGCAGCAAGGCCAGGCCTACTTTCAGAAGCAGGGTGATCTTGATTTTCACTACCGTATTGTTCAGGGGAGTAAAAATCACCACCTGATCGGCTTGCTTTGTGACGACCTCTATCACTTGCTGCGCATGTATCGTTATCAGTTTGGTATGCGCAGCAAGCGTTCCCGTCAGGCCTATGATGAACACCACTACTTGCTTAATGCCATCGTTGCCCGTGACCCGGAGATGGCTGAACTGTTAATGCGCCAGCATATTCGCTCCTCCCGCAGGAATGTGGAAAAAATGCTGCTGGAGAAATAATTGTAAATTTTGAATTTAGGTATGCGCTTCGCGCACGTCTGATTTGGAAGAATTTGCACGAGTATAGCGAGCATATTCATTCAAAATTCAAAATTTCTTAACCTTGAGGTGAGAGAATGACGACAAACATGACTCCCGGCGCCCGTTTCCGCGCAGCCATTACAACCGAAAAGCCCTTGCAGTGTGTGGGCGCCATCAACGCTTACCATGCTCGGATGGCGGAGGCTTCAGGTTATCACTCGTTGTATATCTCTGGCGGTGGTGTAGCAGCCGGATCATGCGGGATACCGGATCTGGGTATTACCACCATGGAGGATGTCTTAACTGACCTGCGCCGTATTACCGAGGCCACAGAATTGCCTGTGTTGGTGGATATCGATACCGGCTGGGGCGGTGCGTTCAATATTGCCCGCGCCACTCGCAATATGAATAAATTTGGTGCTGCTGCGGTGCATATTGAAGATCAGGTTCAGCAAAAGCGTTGTGGACACCGGCCTAATAAGGCGATTGTTTCCCAAGCTGAAATGGTTGACCGTATCAAGGCTGCAGTGGATGCAAAGGTGGATAGTGATTTTGTCGTCATGGCACGCACCGATGCACTGGCAGTGGAAGGTATGCAATCAGCTATCGATAGGGCATGTGCTTGTGTCGAGGCAGGTGCCGATATGATCTTCCCCGAAGCGATGACTGAACTCGATCAGTACCGGGAATTCGTGGCGGCAGTGAAGGTGCCGGTCCTCGCCAATATAACAGAATTTGGCTCCACGCCATTGTTTACAACCGGGGAATTGGCCTCTGCCGGTGTCAGTATCGCACTCTATCCGTTGAGTGCATTTCGTGCTGCAAATGCTGCTGCACTTAAGGTTTACCAAACCCTACGCTCAGAAGGTACTCAACAGGCCGTCATCGAGATAATGCAAAGTCGTGCAGACCTCTATGACTATCTCGGTTATCACGATTTCGAAACCAAACTGGATCAACTTTTTGCATCATCAGAGGAGGTCTCCCCATGAGTGAGCCTAACCAAATCCTACCCAAAGCTAAAAAATCGGTTGCCCTTTCCGGCACCGCAGCAGGTAATACTGTCATTTGTACTGTTGGCCGCACTGGCAACGATCTGCACTATCGTGGCTATGACATTCTCGATTTCGCTGAAAAGGCTGAATTCGAAGAGATCGCCTATTTGCTGATTCACGATCACTTGCCGACATCGGCTGAACTCAGGGCCTACAAGACCAAACTGAAGGCGCTGCGCGGCCTGCCTCTGCCAGTCAAACAGGCGCTTGAAACCATACCCACCTCCGCCCATCCGATGGATGTGATGCGTACCGCCTGTTCGGTGATGGGTAGCTGTCTGCCGGAAAAGGATACTCACCCACCAGCTGATGCCCGGGATATCATCGATCGACTGATGGCCAATTTCGGTTCTGCTCTGCTCTACTGGTATCACTATGCGCACAACGGTAAACGCATCGAAGTGGAGACCGATGAAGACTCGATCGGCGGCCACTTTCTGCACCTGCTGCATGGAGAGAAGCCAAAAGATTCCTGGGTGCGTGCCATGCACACCTCCCTGGTGCTCTACGCCGAACATGAGTTCAACGCATCAACCTTCACCGCACGTGTGGTGGCCGGTACCGATTCCGACATGTACTCAGCCATTACCGCTGCCATTGGTGCCCTGCGTGGCCCCAAACATGGCGGTGCCAATGAAGAGGCTAATCGTATCCAGGGCCGCTATCACTCGCCTGACGAGGCGGAAGCAGACATCCGTGAGCGGGTTGCGCGCAAAGAGATCGTGATCGGTTTCGGCCATCCTGTCTACACTGTCAGCGATCCCCGTAATGAGGTTATTAAATCTGTTGCCAAAGAACTCTCTGAGGAGGCGTGTGACACCAAGCTGTTCGATGTTGCTGCACGACTGGAATCGGTGATGTGGGATGCTAAGAAGATGTTCCCCAACCTCGATTGGTATTCTGCTGTCTCCTACAATCTGATGGGCGTACCCACGGATATGTTCACACCCTTGTTCGTCATCGCGCGCGTCTCCGGCTGGGGTGCGCATGTGATCGAACAGCGTGAGGACGGCAAGATCATTAGACCTTCGGCAAATTACCATGGACCGGAGAACCGCGCTTGGGTGCCGATCGATCAGCGTTAAATATTAAAGTCTCCGGCCGTCAGCATTCAGCCACCAACTTTGGGTTGGTCGTTGGCTGCTGGAGGCTGGCAGCACAGAGTGGCCATCATGAATACGAATTACCGTAAATCCCTGAAGGGTTCCGGTCTCGACTACTTCGATACCCGGGAGGCCGTTGAGGCCATCCAACCCGGTGCCTATGACAAGTTGCCGTACACCTCACGAGTGCTGGCGGAACAACTGGTACGTCGTTGTGATCCGACTGTGCTGGAAGACTCGCTGAAGCAGATCATCGAGCGTAAGCGAGATCTGGACTTCCCCTGGTATCCGGCGCGGGTAGTTTGCCACGATATCCTCGGTCAAACTGCACTGGTCGACCTGGCCGGTCTGCGTGATGCGATTGCCGATCAGGGGGGCGATCCTGCCAAGGTCAATCCGGTGGTGCCAACCCAACTGATCGTTGACCACTCACTGGCGGTCGAGCATGCCGGCTTCGATCCGGAGGCGTTCGAGAAGAACCGCGCCATCGAGGACCGCCGCAACGAAGACCGTTTCCACTTTATCGAGTGGACCAAGACCGCGTTCAAAAATGTGGATGTAATCCCGGCCGGTAACGGCATCATGCACCAGATCAACCTGGAGAAGATGTCGCCGGTTATCCAGGCACGCGATGGCGTGGCCTTTCCGGATACCTGTGTCGGCACCGACAGCCACACCCCGCACATCGATTCGTTGGGTGTTATCGCCATCGGCGTAGGTGGGTTGGAGGCCGAGACCGTGATGCTCGGCCGTCCGTCCATGATGCGTCTACCAGATATCATCGGCGTGAATCTCACGGGTAAACGTCAGCCCGGTATCACCGCTACCGACATCGTCTTGGCGATCACCGAGTTCCTGCGCAAGGAACGTGTCGTCTCCGCCTACCTGGAGTTTTTCGGTGAGGGCGCAGCAAACCTGACCATTGGTGATCGCGCCACCATCTCCAACATGACGCCGGAGTTCGGTGCTTCAGCGGGACTATTTTATATCGACGAACAGACCATCGATTACCTGAAACTGACCGGCCGCGATGCTGAACAAGTGGTCTTGGTTGAAAACTATGCCAAGACTACCGGCCTGTGGGCAGACAGCCTCACGAATGCCGAGTACGAACGCATACTGGAGTTTAACCTGTCGACCGTGTGCCGCAACATGGCCGGTCCGTCCAACCCACATCGTCGCCTGCCAACTGCCGACTTGGCCGAGCGTGGTATTGCCGGCGCGTGGGAAGAGAAGGAAGGCAAAATGCCTGATGGCGCTGTGATCATTGCAGCCATTACAAGTTGCACCAACACCTCCAACCCACGCAACGTGGTAGCTGCCGGCCTGGTTGCTCGCAAGGCCAATGAACTGGGTCTGGTGCGTAAGCCCTGGGTTAAAACCTCTTTTGCACCTGGTTCCAAGGTAGCCAAGCTCTACATGCAAGAGGCTGGTCTGCTACCTGAACTGGAGAAGCTCGGGTTCGGTATCGTTGCCTATGCCTGCACCACTTGTAACGGTATGAGTGGTGCGCTTGACCCGAAAATCCAGCAGGAGATCATCGACCGCGACCTATACGCCACTGCGGTACTGTCCGGTAATCGTAACTTTGATGGCCGTATCCACCCCTATGCTAAGCAGGCCTTCCTGGCCTCGCCACCGCTGGTGGTGGCCTATGCCATTGCCGGCACCCTGCGCTTCGATATCGAGAAGGATGCGCTGGGTACTGACAAAGATGGCAGCACGATCACCCTGAAGGAGATCTGGCCGAGCGATGAAGAGATCGATGCCATTGTTACTGAGTATGTGAAGCCGGCGCAGTTCAACCAGATCTACAACCCGATGTTCGATCTGGGTGTGGTTGAAGAAGCGGAAAGTCCGCTCTACGACTGGCGTCCTCAGAGCACCTACATCCGTCGTCCTCCCTACTGGGAGGGTGCACTAGCCGGAGCGCGCGCACTCAAGGGCATGCGTCCTCTGGCGGTATTGGGTGACAACATCACCACCGATCACCTGTCGCCATCCAATGCGATTATGTTGGATAGTGCTGCGGGTGCCTACCTGCACAAGATGGGCCTGCCGGAGGAGGACTTCAACTCCTATGCAACCCATCGCGGCGACCACCTGACCGCACAGCGTGCGACCTTCGCCAATCCTAAGTTGCTTAACGAGATGTGCCGTGATGAGAACGGTGAGGTGATCCAAGGTTCGCTGGCTCGCATTGAACCGGATGGTCAGCAAACCCGCATGTGGGAGGCCATCGAGGCTTACATGGCTCGCAAGCAGCCGCTGTGCATCGTGGCCGGTGCCGACTATGGTCAGGGCTCTTCTCGTGATTGGGCGGCCAAAGGTGTGCGCTTGGCGGGTGTGGAAGCCATTGTGGCCGAAGGCTTCGAGCGTATCCACCGTACCAACCTGGTCGGTATGGGCGTGCTACCGTTGGAGTTGAAGGCGGGTGAGACACGTGAGACTTACAGCATTGACGGCACCGAGGTCTTCGACGTGGTCGGTGAGCGTACCCCGCGCGCCGAACTGACTGTGATCATGCATCGTAACAACGGCGAACGTGTGGAGATACCGGTCACCTGTCGTCTGGATACCGCAGAAGAGGTCTCCGTCTATGAGGCCGGTGGTGTTCTGCAGCGCTTTGCCCAGGACTTTCTCGCCAACACTGTCTAGCGGGTAGGGTGGGCCAAGCAAAGCGCGGCCCACCCTCTCGCACATGATGGTGGGTCGCGCCTTCGGCTTGACCCACCCTACCGTATCAACAGGACATAAACTTATGGCCAATGTACCCCAGATTCGCATCCCCGCCACCTACATGCGCGGCGGCACCAGCAAGGGTGTCTTTTTTAATCTCAGCAACCTGCCCGAGGCCGTCCGATCCCCAGGAGACGCGCGGGACAAGCTGCTACTACGAGTGATCGGCAGCCCCGATCCCTACGGCAAACAGACCGATGGGATGGGTGGAGCCACCTCCAGTACCAGCAAGACCGTCATCTTGGACAAGAGCGATAAGCCAGACCACGATGTGGACTACTTCTTCGGCCAGGTCTCCATCGACAAACCCTTTGTCGATTGGAGCGGCAACTGTGGCAACCTGACCGCCGCGGTCGGCTCCTTTGCCATCAGCAGCGGTCTGGTGGATGGGTCGCGCATCCCTGAGAACGGCGAGGCCGTGGTGCGGATCTGGCAGAAGAACATCGAAAAAACCATCATCGCCCATGTACCTATCACCCATGGCGAAGTTCAGGAAACCGGCGACTTTGAACTCGATGGTGTCACTTTCCCTGCCGCGGAAGTGCAGGTGGAGTTCATTAAACCGGTGGACCCATCCGAGGCTATGTTTCCAACCGGCAACCTGGTGGACGATCTTGAGGTGCCCGGCGTCGGCACCTTCAAAGCCACCATGGTCAATGCGGGCATCCCCACCGTGTTTCTCAATGCAGAGGAGATCGGCTACACAGGCATCGAACTACAGGAAGCCATAAACGGCGACGAAAAGGCCCTGGCCATGTTCGAAACCATTCGTGCCCATGGCGCGATGCGTATGGGTTTAATTGACAACGTTGAAGAAGCCGTCGGGCGTCAGCACACACCCAAAGTGGCCTTTGTCGCCAAACCGAAGGATTACGTGGCATCCAGTGGTAAGCGGATCGATGCAGCGGAAATCGATCTCAATGTTCGGGCATTGTCGATGGGCAAACTGCACCACGCCATGATGGGCACGGCTGCCGTGGCTATCGGCACAGCAGCCGCGATTCCAGGTACATTAGTGAATCTGGCCGCAGGCGGTGGTGAGCGGGATGCGGTGACCTTCGGCCACCCATCAGGCACTTTGCGGGTCGGGGCGGCTGCCAGTCAGCAAAACGGTGAATGGACAGCCGACAAAGTGGTGATGAGCCGAAGCGCGCGGGTGCTGATGGAAGGCTGGGTTCGTATTCCCGGTGACGCGTTTTAATAACTTTATAACAAGGCCATCAGTCATGGGCACGAAATTGCTGGATGAACATTCGGATGTATCCTATTTCTCTGAGGCTTGATCACTGTTATTTGCAGCATGATAGAGTGATTTCAGTAGATCGGGTTGTCCAGAATCTGTCTTTGATACAGAATCATTAACATCAGGCTCTTTCCCGAAAAGTGCACCAATGCGTCGAAACAGGGATTTTAATGCCCGCCATATCTTCGGCAGCAGCCATATCACAATGCCCGCGAATATCACCAGCATGATGATGAATGGTACCGGATAGTTCAGTGCAGCCCATAACCCACCAATCACAGCCAAGTCCTCAGCGATAGAGGCTGTCCAGTTGGTGACCGGCTCTGGAGACGTATTGATCATCAGGCGGGAACCGGCCTTGGTGAAGTGACTGCCGGCCGCCATCGTACCACCAACCAGTGCGGCTGCCAGTTCAGCAGCCTGATTCACTTCTAAGCCACTGGCAGCACCTGCTGCAAGCAAGGCACCGGCAGGGATGCGGACAAAAGTGTGCAGAGCGTCCCAGCCACTATCGACTCCCGGGATCTTATCAGCAAAAAACTCGATAAAATACATGACTCCGGCAATGCCCATCACCAGGGGATCACTGAGTACTTCGAGCCCGGGTGGCAACACGACATGGCCGGTAAGGCCGAGATAGCCCAACACCAGGATAGCAGTATACAGATTGATACCAGCGGCCCATCCGGCGCCAAGAGTCAGTGCGAGTGTGTCGATGGTCTCCATATTTATCTTCCTGCTGTTTGTCTGATGACTAATGTGATGCCTATTGAGTCGAATTTCCACTCATAGGCCATTTTATACTCCTGATAACCCCCGGAGTTCACAATTGTTTAGGAATTCCTAACGGTTTACTTTTTCTTTTATTAATCAAGCCTTATGATAACAAGCTTTATTTCAGTTATTAGGACCGCTGAAAGCGTAGATTATCCCTGTTCAATTTAGGTTTTTGTGTGAATTTATGATGTGGCAATTGTGCATAGTTGACACAATGTGCCTTTGGCTTAAGCACAAATACCCTACTTAATAGAAAGCCAAACAGGATAATCTAGAGACTTTCATGGACCATACTTCAGGTTTTGGAAATATGATAAAGGTAGGTATTGTCGGTGGCACGGGTTATACCGGTGTTGAGTTGCTCCGATTATTGGTAGCCCATCCGGAGTGTGAGTTGATTGCTATCACTTCGCGGTCGGAGTCCGGTAGACCGGTGGCGGAGTTGTTCCCAAATCTACGTGGCTATTCGGAACTGACGTTTATCGAACCCGATCCGGTACTGCTTCGGGAATGTGATCTGGTATTTTTTGCGACACCCAATGGAGTTGCGATGACACAAGTGCCTGAATTGCTTGCAACCGGTGTGCGGGTTATCGATCTGGCCGCTGACTTCAGAATCGCCGACCAAGGCATATGGGAGCATTGGTATGGTATGCAACATGCCTGTCCTGATCTCTTGACTGAGGCGGTGTATGGTCTACCTGAAATGAATCGCCAAGCAGTTAAGCAAGCTCGGTTGGTTGCCAATCCTGGTTGTTATCCCACAGCGGTTGCGCTCGGTTTTCTACCCCTGATAGAAAATGGGTTGGTTGCGACTGACTATTTGATTGCCGACACAAAATCAGGTGTCAGTGGGGCGGGCCGAAAAGCAAGTGTGGCTACTCTGATGGGTGAAATGGGTGAGAGTTTCAAGGCCTATGCTATACCCGGTCATCGTCACCAGCCTGAGATCAGCCAGACCCTCAGTCGGGCCAGTGACAGCGATATTGGTCTGACTTTTGTGCCTCACCTGGTGCCGATGATTCGGGGTATAGAGGCAACACTCTACGCCCGCCTGAATGATAAAAAAGTCGATCTGCAAAGGTTGTTCGAGGAACGCTATAAAGATGAGCCTTTTGTCGATATTCTGCCACAGGGCTCTCATCCTGAAACGCGCAGTGTGCGAGGCGCAAATTATTGCCGTATCGCTATACATACTCCTCTGGAAGGTGATGTGGTGGTTGTTAGTTCTGTTATCGATAATCTGGTCAAAGGGGCAGCAGGACAAGCAGTTCAGAATATGAATCTGATGCTCGGACTGGAAGAAGATTGCGGATTGAACCAGGTTGCTCTGCTACCTTGAAGTGATGGGTATAGACAAAAAATACAACGTACCTAGGATTATTGGTGCCCATGAAGGTGCTCCACGCTGGCTACGCTTGGGTCTACTGCTGGTTTTGCTGGGAGGCGTCGCCTGGTTAGCCTACCAAAAGGGGGGTAGTAGTATTTCTCAAGGATTTGCTCGGCTTCAGTTGGGTAGTGACCGGGTTGAGACGCTGGAGCAGGAACGAAATGATCTAAGGCGTGAGCTGGCCATGGTCAAGCAGGCTGCCGATGTGGATAGAGAAGCCCTCCTGGCGATTCGTAACCAGATCAAAACGCTTCAGGATGAGGGCCTGAAGATGGAGGAGGAGCTGACTTTTCTTCGAAGTATCGTCTCTACCTCCTCGAAAAAGCAGGTGCTGAAACTACAGAATTTTAAAATCGAACCTGGGCTGGAAGCGCAGCAATATGTCTATAAATTCTCTGTCAGTCAGGCAATCAATAGTGGCTCAGTAGTGAAAGGTAAGATTGAGATGACGGTCATGGGACTACTAGATGGTCAGACCAAGCTGCTGAAGCTAGAGCAGTTGTCAGAGGAGCAACTGACCAGCCACAAAATGCGATTTCGCTATTACCAGAATGTTGAGGGTAAGTTCCACCTGCCAACAGGCTTTCAGCCCGCGACGATTACCATTGAGGTTAAGCCTAGCAACAGTAAGCTGGCTCCGGTCAGTGAATCCTACAACTGGTCCCCCATCTCCTGATGTAATAAGGAATTACACTATGTTTGGAAAGAGTAAGAAAAAATTTCGTTCACCCCGGATCACGACGGTAATTGGAACGGGTACCGAAATCAGAGGCGATATCACCTTCAATGATGGATTACATGTGGATGGGGTGATCAGAGGGGATGTGATCTCGGACCCAAATGATGGAGCAGCAACCTTGACCCTGAGTGAATTGGGGACCATCGATGGGAATGTTCGTGTTGGTAATGTGATGTTGAACGGTACGGTGGTAGGTGATGTAGTTGCCAGTAATAGGGTGGAGTTGGCGCCGAAGGCAAAAATTACCGGTACCTTGACCTATGCCATGTTGGAGATGGCTATGGGAGCGGAGGTGAATGGTAAGTTGATTCATGCAAGTGAGCAGGATCCACTGCAGCTGCCGTTTGATGGACAGCAGGAAGAAAGGGATGTGATTACAGAAGGCGAGCAGATAATAACCCCTGAGAGTTGATCGGTATCCGTAGAGAAAATAATACTTGACTGTTTTTCTTGGTAATTGCATACTTGAGTGTGAACGCTGAGTCAGGGCTCCTATTGTTGTGACGTCGACTCAGCAATAGAAAACTTAAGTGTATTGCCTGATGCACTCAGGCTGGATACAGCAGGACCACAATCATGACTAGCGTAGAAACAAGCAGCGATTCCATCAATTTTACTGAAGCAGCGGCCACTAAAGTAGCCTCACTGATTGCCGATGAAGGCAATCCGGATCTGATGTTGCGTGTCTACATACAGGGGGGTGGTTGTTCTGGTTTCCAGTATGGTTTCTCATTCGATGAGAACGAGGGCGAGGGTGACACCAAGGTTACTACCGGTGGTGTGACTTTATTGGTGGATCCAATGAGTATGCAGTATTTGATGGGAGCTGAAGTGGACTACACCGAAGGCCTTCAGGGTGCTCAGTTTGTTATTCGCAATCCCAATGCAAGCACTACTTGTGGTTGCGGGTCATCTTTCGCGGTGTAATCACACCACAAGCCTGCATACCCAATCACTTTGGTATGCAGGCCTTGCGATCTCTCTAACTTGCTGCGATCAACCTTCTACATAGGGTAATAGGGTCAACTCGACTCGGCGGTTTTGTTGACGTCCGGCCGGTGAGGTATTAGCAGCAGTTGGCTGCGATTCTCCATAACCAACCGTATCGATTCGTACACCATCGACACCTTGTTGAGCCAGGACATTGGAGACTGACGACGCACGTTGTTGTGATAGCAACTGATTATACGATTCAGAGCCGGAACTGTCGGTGTGCCCTGCGACTTCGATCATGGTTGATTTGTACTCATTCAATACCAGGGCGACAGAACTGAGGATTTCCACAAAATTAGGCTTAACATCCGTTTTGTCCACTTCAAAGGTGATGTTACCCGGTAGATTCAGGACAATATTTTCGCCCTCACGGGTTACGCTGACGCCGGTATTTTCCAAACGTTGACGTAACTTAGCTTCTTGTACATCCATATAGTATCCGACACCACCACCCGCGATTGCGCCAATACCAGCGCCTTTCAGTGCACGTTCTTTACGTTTCTTTTTGTCCTTTGAGGTGGCGATACCCAGTACAGCACCCGCAACTGCCCCAATCATTGCGCCTGTGGTCGCTTTGGAGGTCTTCTCTTCACGGGTGTAAGGGTCAACTGTGGTGCATGCTTGCAGCACTATTACGCTTGCGATTAGGCAACAAAGGGCGCTTCGTCTATACATCTCTATCTCCTTGGTCCTCCAAGTGTCAGATGGCTTGGAGGTGGTTGTTTTAGATTATGATATTCATGCCACTTGCCGGGGCAGGATAAGTGTAACTAAGAAAGGTCTATGTAGCAGCTACCCTGGTCTCAAATAGGGAGAGACGGACTGTTAGCTGTAAAGTTCGTACAAGATACTATCAAATAAACAATGGCGTAACTTGCATACAGATCTGCGATTTAACAATTGTTGATGGATAAACGGTTGGTGATCGGACGATATGTTATTGAGTCTTGCCAAATAGGTCACGCAGTAGCTGAAGGGTAGACTGGCGTCCCAGCTCTCCGATGGCGGTGGTGAGTGGGATCTCTTTGGGACACACGCGCACACAATTTTGTGCATTGCCGCAATCACTGATTCCTCCATCGGCCATGATGGCGTGTAGGCGTTGCTGTTTGTGGTAGCTTCCTGTGGGGTGATTGTTCATCAGCCTGACAGCAGCCAGTGAATCCGGACCGATAAACGCCTTTTCAGGACCATATTGCGGGCAGGCCTCCATACAGCAGCCGCAACTCATGCAGCGGCTGTAGAGGTAGTTCTCTTTCCATGCCTCAGGAGAGATGCGTGGGGCACCTTCATGGATATCCCAGGCGCCATCGATCTCTATCCATGCCCGGACCTTTTTTAGATCGCTGAATATTCTGCTGCGATCGACCATTAAGTCGCGGACAATGGGAAATTTGCTTAAAGGTTCAAGTCTTATTGGTTGCTCGAGTGTATCAATCAGGGTAGAGCACGCCTGCCGAGGGTGTCCATTGATGATCATACTACAGGCACCACAGACCTCCTCCATGCAATTGAATTCCCAGGCCACCGGATCGACACGATGGCCATCCCGGGTGATCGGCTGTTCACGGATTGCCATCAGTGCTGAGACAATATTATGGCCTTCTCGATAGGGAATAGAGAACGCTTGCCAGTAGGGTGGACTATAGGGGGTGTCCTGGCGACGGATATCTAGATCGATTGTTTTATCCATCATTTCACCCTTAGCGGTAGTCGCGTGGCTCTTCCGGTGGCAGCACCGACAGATCAACGGGTTGGAAACTGATAAGTGGTCCTGAATCGGACTGTTCGGTAATTGTGGTTTTCAGCCATTTTTTATTTTGTTGTTTCCAGGCATCACGATAGGCCTCATAAGCTGGGTCACCCGGATAGGCATCTTTTGGTGCGGTCAGGTCAAAGGCGGGTTTGTAGTGGGCACCGCGGCACTCATCCCTGGCCAGGGCGCTGGCGGTAATAACCTGCCCAAGTCTAATCATATCCTGCAACTGGCGTGTGAAGACCAATGCCTGGTTACTCCATGTATTGGTCTCTCGTAGGTTAACTGCCTGGCTGCGTTGTCCCAGGTCTTGCAAAGATGATAGGGCTTCTTGCAGGGTTGTGTTGTTCCTTACTACCCCAACCTGGCTTGACATGAGTTCACCCAGTTCGTGATGTAGGGTGTAGGGATTCTCCATGCCTTGACTCTCGGTCAGCTGTTTATTAATTGTTTTTTGTCGGGATATTTCGTCATTGAAGCGTTGTTCCGGTACAGCCTGAAGATCATCCTGCAGCCCTTTGAGATAGTTGCTTACGGCTTCACCTGCCACACGACCGCTAAAAGAGGCGGATAGTAACGAATTTGCACCTAATCGATTTGCGCCATGATAACCATAATCGCACTCGCCACAGGCATATAAACCGGGGATATTGGTAGCGTGGTTACGTGGGCTTCCAGGTTTCATACCACTATCGGTTTCGTCGTTTTCGAAATCGACCCACAAACCCCCCATGGCATAGTGGGCTGAAGGGTATATCTCCATCGGTTCATGCACCGGGTCAGCACCATGGAACTTACGGTAGATATCGAGGATGGCATGTAGTCGCTGTTCTATAAAACCTGGATTGAGGTGGGTTAGGTCAAGATAGACTTTATCTTCTCCCCCAACACCAAGTCCCATTTCGTGGACGATTTTCCAGATCGCACGAGAGGCTACGTCGCGGGGTACTGTATTGCCATAACTGGGATACCACTCTTCAAGAAAATAGAGACGTTCATGTTCAGGAATCTGGTTAGCTTTGCGCCGGTCGCCGGGATCTTTGGGAACCCAAATGCGCCCACCCTCACCGCGAGCCGCTTCACTCATCAATCGGGTCTTATCATCACCCAACATCGCGGTGGGATGGAATTGGAAAAACTCACTATTGGCGAACCATGCACCTTGTTGATAGACCCGACAGGCAGCCGTACCGGTTGAGTTGGTGGAGTTGGTTGATCGATGTCCGAAGACCTGTCCCATGCCGCCACTGGCAAGGATCACAGCATCAGCAGGAAAACTCTTTATGTCCATGGTGCGAAGATTCATTACCACGATACCTTTGCAGACGCCTTGTCCATCCTTCACCAGCGATAGGAATTCCCACCATTCGTATTTCTGAACCCGCCCCAGGGCTTCCTGGCGACGAACTTCTTGATCGACGCCATAGAGCAGCTGTTGCCCGGTACTTGCACCGGCAAATACCGTGCGTCTGTTTTTGACGCCACCGAACAGTCGCAGATCCATTAATCCTTCAGCTGTCCGGGAAAAGGTCACTCCCATGCGCTCGAAGGTGCGAATTAGACCGGGTGCCTCCTCACACATCGATTTAACGGGTGGCTGGTTGGCGAGATAGGCACCTCCTTTCAGGGTGTCGACAATATGTTGCCATACCGAGTCCCTCTCTCCCTTGGTGTCGAAACAGGCATTGATCCCGCCTTGAGCACAAACAGAGTGAGAGCGTTTAACCTCGAAAAGGGAGAAGATATCGACTTGAAACCCTGCCTCTGCCACTCGAAGAGCAGCCCACAATCCACCCAGTCCACCACCGATAACAATGACCTTACGTGGCCGTTTCATTGGACAAATCCCAGCATGCCATGCAGTCCCATTGCACATAGGATGACAGCGAGCATAGTGCAGAGATAAAACCAGTAGCGTTGTGCTTCAATGCTTGTGGTGATTCCCCAGCTGATAGCCATGCTCCAGAGGCCGTTACATAAATGGAATACCGATAACAGGAGTCCAGTCAGGTAGAGGATAAAAAAAAGTGGGTCGCTAAGCAGGTTTTGCATATGACTGAAGAGGTCTATTTTGATGGCTGGCTCCCATAAACCCCAGATACGTGTCCATCCGACATGAAACAGAAGAAACAGTAGAATTGCGATGCCTGAAAGTCGCTGCAGCCAGTAGAAGCGGTTATGTAGCCAGGGGTAGAGGCGCCAATTGCTTCGGCTCCCGCGCGCAATCACCAAACCATAACCGGCATGGAACAGAAGTGGGAGGGCGATGATGAAAATCTCCATTAACAGCAGATAGTTGAGTCCTTGAAGCCATCCAACGACATGTTCGTTATAGTGCAATTGGCCGTAGCGCGATTGAGAATTTTCCCAAAGGTGGAATATGAGAAACCCGCCTATCGGCAGCAGACCGAATAGTGAATGCAATCTCCGAAGAATGAAATGCGAGTTGTGGATGGATGCTTGCATAGTGCCTGGGTCTTGCCTATCCACTCTATATTATAGAATTAACAACTTCTAATGCACAGACTCAGGACAGTCAAACGTTACTTTTCTCTTTTTTCTGCCTGAAGGGCGCTGTTTGCACTTCTGTCATTAAGTATACAAATTCAATTTTGATTCGACCTACACTATATAGGGAGTTAGATAGTATCTGCTTTTATTAAGGCTGCTCTACAGGGAGTTGCCGGTATTCTGAATAATAATACTCCCCAACATGGATCGCTTTGGGTGAATGAAGAGTGGATGATGTTGTAAAATGATAAATAAAAGTATCGGTGCGAGAATCCTGATTGTTGTGGGGATTGCGGCCTCACTTACATTGGTTGGGTTGGTTGTTTTATATACACAAAGTCAGCTGGCCACCATCATTCAGGACTATAAAGCTGTCACTGGACGGATGGTTTCAAGCGTGGCTGCCGGGTTTGGGGCAATCATGGAAACAGGCTCTGCTGCCATTGCGGAGCAATATGCGGAAGATATCAAGGACGCCATTGAATTAGAGGATTTCAGCTTTATTCGCCCCAATGGGCTGGAAGCCTTCCGAGACAACACCACAATCATACAGGTCAATTGGCACCGTGGAGAGGAGCTCTTCCAGCAGCGGGGGAAGAGGTACTAGAGAGACGCCTGTATAGCGAAGATGATCCGCACTTATTGGAAGCGCTTAGCAGTGAAAAGCAAGTAGGAATCGTGGATGAGGCCCTGCAGCGTTATGTCATCCTCATGCCTATTGCCAATGAGCGTGACTGTAATCGGTGTCATGGCAAAGAACATGCTGTACTTGGACTAGCCCGCTTATCCACTTCGTTACAACATGTCAATCAAATGGTAAACAAGAGCCGTGATCGAGCAGCCACTGTACTGGTTGTTGTACTGATCCTGTTTCTATTGCTGACCTATCTGTTTCTTCGCAAGGTAGTCATTAAACCGATACAACAGGTGACTCATGCGATGCACCAGGTCGAGCAAGGGGACCTCGATCAACGGGTACCAGAACTCGGTCAGGATGAGTTGGGTCAAATGCCCCGTTCCTTCAATGCAATGACCCGTAAAATACTTGAGACCTATACCGGACTTGAGTTGGAACAGGATAAATTAACCACCATCATACTCAACGCTGGAGAGGGTATAGTGGTGACAGATAGGGATGGGGGAATCGTGCTGGTCAATCCTGCGGCAGAAAAGCTGTTAGGTAAATCGATCGCAGAGATAGTCAGCCAGGGGTTCGACCAACTGGTCGGAGACCCTCAGTTGATCAGTCGACTCATTGAGCATCAGGATTCCAACTATGCCGAGTCAGTCTTGCAGGGTGAGCGCTATCTCAGTGTCATGGCGGCGAGAATTCACACTCAGCAGGGAAACATTCTTGGCATGGCTGCCCTGATGCGAGATGTGACAGTTCAACAGCGACGGGAAGCCTACCTGGAAGCTATCTCGTACACGGATGAATTAACCGGTCTGCTCAATCGACGCTCATTGATGGATATCCTGCACCAATCGATTGCGGATGCCACAGATAAAAATAAGCCCCTATCACTGTTGATGCTCGATTTTGATCACTTCAAGCAACTCAACGATAACTATGGGCATGCCATGGGTGATCAGGTTCTGACTGCTTTCGGTGGCCTGTTGAATGATCGCTTACGAGATTCAGATTATGCCTGTCGATACGGTGTTGAAGAGTTTTGCGTTATTTTGACCAATACGGCTGAGCAGGGTGCATTGAAAACGGCTGAGGATATTCGTATGGCAGTATCGGGCATGCAGGTTGAGGGATTAACCGTCACCGTTAGCATAGGAATGGCTGCCCTTAGCCAGTGTCATGACCTTTCTCCAGAGACCCTGTTAAAGGCAGCCGATACCGCTCTTTATCAAGCAAAAGAACAAGGTCGCAATAAAACGGTTAAATTCGATGAAACAGTACCAAGCACTTCCTAGTGACAACCTTTGTACTCTAATATTGAGTTGTCTGCTGTTTTTTTCATCTTCTGTGGATGCGCAACAGCAAGCAGAAAAAATCTATTGGTATGCCCAGGGTGGACGCGTGTATGACAATTGGATGGGATTGGTCGGTCGCAAGGAGCAGTTAAAACGACAGCTGAATATAACTGATTTTCTTAACGGACATCGTAGATCCCCCGAGGAGGGGAAGCAGAGGGGGTTCACTACCTGGCGTTGCAAAGAGTGCCATGGATGGGATTATCGGGGGGGTGGATGGAGCCTACGGCAAAGGGGGGCACTTCACAGGTATTAGCGGTGTTTTGGGGATGGCGGGGAGACCCGTGGCAGACATCCTGACGATTATCCGTAACGAAACCCACGGCTATACAAAAGAGATGATCGATGATCAGTCGGCAAATGCGTTGGCACTGTTTATTTCAGAAGGTTTGATTGATATGCAACAGTGGATCTCTGAAACGGGGGAAGTTGTACAAGGAGATCTTGAGAATGGACGGCCACATTTTGAAGCCCTCTGTGCAATCTGTCATGGCTTGAAGGGACAGAAGATAAATTTCAATACACCACAGAAGCCACATTACCTGGGGGAGGCCAGCAGGCAGAATCCCTGGGAAGTGTTGCACAAGATTCGTAATGGCCATCCGGGTGAGCAGATGATCAATACTCGCTCGTTACCGATCCAGTCACAAATTGATATCCTTAAATTTGTGCAGAAACTGTCACAATGATGACGGGTATATCCCACCTAACACCACATCACGCACTGCGCCAGTGACGGAACAGAGATTCCCGTTCAGTCCGGCAAGGGTACGTTTTGCCAGCCAAGCAAAGGTGATCGCCTCGACCCAATCCGGATTGACGCCATATTCCGATGTCGGGTGAATGGTCGAATCGGGGAGCTGAGTATTCAATCGCTCAAGCAGGTAGGCGTTATGAACGCCACCACCGCAAACAAGAATTTCGCTTTCGGAATAATCCTCCCTGATGATGGCTTGCGCAATGCTGACAGCTGTCAGTTCCAGCAGGGTGGCTTGAACATCCTCAGCGGCGTAGTTGATCTGGGCAAGCTTTTTACCCAGCCAGTCAAGATTGAAATATTCACTACCCGTGCTTTTAGGGGGAGGTTGATTGAAGTAGGTGTCGGCAAGCAGTTCCTGTAAAAGGGTGTCCAGTACTTTTCCGCTTCTAGCCCACTCACCTTTATGATCAAGGTCGACAGCCAGATGCTGTTTGATCCAGCGGTCAAGCAGGGTGTTGGCAGGGCCGGTATCGTAACCGATGACCAAGTTATCTTTTTCACTGGGGAGGCATGTAATGTTTGCAATCCCGCCTAGATTCAAAATAATCCGTTTTTGTTCTGGATGTTGAAACAGGGCTTGATGAAGTGCGGGAACAAGTGGTGCACCCTGACCGCCTGCGGCCATATCACGGCGGCGAAAATCGGCTACGGTAGTGATCCCTGTTAGTTCCGTCAAGGTGTTGGGATCACCTATCTGTAGGGTAAAAGGATGTTTAGCATATGGGCGATGACGGATAGTCTGCCCATGGCTGCCGATGGCGATAATCTGCTTGTATTGCAACCCAGCCTTGTCCAGCAGGGCATGGCAGGCGTTGGCAAAGGTCTTGGCAACCTGTCTGTCGAGTTCTCCAAGACGATCAATCTCGTTCTCACCCGGAAGACAGAGTGAACGAAGTGCCTCCTGCAGGTGTATCGAATAGGGTTCAAGATGGCTTGCCAGGAGGTTGACCTGGTCTGCCGAAAAATCGACCGCTACCGCATCCACCCCATCGAGACTTGTTCCTGAGATGAGTCCTATATAGATAGACTCACTTGGCATCGGCGACGAGTGTGCGATTAATCAGTTCAAGTTTGCTTAGTAACGGTTGAATCTTCATTTGAAAGTCGGCACGGTATTTTTTTGCAATCGGCTCAGCCGCCGGAAGTTTAACCGTCAGAGGATTACGGTGTACGCCATTGACACGAAACTCGTAGTGCAGGTGGGGGCCTGTCGCAAGACCTGTCTTGCCAACATAGCCAATGACCTGTCCCTGTTTAACCTTTTGGCCTCTTTTCGCTTTCTTGCTGTAACGCGATAGATGGGCGTAAAGGGTTGTATATGTCTGTCCGTGCTGAATGATAACTGTCCTGCCGTAGCCGCCTTTCTTACCACGATGGATAATCTTGCCATCACCCGCAGATTTAATTGGTGTGCCCGTTTTTGCGGCATAGTCGACTCCTCGATGAGGACGTTTCTTGCCTAATACAGGGTGATAACGCTCCCTTGTGAATTTTGATGAGATGCGTCTGAAATCGACAGGAGCACGCAGAAAAGCCTTCCGCATACTACGGCCTTTGGGAGTGAAGTAATCGGAGTTGCCACTATCATCTGTGTAGCGCAAGGCACGATAGGTACGACCCTGATTGACAAATTCAGCAGCCAGGATAGGGCCGTCGCGAAGCTTCTCACCATCCAGATAGTCCTCTTGGAAGATCACCGTGAAGCGATCGCCGCTACGAATTTCCAAGGCAAAATCGATGTCCCAGCCAAAGATATCGGCCAGTTGCATGATCAGTCTCTCCGACAGGCCGGCTTCCTTGGCAGAGATGTAGAGTGAATTTTCTATCGTACCACTGAGATGGGTGGTTCTAGGTTCTACCTCCTTTTGTAGCTCGGCAGCCTTGAAATCATCATCCACAGCGGTGATCTCCAGGCTGTGAATCTTACTCTGCTCAAGCCGTAAACCGAGAAAGTTCTTCTCTTCATCGAGGTTCAGATAGAGTATTTCTCCCGGTCGGATGTCGGTCAGCTTTTTTGCTGTATCACTCGAGTGGACAATGCGGTGTAGCAGGTTGGCACTCAGTTCATGTTTTTTGAATATACTGGCCAGGGAGTCCCCATTTTTAATCTGATAGGCCGTTGAATGGGTTTTCAGTTCTACAGCTGGTGGTTCTACGGCTGGCGGCTCTACAGGGGTGGCCACCTCAGTCAAGGGTTCTGTCTCAGTAGCCACAGCGTCTTTAATGAAGCTGATCGACTGTGTCGGTATGCTGCTAGGTGTGTTTTCTTTACTGGATTGACCCGGTAGAGACAGTGGCAGAATCAGTTTTTGTTGCTGATTACCGGCCTCTTCCGGGATGGGAGACGCCTCTTCGTGAGAATCTTGTTTCGGCTCTGAAATAAGGTAGAGAAAGCCGGCCGCCAGAATGACGAGGAAAACAACTGCGATAACAAGACGCCTGACCAACTGGCCGCGTGCGGGTCTTCTCTCCAATGTATAGGATTTAAAGTCTTGCATGTTACGGTATTACAGCGGAGAAAGGCTGTATGTTGGTCCCTTTGCGATAGAACATAGTGATTGATCTCATTTCAGATTGTAGAGTATCACAACACTCAATGGTTAATTTTATCAGATGCTTCTAGTAGAGTGTGCAACCATTGTCTTAATTTTTGAGATTTGATAAATGACTGATGTCACTGGATCCCTAGATCTAATTAAACGAGGTACAGAAGAAGTTCTGCCTGAAGAGTTGCTGATAAAAAAACTGCAGCGAGGAAAACCGCTTAAAATCAAGGCAGGGTTTGATCCCACTGCTCCGGACCTGCATATCGGGCACACAGTCCTGATCAATAAGCTTCGCCAATTCCAGGAGTTGGGCCACGAAGTCATCTTTCTTATCGGCGATTTTACCGGCATGATAGGTGATCCGACAGGAAAAAGCGCCACTCGTCCTCCCCTTACACGAGAGGAGGTAATCGAGAATGCCAAGACCTACGAACACCAGATCTTCAAAATCCTGGATCCTGCCAAGACCACGGTTCTATTCAACTCATCCTGGATGGGTGAAATGTCAGCAGCTGATCTGATTCAGCTGGCGGCAAATCATACCGTTGCCAGGATGTTGGAGAGGGATGATTTCAACAAGCGTTATACAAGCGGCCAGCCCATTGCGGTACATGAATTTCTCTATCCGCTGATTCAGGGGTATGACTCTGTGGTGCTCAAGGCCGATGTCGAATTGGGGGGAACAGATCAAAAGTTTAACCTATTGGTTGGGCGTCAATTACAGGAGGCTCATGACCAGGAACCACAGGTTGTGATTACCCTGCCCATCCTGGAGGGATTGGACGGGGTACAGAAAATGTCCAAATCGCTGAATAACTATATAGGTATAACTGATAAACCGGAGGAGATGTTCGGCAAAATCATGTCTGTCTCCGATGATCTGATGTGGCGTTACTACGAATTACTGAGTTTCAAGCCAATGCAAGAAATTGAGGCTTGGAAGAAGGATGTTGAGCAGGGAGCTAATCCCAGGGATATAAAAATTCGCCTGGCAGAGGAGTTGGTTGGACGATTTCATTCTAGTGAGATGGCTGAAAAAGCCCACCAAGCTTTTGTAGCGCGTTTCCAAAAAGGACAGATACCGGATGAGATGCCGGAGCTGGCACTAACTGCCTCAGGCTGTGGCTACCCGATCGCCAATCTGTTGAAGGATGGTGGTCTGGTGAAGAGCACATCTGAAGCCATGAGAATGATAAAGCAAGGTGCTGTACGAGTTGATAGCGAAAAAATTTCCGATCATTCTCTTATTGTGGATGCAGGGACGACCTGCGTCTATCAGGTAGGGAAGCGTAGGTTTGCGCGTATTAGCATCACCTAGTCAGTTAGATTACTGATTTACGCCAATAACTATATATATAGGTAGAAGGTGGAGATGTCAGGCCGAATTCATGTAGATACTTGTCTTTATTGCTTGTTATTCACTCCTCCACATAAAGAAATTCTGATGCTAAAACTGGCTAGATATCAGAAACTGATTATATTTAGAAATTAAGCTTGACCTGCGAATGGTTCAGCTTATAATGCGCGCCTCCTTTGACTGTAACTGCATCGCAGATAGCAGTTTTCAGGAACACTGTGGCGGCTTTTTTTAAACGTAAAAATTCTTTCTAGATTTATGTTGACGAGAGGATTGATCGACGTATAATGCGCCACTCTTTCGGACGGCCTTAAGGGCTTTTTCGAAAGGACTGAGAGACGGAAAACGCAGTTCTAAATAGTTGTTGACAATGACTAACTGGACTGTACAATACGCGCTCTCGTACGGACTGAGCGGATTCGCCAGCTTGAAAAAAGTTAAGGAATATCTTGACACAAGCGCTCAGTTCGATAAGATAGGCGGTCTTTCTCGGAAGAAAATATCCGGGAAGCTCTTTAACAATCAGGTTAGGTAATTTGTGTGGGTGCTCCGTTGATTTTGGGTAACCAAAAGATCGACAGAGAGCATTCAAAAAATAGTTAATTCTATTTCGAGAATCTCGAGTCAAAAAAGATTGGCTACCATAAGTAGCTATCAAACTTAAACTGAAGAGTTTGATCCTGGCTCAGATTGAACGCTGGCGGTATGCTTAACACATGCAAGTCGAACGGTAACAGAGGAGAGCTTGCTCTCTTGCTGACGAGTGGCGGACGGGTGAGTAACGCGTAGGAATCTGCCTAGTAGTGGGGGACAACTCGAGGAAACTCGAGCTAATACCGCATACGCCCTACGGGGGAAAGCGGGGGATCTTCGGACCTCGCGCTATTAGATGAGCCTGCGTTGGATTAGCTTGTTGGTGAGGTAATGGCTCACCAAGGCGACGATCCATAGCTGGTCTGAGAGGACGATCAGCCACACTGGGACTGAGACACGGCCCAGACTCCTACGGGAGGCAGCAGTGGGGAATATTGGACAATGGGGGCAACCCTGATCCAGCAATACCGCGTGTGTGAAGAAGGCCTGCGGGTTGTAAAGCACTTTCAATTGTGAAGAAAAGCTTAGGGTTAATAACCCTGGGTCTTGACGTTAACTTTAGAAGAAGCACCGGCTAACTCCGTGCCAGCAGCCGCGGTAATACGGAGGGTGCAAGCGTTAATCGGAATTACTGGGCGTAAAGCGCGCGTAGGTGGTTTGGTAAGTCAGATGTGAAAGCCCCGGGCTCAACCTGGGAACTGCATTTGAAACTGCTTGACTAGAGTATAGTAGAGGGAAGC
>JAIVEQ010000001.1:175000-231727 GCA_023838465.1 Candidatus Thiodiazotropha sp.
GAAGATTTAACGGGGCTTAAGCCATGTACCGAAGCTGCGGATACGTGTTTACACGTATGGTAGAGGAGCGTTCTGTAAGCCTGTGAAGGTGTGCTGTAAAGTATGCTGGAGGTATCAGAAGTGCGAATGCTGACATGAGTAACGATAAAGGGGGTGAGAGGCCCCCTCGCCGAAAACCCAAGGTTTCCTGCACAACGCTAATCGGTGCAGGGTTAGTCGGCCCCTAAGGCGAGGCAGAAATGCGTAGTCGATGGGAATCCGGTTAATATTCCGGAACTACTTATTATTGCGATGGGGTGACGGAGAAGGCTAAATCATCCGGGTGTTGGTTATCCCGGTTTAAGCGTGTAGGGAGTTGGTTTAGGTAAATCCGGACCGACAATCCTGAGACGTGATGACGAGTCTCCATGTGAGATGAAGTGATCGATGCCATACTTCCAGGAAAAACCTCTAAGCTTCAGGTAATAAGTAACCGTACTCCAAACCGACACAGGTGGGTAGGGTGAGAATCCTAAGGCGCTTGAGAGAACTCTGGTGAAGGAACTAGGCAAAATAGTACCGTAACTTCGGGAGAAGGTACGCCCTTGGTATGTGAAGAGACTTGCTCTCGGAGCAGAAGAGGGTCGAAGTGACCAGGTGGCTGCGACTGTTTATTAAAAACATAGCACTCTGCAAACTCGAAAGAGGAAGTATAGGGTGTGACGCCTGCCCGGTGCCGGAAGGTTAATTGATGGGGTTAGTCCTCGGACGAAGCTCTTGATCGAAGCCCCGGTAAACGGCGGCCGTAACTATAACGGTCCTAAGGTAGCGAAATTCCTTGTCGGGTAAGTTCCGACCTGCACGAATGGCGTAACGATGGCCACGCTGTCTCCACCAGAGACTCAGTGAAATTGAAATCGCTGTTAAGATGCAGTGTACCCGCGGCTAGACGGAAAGACCCCGTGAACCTTTACTACAGCTTTGCACTGGACTTTGAATATGTCTGTGTAGGATAGGTGGGAGGCTTCGAAGCGGAGACGCCAGTCTTCGTGGAGCCAACCTTGAAATACCACCCTGACATATTTGGAGTTCTAACCTCGACCCGTTATCCGGGTTAGGGACAGTGTATGGTGGGTAGTTTGACTGGGGCGGTCTCCTCCCAAAGAGTAACGGAGGAGCACGAAGGTACCCTCAGCGCGGTCGGACATCGCGCAACGAGTGCAAAGGCATAAGGGTGCTTGACTGCGAGACAGACAAGTCGAGCAGGTACGAAAGTAGGTCTTAGTGATCCGGTGGTTCTGTATGGAAGGGCCATCGCTCAACGGATAAAAGGTACTCCGGGGATAACAGGCTGATACCGCCCAAGAGTTCATATCGACGGCGGTGTTTGGCACCTCGATGTCGGCTCATCACATCCTGGGGCTGAAGTCGGTCCCAAGGGTATGGCTGTTCGCCATTTAAAGTGGTACGCGAGCTGGGTTTAGAACGTCGTGAGACAGTTCGGTCCCTATCTGCCGTGGGCGTTTGAGATTTGAGGGAAGCTGCTCCTAGTACGAGAGGACCGGAGTGGACGTATCTCTGGTGTTCCGGTTGTCACGCCAGTGGCATCGCCGGGTAGCTAAATACGGACAGGATAACCGCTGAAAGCATCTAAGCGGGAAGCCCCTCCCAAGATTAGATCTCACTGGACCTTTAAGGTCCCTGAAGGGCCGTTGAAGACTACAACGTTGATAGGCTGGGTGTGGAAGTGCAGTAATGTATGAAGCTAACCAGTACTAATTGCCCGTGAGGCTTGACCATATAACACCCAAACATTTTGGGTCAGGCTCAAGCAGACGCAACACCCAATGATACGCCTAGCGATCTAACCAAATGCTGAGTTGTTCCAATAGGAATAACTCCGACAGTTTACCTGGCGAAAATAGCGTGTTGGTACCACCCGATCCCATCTCGAACTCGGAAGTGAAACGACATAGCGCCGATGATAGTGTGGGGTTTCCTCATGTTAAAGTAGGACACTGCCAGGTTTTTACAGTAAAAACCCCGGATCAGAAATGGTCCGGGGTTTTTTTTTCTATTGTCCGTATGAACCAATAAACATTTGGTTCTTCACTACATCGAGTAGGTGGGGGATAATATATATGGCTATCCCGGTTATCGGTAGAAGTATTACTGGCCGCAAATGGACGCCAATCATCACAATTGGTTTCATCATCTATACGTTACGTCACTCGTACTCCTGGGAGCTTTCCCGATAGTCCGGCTTGATTCGGGAACAAGCAAGTATTTAGTTAATAACCCGAAGGTTTGAAACATTTACAGTCCTTTGCGGTGATTGGCCTCCATTTACGGCCTATTCTTGCGCATTCTGCCGCCCAATCGATTAGGGGGAAGAGCCAAACATTTTGCCTAATCAGATTCTATTCAGGCCAAATAGGTTTAAAATCTCTGGATGTTGCTCTCTCTTACACTACTATTGATCGGTGCTTTGATATCAGGATTGGCCATCCGTCAGCTTATCTTTAAAAGAAAAGTACTTGTCGCCAGTCTGAATGGTCTTTTAGGTCTAGCACTTTTACTTGCTGCATCATTTGTATCGGTGTTGTTATTTAACATTCAGAGCTATGTTCAGTTGACCAAAGAGCAAGTCTTGGCTGAAATTGAAGTAGGTATTGCAGATTCGGAGCATACACCGCTTACTTTAACCATCGCTGGAAGAGAAAAGGTCTACCCTATCTCAGCCAATGAGTGGCGTATCGATGCACGTTTTATAAAGTGGAAACCATGGATGGCGTTACTGGGTAAGGATCCTGTTGTACGATTGGAATCCTTATCCGGTCGAGGTGCCTTATGGATTAGTCGAGGAAGCCACTCCTTTGATCTTCATGCTGACTTTGAAATCGTCGATAAGATTATTTCCAATCTGACTGACCGTTTTGGAATGGTTGACAGCATGTACGGTAGCTCGGTATACATGCCGATTGCAGCCGGTGCGCGCTATCAAATAAGTGCAACTCACTCTGGTTTGATTGCACGTCCAATAAACGACCTCGGAAAACAGGCTGTCATGGTTTGGGGTAGACAATGAATTGTTACAAGTTAGGCTTCAAGTCTGCTCAAGCCCACCTTTTTGAAATCGAGTTAACTATTCAACAACCCAATCCAAACGGACAGGTTGTCTATCTACCTGCCTGGATTCGTGGTAGTTACATGGTGCGTGACTTTGCGCGCAACATTATTACTATTGAAGCCATTTCAAATGACAATCCTGTAATCATCGATAAAGTAGATAAGCAGACTTGGCAGATTGCACCGGTGGAAGGTGAGCTACGTATTACCTATACAGTTTATGCTTGGGAATTTTCAGTAAGGGCTGCGCATTTCGATACCACGCACGCCTATTTTAATGGCCCATGCTTGTTTCTGGGTGTTGAAGGCCAACAGCAGAATCCGTGCAGATTGACAATTCCCCCTCCAGATGGTGACACCTATAGGGAGTGGCGTGTTGCTATTGCGATGCCTGCGGAGAATATAGACGCGGCAGGATTTGGAGACTATATCTCTGATAGTTACGAAGCCTTGATCGACTACCCTGCAGAGATCGGTACTTTCTCAATGGCAGAGTTTGAGGTTAAGGGACGACAACATCGGATTGCTGTCTATGGTTTGCATAGCGCAGATCTAACTAGAATCTGTAAAGACCTACAGCTTATCTGTAGTGAAGAAGTAGGTCTGTTCGGTGAATTGCCAATTAATGATTATCTTTTTATGCTGCTGGTGGTTGGTGATGGTTATGGCGGATTGGAACATCGTAATTCAACCAGTCTGTTAGTCAGCAGGAATGATCTGCCAAGGGGAAAACTTGACAAGGTTTCAGAAGACTACAGGAGATTCCTGGCACTATGTAGTCATGAATATTTTCACTTGTGGCATGTCAAAAGGATAACTCCAGAGATCTTTCTCCAGGAGGGAACTGAGAAAGAGGTTCATACCCTACAGTTATGGATCTTTGAAGGTATTACCTCCTATTACGATGAGTTGATTCTGGTGCGGTGCGGGGTGATTGAGCGTGAGGCCTACTTTACGATGATGGCCGAGACTGTCACTCGGGTTATGAGAAGCAGCGGACGACACAAGCAGACCCTTGAAGCATCCAGTTTCGATGCTTGGACAAGATTCTATAAACAGGATGAGAATGCCCCCAATGCCATCGTCAGCTACTACACTAAAGGCGCTCTATTCGCGTTACTACTCGATTTGACCATTCGGGTGCGGAGCAACGGTAGCTACTCGCTTGACCATGTCATGCGTGAATTGTGGAAACGTTATGGTAAACGTGGCATTGGTGTGCCAGAAGGTGGTTTTGAAATATTGGTTGCTGATGTGACATCCTTGGATCTGGGCGTGTTGTTCGACCTGGGTGTTCGATCTACACAAGAGCTGCCACTTGCCGAGACCTTGATGGAATTTGCCGTTGAAATGCACTTGTTTCCTGCAAGATCCAGTAAGGATCAGGGGAGTGTGGTAAACGAATCTCCACAAGTAAAAGATGCCAGGCCTGTTTTAGGTGCTAAATTGAGGCAGACTGAGCATTCAATACACATTCTACAAGTATATGACGATGGTGGTGCGCAGCATGCAGGCTTATCTGCGGGCGATGAGATTATAGCTGTGGATGGAATACGTTTGAGTTCAGAACAGATGGAGCGATATATTGGTGAGCAGGAAGAAGGTGTACCGATCCAGATACATCTGTTTCGCAGAGATGAGCTACAAGTCGTTAATGTGATGCCACTACCTGCTCCTGCGGATACATGTACCATCCACCTTCAGCCGTATCCTGACAGTGAGCGGCAGCAACGATTGGATAATTGGTTAAATCCCAATGAATCATTATCCTGAACTGATTGATAGGCTGGCTGATGGACAGTTTCACTCCGGTCAGGAGTTGGGACAATTACTTAATATCAGTCGATCAGCAGTTTGGAAAAAACTGCAACAGATCAAGCAGGTCTACAATCTCGAGATCGATGCGGTTACAGGAAGAGGTTATAGGTTGAGAGAGCCCCTTGACCTTCTGAATCAGGATACTATTTTACAATTACTGACGAATGAAGGCCTTGAACAGCTTCCGACCCTACATTTACATGCATCCATTGATTCCACGAATGGATGGCTTATGCAGCGGGCTGGGATGGGTGTTAATGCAGGATCAGTCTGTTTGGCTGAGCAACAATTAGCCGGCAAAGGTAGGCATGGACAAAGATGGGTTTCACCCTTTGGTAGAAATATCTATCTCTCCATGCTGTGGCATTTCGAGCTTCCTCCTATGCGGATGGCCGGTCTCAGTCTGGCCTCAGCTATTGCGGTTTTACGCCTTTTGCATCAGCTCAACTGCAGCGAGGCCGGATTGAAATGGCCTAATGACATTGTATGGCACAATAAAAAACTAGCCGGGTTGTTGCTTGAAATAACAGGAGAGGCGAGTGGACCATCACATGTGGTGATCGGTGTTGGTCTCAATACCTGGCTGGGTACCCAGGGTGATGTTATAGATCAACCCTGGGTAGACCTTAATGCAATTCCTCATATTGTACCGCACACACGCAACGAGTTGGCGAGTAAGTTGATTTTGCATCTGCGTGATGTTATTCAGCAATACCAGGCAAACGGATTGACCTCATTTATCGATGAGTGGCAGCAGCACGATTTACTATTGGGAAAGGATGTAGTGATTCGCAGTCACAGCCAATCGCACAGGGGGGAGCACGTGGGGATCGATAGTTCAGGCGCTATTCGTATCCGCAGCAAGGGACATGAGCAGGTTTTTCATGCGGGTGAGGTCAGTCTCCGAAAGGAGGTAGGCGAAAAATCATGAGGCTGTATGTAGATATCGGCAATACGGCAATCAAATGGGCCAATGAGGTGGAGCTGCAGACAGGTGTTTTACATCAGGTTTCTTCTGGCGGGCTTCCAGCAGCAATTGAAGGGGCTTGGTTAAAAATACAAAAACCGGATGAGGTTCACATCGCCAGTGTGCTGCAACATCAGGTGTTATTGAATCTGGTCGACTGGATTCAGCGACATTGGCAGATTGCACCGAGGTTTGCACAGACAAAACAAGATGAGCTGGGTGTGACAAATGGATATCGCCAACCAACACAATTGGGTGTCGACCGCTGGTTGGTGTTGCTTGCTGCCCGGATGCTTTCTCTCGATCCTCTGATTATCGTAGACTGCGGTTCAGCAACGACAGTTGACGCAATGGATGCCGACGGCAGGCACTTGGGTGGTATCATATTGCCAGGGTTAAAATTGTTTGCCAGTTGTTTACGTCAGAACACCGATATACCACCCTATGGTGCAGGGGAGATAATGAACTGTTTTGCGACTGATACCGCAGCAGGAGTCAATACGGGCGCTATGCTGGCGCATACTGCTACAATCGAGAAACTGTATCAAAACCTACAGCTTCGGTGTGGTGGTGAAATAGGGTGTCTTGTGACAGGTGGTGGTGCAGGGCTACTGTCCAGGCATCTTGAATTGACCCATGGCTTAGTGCCCGATCTTGTCCTGCAAGGTTTGGCACTCCAGTCTGCACATGCACAATAGGATGCTATCATTCATCAGCCATGATTTATGGATCTGGTGGCCTGAACAGTTACAATAAATCTATGAAATGGCTATTCTTCATACTGCTGCTTGCCAACTTTGGACTGTTTCTGTTGATCTATCCTCAGGGCTCACAAATTAACAACGCTCATAAGGTTTCATCTGACATTGGTGAGTTGACCCTGTTCCATGAAACCGTCGAAACATTTGCTGAAGTTAGTGATGGTGAGCCAATCACTCCCTCAGTGGACGAGAAACAGGTTGAAGATCTGTCTGATGAAACGGTCAATAATAAACTGGAAAACGGTGAAGCGGTTATTGAACCTACTTCAAGTTTGCCATCAGAATCGCTAACACCGCCCCAGCAGGTGCCATCCTCTGAGCAGGTTGATAAGGAACCACCGGTCGTCTTGGCTGAAACACCTGAGCCACAGCCTATCCCAGCTACGCTAATCTGCAAAACGGTTGGCTTTCTGGAGAGTCGCTCAGATGCGGATATAGTATCGGTGCGATTAAGGGCGTTGGGACTTAAACCCGATCTGCAGTCAGAAACCCGAAATGAACAGGCTGGTGTGTGGGTGTTGATACCCCCACAACCAAGTCGGCACAAGGCTATTGAGATTGCCAACCGTCTGGAGAAAGATGGTATTGCTGATCTTTGGCGGTTTACCAGTGGTGAATTAGTGCATGCTATTTCGCTCGGCCTGTTTCGGGATGTGGAGCGGGCAGAGGCCCGGAGAAAGGAGATTACCGAAATGGGTTATGAGGCTATTATAAAGCCACGCTATAGACAAAAGACTAACTATTGGCTCCATTATCAGGGTGAACAGTTATCTGCCATCACAAAAAAGAGCTGGGATGCACTGCTGGCTGACTTTCCCAATCTAGAGTCAAAAGAAGTGGCATGTCAGTAAGTTTGCCAGAAAGCACAGAAACGCATAGAATTCGCACTCTTCAGCCGGCGTAGCTCAGTTGGTAGAGCAGCTGATTTGTAATCAGCTGGTCGGGGGTTCGAATCCTCTCGCCGGCTCCAATAATCGATGAAAGATATAATCCAGCCTCGGCTGGATTTTTTATCCTTGAATATTGAAAGGGTTATTCCAATCCCTATCTATTTCTTGCTCTCTATCAACGAGCAAATATCACCTAAAAAAGATATGGGTTCTTCCCCTGATCATATGGGTAACAGAAACTGGATGAATAGGTCGTCAATCATCGCAAAGGATCGCTAATTAATCCTTGAATCCTAAGTTAAATACCCTAAAGGGTTTAATTGTAGTAGTGCAGGGCAATGATCCCCCTTCACATTCTATGATCGCGACACTTGTATATACCTGTACAGCGCACAACGATGATGATCTGCTAAAATTGAGCCATTCACGGTGTAGCGTTACTTACTCAATCGAGTGAAACCCCTTAATACCGATATATTTCTAGTTTTCAAAAAAGATTTGCGCAGTTCATAGCGGTCGACTGAAGCTTCTACTTTACCCTAACCTAATCAAATGCAAATCAGGTGGACAGCTACTGAAATCAAGGTGAAGCAAATTGCTGTAACTGGCGTTCATTTGCAGCTAATTAATGGTTCTGTCAATGAGTGAAAGAGTCGTGCTTCTCTTTTCTACACATCTGTTCAGGGAAAGAGCGAAAATATTTATCAGTACACTCACTTTCGTTAGCTGTGTAGTTGTTGGTATCACTACATATAAGGATTAGAAAAAACGAAGTCATATATAAAAATCGATACAAAATAAAGAGGTCTATTGTTTATTGTTGCCCATAATTTAGTTCCTAAATACGCTTACTTGAAAAAAGTGACATTATTTTACAAACACCGAATGACGTGAAAATGACTATTAAAGAATATTTGAATGTTTCACGAAATCTTGCCTATTGAGACAGTACGCAGAATCGGCAATTTTAACTTTGCTTTTCAGCGCGGCCTCCTACGGCACCAAGTTTTTCTGTGGGTGGAGGCCAGTATTGTACTCACAATGGTCTGTCCGAGCGGACATATGAGTATTTAGCATTGTCTATTTATTGGACTTTTTACTAAGCTCAAATCATAGCTTGAAAATGCCTAGATCAACCTAGACAAGGCCAGATATATGGAAGTGTTGACTTTTAATGGTTAGTATCATGCTTAAGAACAGGCCGATTAGGCCGATGTATGACTGATGGAAAGCTAATTTCACAAACAATACAGTGACAAGTTTTAAGCTATGCACACAATCAATGTGCCGGTCAGGATAAAAAGATGGAGAATCCATTGCCACCGCGACTGATAACCATTCACCCCTGGATAATCGCTATACTACTGGCTCTGTTGGCACTGCCAGTGTATGCGTCTGAATGGATATACACAGTCGTGGAAGGCGACAACCTGTGGGACTTTAGTGAAAAACACCTGGACAGTGTTCTACGTTTCGATCAACTTCGAAAATTGAATAACGTAAAAAACCCCAGACGGATGCAACCCGGTAGTCGATTGCGTGTACCGATGAAGTGGATCCGCAGCAATGCTGTTCCTGCCCGTATTGCAGCAGTTAAAGGCCAGGTACAACTTGTCCGCAGCGATAGCACTAAGCAATCAGCGCTCTCATCAGGATCGCTGATCCGGTTAGGGGACAGAATAAAGACAGGCTCCAATAGCAGCGTTGCAATCGAATTTGCTGATGGCACGGCACTGACCCTGCACAGCTACAGTGAGATACGATTTGATCATCTGAGTGCTCATGGGAAAACCGGTATGGTGGATTCCAGATTGCACCTGATCGATGGACGATTACAAACCAGGGTCAGGCCAGCTGTTGGTCCAGGCTCACGCTTTGAGATTCATACACCGTCAGCAATCACTGCGGTGCGTGGAACCGCATACCGCACGGCGGTGATAATGAATGGAGATTACTCGCATGTTGAAGTCCTGGAGGGCAAGGTTCAGGTAGCCGGGGCCGACAATCGCAAACTGATACATGCAGGATTCGGTACCCGGATAGCGAAGGGTGAGGCACCAACCCCGCCCAGGAAGCTTCTTCCTGCCCCTAACCTGAAGCAAGTTGCTGAACCCATTCGCCAACTGAACTGGCAACTGAATTGGGAGCCTATCAAAGACGCGATAAACTACCGCGTGGAAATCAGTGCTGATCAGGAGTTGGACGTATTGATCGGGGAGGAGGTTACCCCTCATCCCCGTTTTACATTGCCTGATCTGTCGGATGAGCGTTACTGGGTCAGGATACGTGGTATTGACTCAGATGGCTTGGAAGGCAAGAGTGTGGTGCAGTCCATCCTATTCGACACTCAACCACAGCCTCCAATCTCCCTGAACCCTCCTGTTGATAGTGTTCTTCGCGCTAATGCTGCTGAGTTACAGTGGACGGCATCTGCCGACGCAGAAAGATACATGTTGGAGATTGCCACAGACCCGGCCTTTGAAAACACGGTACTGAAACTGGCGGATATAGATACGACCCACTACCAGACGACCGGAATTACCGAACCGGCTACCTACTACTGGCGTGTAACCAGTATCGCTGCCAATAATGAACTGGGCCCAGCCGGTGTAGTTCGCTCATGGCAGCTCAAAGCTGTTCCCGATGCAGTTGATTCCACCGTTCTTGCTAAGGACGACTTGCTTGTTGCGTCGTGGCGACAAGGCAGTCCTGAACAGAAGTATCAGGTGCAGCTGGCCCATGAACCTGAATTTAAAGACATTGAGCTGGATGAGGTTACCGTTGAACCGGAAATCAGCTTTGAACAACGCTTCGGTCAGGTTCGCTACCTTCGGGTACGTATAATCGAAGCCGATGGTTATCAGGGGCCTTGGGGAAGTGTGCAGCGCATCGATCCACCACCAGATAATGGTATCTGGATAGTGCCTACAATCTTTGCCTTGGGCGTGTTTCTCCTATAGCGGGATGTTCAACCCAATCATTAAAAAGATCGGTTTGGGTGGCGTCTTCCTGGTGGTTGCCCTGATCCTGTTTGCCTATACGCTGGTTAACAATGCCGCCATTCAACGTATCGATCATCTGCTTTATGACTATTTTCTAAACCTACAGGGTAATCAGGTCAGTAGTGAGATAGTCATTGTCGCAATCGATGATCCCAGCTTACACGAACTCGGCCGTTGGCCCTGGTCCAGGCGTATACATGCGGACCTGCTCAATCGTTTGACTGATATGGATGCCAGAGTCGTTGCGTTCGATGTTTTGTTCGCTGAACCTGAAGTAAACGATCTGCAGGCAGACAGATTGTTTGCCTCAGCAATCGAGCGTAATGGCAATACGGTGCTTGCAGTCGCACCAAGCAACTCGATGCAGAATACAGCGATAACCGAGGTATTGCCGTTGACAATGCTGGCAGAGTCGGCTGCAGGCATGGGGCATGTTGACATCGAGATCGACAGTGATGGGCTTTGTCGTAGTTTTTACATGCACGCAGGCATCAATGATGCTCGCTGGCCGACATTCTCCCTGGCTGCATTGCAGGTGACTGACGAGACGATGCTGGCGGATGTCGAAAACAGAGACACACCCACTTCCCACACTACATCCAGCTGGCTACGACACGGCCGCTTTCTCATACCGTTTGACCCCAGGTCAGACGCTGTGGAAACCTTGTCCGCCTATCAAGTCTTAAGTGATGATGAGATAGCATCAAGGGTCAAGGGTAGGTATGTACTGATTGGCTCGACTGCGACGGGTCTCGGGGACGTTGTCTCAACACCCGTCTCACGCAGTCATCAGCGTATGCCTGGTGTTGAGTTAAATGCCCATGTGCTGAGTGGCCTGCTAAAGGGGTCATTGATCAGAGAGATGAACAGCGTGCAATACCTGGTATTGACCCTTCTGCTAACCGGTATCGCTACCCTGATGATGGTCACCACCAGTTTTCCCGCAGCAATCCTTCTTTTTCTGGCCACGATTACCGGTATACCGGCCTTGGCGGGGTTGTTGTTATTCGGTGGTCATATCTGGTTTGCGCCAGCAGCAGCGGTCGCGCCACTCATTGTTGGCTTTCCTCTATGGGGAACCTGGTCTCACCTGCACGAAAAGCGTATCAACCGCTCCCTGAGTGATCGCATGCACCATCAGGCACTGCATCATGCTGCTACCGACCTGCCCAACCTATATGTGTTGGAAGAGAGTCTACGCAGCTTAAGTAACCGTGATCCGTTTAGTAGAAAAATCGCAGTACTGATGATCATACATATCAAGTGGTCGGGTTCAGCCGGAGGCATTGTTGGTCGTTCTGCCGGTGATCAACTGCTGCGTGCGATTGCTCAACGCCTACGTGATGTGGTACGCAGCAATGATCTTGTCACTCATCTCAGCGGAGATGATTTTGGTGTCCTGGTAAATGACTTGACTGACACTGAGAGTGCGCATTATATCGCGCGAAATCTGCTCAATGCGTTGCAGGAACCCCTGGTATTTGAGGATGAGCAGATCTTTCTTGATCCGCGAATGGGGCTCAGTCTGTGGCCCAAGGAGAGTCCAGATGGAGAGGCGCTTCTGCGGGATGCCAATATTGCGATGTTTCGGGCGCGCATTCAGCAATCGAATGCTACCTGTGTCTATTCAACACAAATCGCAAAAGAGGTGCAGGAGCGCTCACAACTTGAGCAGGCACTCATTTCCGCAATGGAACGTAATGAGTTCGAGGTCTATTATCAGCCACAAGTTGTCACAGAGAGCGGCCGTGTCATCGGGGTCGAAGCACTGTTACGTTGGCATAATCCGGAACTGGGACTGGTCTATCCCGGTACCTTTATTCCGGTGGCGGAACATACCGGCCTGATCCGGGCGATTGGTGGTTGGGTGCTGCGCACCGCTTGTAACCAGGTTCAACAGTGGAATGAGCGTGGATTTGGCCCACTGCGCCTGGCTGTCAATCTGTCCCCACTGCAATTCACTGATCAAAACCTGGTTGCAGAGGTCCGTGCTACACTCGAAAGCAGCGGGCTTGACCCACGCAGTCTTGAGCTGGAGATCACTGAGAGCACGGTGATGCAGAATATGCAGGAGGCAACGACCGCGATGCGCTTACTGAAAGAGCAAGGTGTCAAACTGGCAATAGATGATTTCGGCACCGGCTATTCTTCCTTGAGCAATCTGCAGCATTTCCCACTGGATCGAATCAAGATTGATCAATCCTTTACCCGTGAATTTCAGAACAATGACCATGCCAGAGAGATTACCCTGACCATCATTAACATGGCCAAGCGTCTAAAGCTCGAGGTCATCGCCGAAGGTGTGGAAACGGAGTCACAGGCGGCATTCCTAGGTGAATATGGGTGTGATGAGTTGCAGGGCTATTATTTCAGTCACCCGTTACCGGCGGCAGAGTTGGCTACCCTGCTCGGAGAGTCCAGCGCGTCCGGTGGGACCTCATCTCAAATAGGACCATTTGGCCCCAACTCACTCAGTGGCACAGCTGCTATTTATAAACGGTAGAATAGTAACGCTAGTACGACATGCCTGCCTGTTTACCATGCTTATCATAGTGTTCAATGGTGAAGCTGCAATCCCGCAAATCTGCCCGTAATGTGGCACTGTATGCTTGGTGTTTCCAGGTTAAATGCAGAAGGTGTGAATCTGAGTCTTCAATCCGCAACTCGCCCAAAAAGGCGGGTGAGCTATTTCGCAGCCGGATAAGTTGGATTTGATCCTGCACGATTGGCTGTTTGAGTCCTTCATTAATATCACTGAGTGAGAGATTGGTGCGGTTGATCTCCTTATGACCCGCTGTGCCTCCCTTGTCTGCTGCTTGATAGTCATTCTTACCGGCAAACAGATCGAGGTACCAGACTTGGGGGATGCCGGGCATGAACATCTGAATGGCCCGTGCGAGTCGCATCTTTCGTTCATCCTCCCCTAAGGCACTGAAAAAAGTTGCGTTGACTTGATAGTAGGCGATCTTCTTGCCGTCTGGGCCGTAAAGATTTTTAACCCTGCCGCCTCTTTCAATTATCCGGTCAATGACAGACTGAATCTGGGTCTCATCCAATAACCCATTTCTATTGACACCATCAACCTGGGCACCCTTCAGATCAAGCACGGGTATCCCATCATGACAACCCAGCATGTTGATGGTTTGGAGTCCTTTGTCGGTGATGTTGTTGATCCAGGCAAGTAGCTGTTTGTTGGAGCCACGTTCGAGAGCATCGATGACGAGCCCGGGAAAGAAGAAATCGTAGATAGGATAGCCTTTACTGGCAACCTCTTCGTGCAGTCCAGTGCCGTACTCTGTATGAATTTCAGGGAAGATAGTCAGATCGTGGTGTTTGGCGATCTTTTTCAATCGCTCGAGATACTCCCAGGTACCGGGCTTATTGAAGAAATTGCTCTCACCGGGCTCTTTATGCAGGTAGGCAAAGGCATCCAACCGGATGATTTTCGCCCCATAGTTCTTTAGCTTCTTCAAGGTCTGTTCATAAAACGCCCACACTTTATCCGATTCGGCATTCAGATCCATTTGCCCGAGATAGTGACGGTTTTGTTCAACTACTGAGCGTATTTCGTTCCTGTAGTGGGCATATCCATCCAGGTCCATGTGCTCAATGTCGGTCTCTGCCAGGATGTTCTCATTGACGATTGTGGCGATGGCAGCGGCTGATTCACCTGTAATGCCCTGGATTCCGGTGAAATCCTCAGCAGCAACCTGCTTGTGACTGACTTGTTGATAAAAGGTATTCCAATAGGGTCGCTGCGAGCCATCGGGAAAGCCGACCTTTAAAATGGGCAGGCCGGGTTTACGCATGAACAGCTTATCTAAATACTCATCCTTCGGAATGACATACCCGTCATCCCCTATCTGGCCATGTGATTGCCAGAATTCATTCCAGTCAACAAAAAAGTGTTTATATTCCGAGTCATTACCCTTTTTTAAAAGATCCTTGAATTGGGGTGAAGCCACCGATAAATGGTTCAAGATAAGATCGAATTTGAAGGTAATGCCGAGTTTGCTCAGGGATTCCAGGTCCTGTTTGGAGACGAGTTCATCATTGATGTCATAGTCGATAATGGAAAAGCCACGATCGAGGTCGCTATTGAAAAATGTCGGCAAAATATAGAACAGGGAAAAGATGTCTTTGAGCTCAGGTCTTTTCAGTAACCCGACGATATCAGACAACTTGCCACCAATACTGTCTGGATAGGCATTCAGCATCACACCCTTGGGGATCTGCTGTTGAATAGGCTCATTCTCGGTACTCATCGCACACCTTACTGCAATTCGTTTTTATGTTATTGTTTCTAGGGCGAAACAAGTCGTGGAAGATTATATCGTTTCGCACCATGATTTCAATGCTAAGCCTTATTTGAGACGATCACTCTGTATGACGGCTGATAACCGCCAAAATGTAGTGGACAAGCGGATTCTTTCTCGAGTTGTGTGAGCTGATACAGCTTGATTTTGTGAGACTGATTCGATGTGTAGGATCTACGGTGTTTCGAGATCCGGCCATGATCTCTTTTATCTACTTTGTGATGCAGACGTTAACGCTCTAATCTGTGTCAATACAGATGGATCATCCCATTCCTGACCGCCGACAACTCGTGCTACGACCATGCCCTCCACATCAACGATATAGGATGTCGGAAGTGCCAATACTTTCCATTTGTCCATCACTTTTGAATTACCATCCAACAGGATAGGTAGTTTAATGGGTGTTTTGTTAATGAATTTCTCTATCTCTTGGCGTGTTTCACCACTGTTTACAGTCAATACCAGAATCTCCTGCTCTTGTAGTATCTCAGCGGCTCGCTCCAACGCTGGCATCTCCTTAATGCAGGGAGCACACCAGGTAGCCCAGAAGTTGAGTATGTAAGCCTTACCCCTGTAGTCTGTAATTTGGTGAATTTTTCCGGTTAGATCCGGTAGGGAGAAATCATTTGCGGGTTTCGGATTGGGATAGAGCCGTACACCTATAGCCACCGCATAGGCGGTGATCGAAATGAGCACTAGAAATGCCGAAAGGAGTTGTTTGACTATCATGACGGATTCTTTCGATGTGAATATAGGCCCAGTCTCGCTGGGCCTAACATCTTCTAAGATACATCATTAGTTGGCAGGTTTATCGTACTTGCTCATTGGCGAAGCTTGTTGGCCTGGCCATGCATATCCGTCCTCATAGAGGGCCTTAAGTGCAAAGTTGGCCTGTTCCTGAGTCCATACGGTAACAAATGTATTGCCTTTCTTGACGCGAAAAATATCGACCTTGATCGAATTGAATTTCGGATGTTTAGTTCCTTCAACTTGAATGGTATCAAGTACATAACGTGCTTTGATATCTCTGCTTAGGTTAGGAAGGAATGCATACTCACCACCTTCGAGCATGACTACGAAATCTGACTCAAGGGCAATGTGAGGATCTAGCTTTGCGGTAGGGCAAGATACGCCGTGATGAGCACACTCATGGCCGTTGAGCTTGCCAGTAAATGTGTCGGCATTGAGTGATAAGGGAAAGGTGAAAATGGCGGTCAGTGGCACAACAAGCCTGAGCCATTTAATAGAAGTGGTTTTCATTTTCAGATTCTCCACGATTTGTTACTGGTAGTTAGACAAAATACATCCACCGACAGGATTTTTCTGATACCGCATGAATCATTCCCGTCATGGACATATACGACCTACCCATAAAATCGGATTCTAATTGCTCGGCTTTCAAATTATAAAAAAGGCATCTATTCAGTGTGCAGTGTTGATGAGTCAAGATGTCCGGACCTGGTTCTATTCACAACTGTTTTTGAGGAGCGTAGATCACCTCAGTGTGGTTGCAGGACAAGAGAGAGCTGGGAGGTGAAATTTGTACAATTAAAGTAGGAAACGAGCTGTGATTTATGTATTTGAAGTAAGGTGTGCAAAAAGGGTTTGAAAATAGGTTGAATTAGATGGGAGTCAATAAATGGAATTTGTAAAATCTTCCTATTTATTTATATGTTGCCATTATTTTGTAAACTAATGTTTAGTATGTTTTGCTTATGTATTGAAATGCAATAGAATTACATAAAATTCACCTTATGCCGACATAGTGCAATGAGAGTATTATTTTCGTGCTAATTGGATGCAATTGAGCCTATTCGGCCAGTATCAATCTCCTTCGAGCGACTGCGAGATTAAACGAGATTGCGTTCTACACTCAAACAAGAGATTGGAATGCAAATGTTGACTATGACGGACTCAAAGTACGTGTGGGTAGTCCGTGTGATGCCATTGGAAAGTCAATTGGATTTCCAGGCTAACAATCGAATCAGGGAAGCTAAATCAGCTTTTGCTACAGGACCGAATATCTAGATGACCCACTGGATCTCAGCAAAATACCGTGCTCTTCTGGTCGCGCTTGCGATAGGTGTAGCGGTGTGGTCTTTGAGTCAGTTTGGCCTGTTCTCAGTTCCGTCTGGCTTATTATATGATTGGCTTGTTGGTTTCAGTGCTTCCCGTCACTATCAGCCCAACGTGGTTCTGGTTGGTATTCCTACAGACAAAAAGCTGAGTGGTAGTGATTGGCTGCGTCTTTTTCAAACCCTTGAACATTTTGGCGCTGCCCAGTTGGTAGTATTTCCACCGGATGAATCGGATGCAGATTTCTTCACTGCTGCGTCACAGAGTCCTAACCTGGTACTGGGTCGACACTTGGTTGGTGATCCGATTGATCCTGAAAAGCAGCGGTTGGAACCCTGGCCCAAGGGTGGTGAGGGGCTAGCGTATGGTGTTGTCACCTTACCCCTGACCGAACAAGGCAACTATCGACGCAGTCCCGTCAGTCAAACTATCGAAGGCGAAAGAGTAGAACCCATGACGTGGGTAGCTGCACGGCTGCAAGGTATTGAGCTGCCTCTGCTTTCAGAGAGGGGTTATCTGATTAATTTCAATCAAGGGCGCTACTCCTTACCGACCATTCATTTCGACCGATTGATGGCCGGTGATTTAATTGAGGAGTTGATTGCCGGTCGCTCAATCCTCATTGGGAATCTACCAGCGCTATCTGCCCCCGGTTTGCGTACGCCAGTCACAACTCGTTTAACCACCATGTCCACACTTGAGTTTCATGGGTATGCATTGGATAGCTTGTTAGGTGATCGGGTCATCACTGAGCTGGATTCAAGGATAGCGCTGTTTTGGATAGTGACTGTCGTGCTGGCCAGTGTTTTCATTTACCAGTGGATCAGGATTCGAGAAAGCATGTGGATAACCGGCTCAGCCCTGATTATTTATACACTGTTGGGCTGGGCGACACTCTGGCTGTTGTGGATATGGATTCCCGTATTGGAGCTTGCAACGGCGCAAACAGTGATGTTCTTCTGGATAACCCATGAAAAATCCTCCCGCATGGAGCGGGAAATGAGCACTATGCTGGCGGAGATGTCCACCCGACTGCGTAAGAGTGCTTTACCACCAAGGTTCTATGATACGCCCCATCACTGGGAACAGCTGGTGGCGATGGTGGATCAGACCCTCTCCCTGACTCGCCTGATCTTTCTAGAACGGGTGGAGGCGGATCACCGGGTCAAGGAGATCCAGGCATTGCGTTGTTCCATGGATGTCATCGATGAACGTCGTCGGGACTATGAACGCACACCCTACAGTACAGCGATAGCGACAGGGGGTCCGATTCGGCTGGAAGGAAACTATCTCATTAAAAGTGATCTGGAGAGTGAAGATCAGTATCTGGTGCCGTTGATCTATTCAGGTGAGATTCTCGGGTTTTGGGCGTTTGGTGTGGATATGGCAAAGACCCCATCCCGTCAGCAGATGGAGAACATCGCCAAAGACTTCAGCTACCAGATCGCGGAGTTGCTCTACCACCGCCGTCATTGGCAAAACAAAGAGGCGGAAGAGGCGCGGATTTTAAATCAATACTTGAGTTTGCAAGGTGGTGAAGTGGTGCATAGGGATGTCCATCAGGCCCTCGAATTGATGGAACGTCGTCTCTCGGTGCAACAGAGTGTATTTGATGGCTTGGATACGGCCACAGTGCTATACGATCTGTTTGGTCGGGTGATGCAGATCAATCACCACTTGGAACAGCTGATGTCAGAAGCAGACATACCCGCTTTTGACTACACAGCGCTGGATCTCCTGACGGCCTTGACTACCCTCGAACGAGAGGCATGCCAGGATCTGTTACGTCAAGTAATCATGGAACGTAGAAGTCTATCGATCCCGGCACAACTGGAAGTGTTCCCTGATCGGCGCTTTCTGCTCAAAATCAGAGCACTCAGCCATGATGAGTCTAACGTTGACTCGGTCATTGAAAGTACGCCGTTCGAACTGCTTGGTGTGCTGTTTGAAATGGATGATGTTTCTCCTGTTCATCGACTCTACCACCATAAGGAGAAATTGATCCGTCATCTAGGAAAGCGGATCGGTCACAGTCTTGACGGTCTTCTCGATATGAGCGCTGAAAATGCCGCAGCTATGCAATCACCATCCCTAGATAGGATATCTGCCCGTATCCAGGATGAAAGCCGAATGCTGAGGGAGGCTACGACCTTTTTGAATAAAGATGTCGGTGCTTTGTCGTTACAGCTATTTCCCGTCGATGGACGCCAACCAATATTAGAGAATATCGAGGCGAGTAAAGGGCGAGCTGAAATCTCCGATATCGCGATAGTGGCTGAATTACCAGATTCGCTCTCCCTGGTCATGGCTGATCCCGAGCAATTGCATGTGGTGACGGCATCGGTGCTTGATGCGTTGATTAAAGATGCTACCGAGGAGAGCACCATCCGTATTGTTGTGGAGGAGGGTGAAAACTGGATTCGTTACGGCTTTCGCAATCAGGGATTTGGTATGCCGAATGACAGGTTCCAGGAATATCTGTTCGAGGATGACGGGGCAACAGAGGATTACAGTCGCCTGCGTAGCGCTGTTCATCATGTGCAAAGCTGGGGAGGAACTGTTGAAGCTACCAGTGAGCTTGGAGTCGGGACCCACATCGAGATCAAGCTGCGTGCATTTGGCTAAATCACATTCAATGTTAATGTTTTACTACCACGTCTAATCCCTATGGATTTTTTTCCACTCCAACTATTTCCTCAAGGCAGTCTTGCCAGCTCGGTCATTACGACCGTCTGGATTGGTGTGGTGGTTGTAGCCTTTTTCAATCTGCGTTTTGGTTGGGTGTTGTCAGGGTTGGTTGTACCGGGCTACATGGTCCCGCTGATGATTATCAAGCCTTGGGCTGCGGTGGTTATCATTATTGAGAGCATTGTCACCTATTTTCTGGTCTGGTTTTTTTCTGAAGTACTTTCCCGGTTGGGCTATTGGAGTCAGGTGTTCGGCAGGGACCGCTTTTTTGCATTGATTCTGATGAGTGTATTGGTTCGGGTGTTATTTGATGGGTGGTTGCTACCTGGATTGGGCGAATGGCTGGTGGAGCGATTCGAAGTACCTTTTGACTACCGAAATAATCTGCATAGTTTCGGGCTCATTATCATCGCTTTGGTTGCCAATCAGTTTTGGAAAAGCGGGCTACGTATGGGGATTATGCCCCTGTTCGGGAATTTAGTGGTGACCTATCTGATTGTTCGGTATGGATTGATGGAGATCACCAATTTCTCGGTCAGTAACCTGAACTACATGTATGAAGACATTGCCTCATCGATCCTGGCCAGCCCCAAGGCCTATATCATTCTCATAACCACCGCCTTTGTTGCTTCGCGAATGAACCTGCTCTATGGCTGGGACTTCAGCGGTATCATGATTCCCTCCCTATTGGCTCTTCAATGGTATCAGCCGAGTAAGATCCTGGCCTCATTCTTTGAAGCGCTGCTTATCCTGGGGATTGCACACTTATTACTGAAAACAGCGCTATTCAGAAATATCTCCATCGAGGGTGGACGTAAGCTGTTGTTGTTTTTCAACATCGGATTCATCTACAAGCTGATTTTAGGTTACTTGATACTTTGGTTGCTGCCGGCAGTGAAGGTTACGGACACCTACGCTTTTGGATATCTGCTGGCCACCTTGATGGCAATGAAGATGTATGACAAGGACATAGCAGTGCGTCTTACCCGAGAGACGTTACAGACTTCACTGGTCGGTGTGGCAGTCGCCAGTATTATCGGATTCACCCTTACGTTACTACCCGAAACAACAGTGCAGATCGGGTCGACAGCCAGGGCTTCCACCGCTTTGCAGCTGATTGAGAGTCAAACCTCGATAGTCGATAGCGTGCGGAATGATAGGGTACGTCTCTACCAGCCCCAGAGTCAGCATCATATGTCGCTTCCTCTGGCAACTGAACTTGAGCGGTTTTCTGATGGGTTGACTCACTTGCAGGAGTACATCTCCAAAGGTGGTGATCACCACCTCGAAAAGGCCCTGAAGCAGTTTCATCAGGTGGGTTATCAGTTGCAGCGTCATGGGGATGGTGACTACTACTTGAGAGAAAAAGATCCTGTAAAGGGTTGGGGGTTGTATGTACTCAGGTCCGATCCGAAGAGCCGATTGAGCGTTGAGGTGCCAGCGCCTTTGGATGAACGTGGTGCCATGGATGCCGGTCTCCAGGTTTTCGAGCAGCTGGGTGCCCGTGGATTGGCTGTCGCTGGGGCCAGTCGAAATCTGCATCCGGATCGCTCTGCAGACGTGTTGACCAATCCACAGAGCTTTTTTCAGGTATTTCATTCGGTAATCGCTAAACGTGATGCATTGCAGGTCAGAAGCTACACCGGGGAAACTGCGCGATTAAGCGCATCTATAGATTCAAGTGGTTCCATTACCAGTGATCAGGGTTCGTCAGATCCTGACAATGCGCTATGGGTTCATGTCAATTTGCCCCCTGGATTGGACCTGACGGCATTGAAGACCTTGGCCGGGTCACTGCAAATTCAATGGAAAGATGCCCCCTTCAGCAATCGCCAGCGAGAGATTTCCCGTAGTGGGTTCGCTGAGTTGCTACTCAATCAGCAGGGGGTGCGTTCGGTACGTTCACGGGCAGTTGGGTTTGGCAAAGCGCCGCCGCTACTGCTGGGATCCAAGCGTATTGATGGTTTTCTGCAAGATTGGATCTTGGCGCGAAAGGGCCGCATTGCCGCTCAGGGCAGTGATTTATATGTGCTGCCGAGAGTTGAACAACTGCTCTTTTTTGATGCTGAGGTACTGACCCCGTTATTGAAGGCCTCTGCACAAGAGTATCGGGAGGGTGATTGGACCCCTGCTGGACTGGAGGAGTTACGTAGCATCCAGGCCGCTGCAAACGTATTGAACTACCAGTTGATTCGTTATCGTCATCAGTCGACCAATGAGGATTTCCTGATACTGGCAGAGGAGGAAACCGGTGATCAGCACTATTGGGGAAGCTATGTCTTTCGTTTGAGCGATACCCAAAACTATCTGGTGCAGGTGCCTCGGCCTTTATACGAAGTCAGCAGCTTCGAATACGGTGTCTCGTTGTTTCAACGGCTTAATGCAAAGGCACTTCTGCTGGCCGGTGCGCATCCAGGCACGAACACGGATGGCAGTGCCGATATTATTCGTTTGGATAATGTGGTCAATCTATTTAGTCTGGTCAATCAAGTGGTACTCCGGGAGGCCGGTGATGCCCCTATGCTGGTGGTCCATAGCCGTGCATTGAGTCGTCGTGGACGCGGTGCCTTGAGTCATGCTGATGCCTTGATATCGAGGATCGAGGCACCCAGCTCCCAGAGTGTTACCGAGGCCCTTGTCAATCCCGTCCTTGATCAGTTGGCAATGGAGGGGATCAGTTATCGGTTTGTTGAAGGGGAACAGGATACTGCAGGCTATGAGATTGCCAGTGTAGCGCAATCGCTCTATATCAATGCTACCCGCAACAAAGGTTTTGTTGCACTTTGGCTCAGTCCCAGTGCCCGTTCCGTCTACCGTCAACAAGGTCAGAACCGCCAGGAGCAGTTGCGTTTTGATAGTTTGGGTATAGAGACCAGGGAGGCAGATCTATATACCTATCTAGAGGTGTTTGAAACAGCCAACATGGCGGCTTCGATACCCCCGCCTTTGCAGCAACAGATAACGACCTATCTGGGCAATGAGAGCGTTGTCAGTCTCAGTGGACTGGTGCGTGACTGGCCAGAATACAATTGGCAACGACTAATCGATATCAACTCACGCCAATCCTTTTTGATTGGATTGGACAAGCAAGCGAAACTGACCCTGGTAGCCAACTTAAACCCGCGTCAACCGGACTCGGCCGTGACTATAAAGCAACTTCCCCTTACCCGTGATGAGGTGCAGGGGTTTATCGACAGTCGCAAAGCATGGTTGGATTTGGGAGGCGCTTTGTGAGGCTTCTTGGCCGTCTGCTTCTACTCGGTTTGATGGTGGGTATTGCCTACTTCTTCGGCTGGGTAACCTGGAAGACTGAAGCAAATATTCGTTATACCGAACAATTATCGGGCAATCTCGCGGAAACCCGGCCAAGTATTGCCTATCGTCTGGATGGGGAACGCTGGACAGAATTTACCCTAACCGGACATGCGCAAATGTTGCGTATCGTAACCAATGCCTCGATCAATCAACCGGTGCCCGAAGCTCCTGAAGAGGGGTGGTTGTATGCTTTGCAGTATCGACTTCTGGATGGTTCCGGTCAGGAGCTGGAGAGTGGGGAGTTTTTTCATCGTACAAGGATCCGTTTTTTTCGCTCACCTTCCAACCCTGAGATGATTCATCAAAATGCCTTTCTAAAGGTTGATCAGGTTCCCACTGACAGCCGTGTTCATCTGATGCCATTAGTGCCTTCGGTAGCCAGACTCCAGCTCAAAGTACGAAGTATGGATCCATTGTTACAAGAAGTCATGGTACGTAATTATGAGCCGGAACAATACTCCGAACATCGCCTGGATGCCGCCTGGAATCGACTGACCCGTTCCCAACGTGAGCGCATTGCCCGCGGTTCGGTGTTCAGCCCGGATCTGCTTGTTCAACAAGAACGGCGTAATCTGATGCGTAATCGCTGGAATCCCCTTGGGCCATCCGGAGTGCAGGAGAGGGATTTTCAGGTACGAAAGCTGTTCGTCCGACAGGGTGATTTAGGTGAACCTTTGGATGAACAGATACTGCCGGCAGGTCTCTACATGGATGGTTGGCATCGGGCTACGGTACCTGTTCCCGAAGGGCGGGCAAGGATTCGGCTGGACTTTACTCCAGTCAATCGGGAGCAGATGCCGCAACAGGAGTCGATATCGATTCGCTGGTATGGGCCCGGTGTGGATAAGCGCTCGACATCAACTTTTGTTTGGACCCCGGATCATGAGTCCTTTAGCCAAGTCTATGATGGCGGTCTGTTGGAGATCATCTGTTCCGAACCACAGGTGTTGCGTGCCTATAGAGAACAGGAGGAAGGTTGGCAGGAGATCACCCCAGACTCGAGCTATCTACGTATCTACGCCCTCGATAGTGAACGGTCTATCCGTTTCAGTGTCGCGCACAGTGGCTCAAGCGCGACCCCCTTTCGACTTGATCTGCGTGCAATGGTCAATGGGGTTGAAGCGGTCGATGGGATTGAGCATAAGGCCCAATACCTGCTACTGGGTGATGACGGGAAGGTTCTTCGACAGGGGAGGTTGGACTTGCAACTCATCCCCTCTTTATATGATCGGCTGGCCGGGGAAGATCCCAGTGAACAACTCTCAGAACCGATCAGCTTTCATTTTAAACTCCCCACGAAAGTAGCTGCGATCGAGGTCAATAGTCAGTTACCTGTCTGGGCCAATGCCTATACACGACCGATGGAATTGGTCAGAAAGGTGCGGGTTCCCGAGGACTATTATCGCAATCCCCAAGAGACGGGTTATCAGCCCGCCTGGTTTGTATTGGAACCCGAAGCAGTACAGCAACTGGTGAATGGTTTGCGTGCCACAGCACTGATTGTGCAGCGGCGTCCGCCGACTGACGATCCCGATGTCATTGCCGGTCGCTACGACTGGCAGGAATTTCGTCCTGAGGGCCACTGGCGGGGGCGGCATCTACTGATACCGCGAACCACTCAGCTGGCCATCCGCGATGAGGCCTTGGTGACCCTCTATCAGCCATTGCGTAGTGGTGTGGAGGAACGATTGAAACTACGTTCGCCTTATGGTCAAGTCGTGCTGCAACCCACATTAATCTACCTGAATGCCGGGCGGCGACGGGAAAAAGTGTCGGTCTATCTGGATGGTCAGCTGTTTCATCAAGTAACCCTTGCGGGTAAACAGGGTCAATTTCGCTTGCCATCACTTGATGCGGGCGTACACCGCCTACGTATACAATCGACATCGGATATCGATTGGTATATCAACTATACGGATGATGGTGAACATCCACTGTTACGTCGATTCGCCAATCAGCTGGAAGCGGGTGGTATGGATTTCCTTTATCACAAGAAAACAACTTCGAAGGAGGTGTTGACCGGGCAGTTTTTCAGTACGGGTTTGGTAGCGCGAGCAGGCATCAGCGTCAAAGTGGAGGCATTGGAACGCCCCATAGGTCCGTATCGTGAATGGTCATTTACCGAGCGATTTTACGACTTGCGAATTCCCGATGAGCAAAAGGTGCCGGTGTTGGGGACTAAATCGCTCCAAGCTGATGGAGGCGCGCGATTTTTTCTGCCATTGGGAGAGGATCTCGCACCCGGTCGCTACCGTATTCGAATCCAACCGGAGCAGGGGATTAGCGGTTACTTGTCACTGTATCGGCTACAACCAGGTGATGCCCCGCAACCCCATTTTTTTGTGGAGCGGATATGAGAGCGGCAGCTATTTTTCTGACAGGGTTAAGTATGCTCTATGCCCCGCCAAAGGTGGATGCGGCCGGAGCCTGCTCGGTCCCGGCACTTCTGACTATGCCACCCTGTGAACGCTATCTGATACCCACAGACAGAGAATTGTTGCAGGTGCGTAAACTGTTTACTGTCATGCTGAGTAATGCCAACTATGGGGAAGCGTTACCCAAGCAATGGGCGTCACTGGGGTTTGACTGGCTGTCAACGGAATTGGATGGGGACGTTATTGTTGTCCTCAAAGAACAGCCATCCCGTTGTGAGGGGCGAGGGCTTTTTATGTTTCGAACGGCGGGGGGAAACCGAACCCTATTGCAGATACCTCATCGCTTTCATGATCGCCACACGGCAGAGATCGGTCTTCGATTGATGCGGCTTGGTGATTTTCGTGGATTGGCCTGGAATACCGTTCCCCGCCATTTTGAAGGGAATGATGCTGAGGGAGTATCAGCTGATTTGGCCCACTCTGACAAAAACTACTTTGCTGTTCTTGCAGAGGCGGCAGCTTTGATATCTGCCGATAGTCAGGTTGTACAATTGCATGGTTACGATGCGAAGAAGCGTCGCACAGAATCTGGGCGCAACAGTGATGTCATCATCAGTAACGGAACCAGACATCCATCCCGCTCAGTGCATGAGTTGAATACTTGTCTGGATTCGGTTTTTAACGGCCCGGTTAGACTCTTTCCACGAGATGTCAGGGAGTTGGGTGCCACCACTAACCAGGTTGGCAGCAGACTTAGGCACTACACCCAACAGGGGTTCGTCCATATTGAGCTGAACGCGAAAGCCCGCAAGGAGCTGCTTACCAACGACACCCTACTGGCAGGCATGGTTAGCTGTATACCGGGAGCAGGGCGTTGATATTAGTTTGGCGGTTATTCCTGGCGATAGGCTTGAGTTGTTTTGCTGTCTCGTCGATGGCGCTCGATCAACAAAGGCTGCTTCGTAGTGATGGAGTGACACCATTTCGTTATTGGGACAACCTGGAAGGCGCTCCCTATTGGTTGTCTGGAGAGGTACCTCGTTATCACTACGATGAGGGGTTACATAGCATTCACCTGAAACCTGGCAGTACCACCTTAATCAGGTTGCCGGCACGGGAGGGGCTGCGGCTGCGGAAGCTGGGTGGTCCGTTGCTTTCAGAGGAGTTGTTGGTTGAGTTCTCCAATGGTTCGTCTCTGTTTATTGAAATGACCTTACAGCCAGGTCCTGACGACAGCTGGAATCTGATGCCGGAAGGAGGGGGTGAACGGCTGGTTCGACTCAGCCGACCTGCCAGCTATAAAAACGATATTGAGATCATTTTGTACGTTTCACGTATGCCTGAGCTGCCGCCTTTGGCAAGGTATCGCCAATTGCCGAGCGTGGAGGGAGAGGTTGCACAGCTGCAGGAGCAAGGTAAGCCGGTAGGGCAACCGGTCTGGTCAGTAGACCAGATACAGAGTATCGAGATTGAAATAGAAGGGCCAACGCGCCTCAAGCTGGAGAGCTGGCTGCGCTATTCAGGTGCAGTGAATGAACCCAGGCAACTCTATCGGCTGTTATCGGAATTGGATGGGGTGGTCACACCATCCCGCGCCTTGTATGGACGTGCCGACCTGCATCGGCGTTGGTTGTTGGATAGCTGTCTAGAAGTGTTGGGATTATCTCAACAGGTCTATGTCGATATCCCGGAGGGGCGACACAAATTGAAGTTGCGTGCCAGCACCTCTGTTTTGATACGACTGCATGGCCGTCCCGAGGCGGGTGATTTTCTGTTACAAAGAAATCAGTTTCACTCATTGACTAAGAGACCACCGCAACCCGGCGTTACTGAATCCATGCTCGTTGACCTCGGTCATCTGGCCAGGGATAACCGTCAAAGTGGAACCACAGCACAGGCCTTGGATTCAGTCGACAGGTTGAGCGATAGTGCACCCATGGAACGTGAATGGGTGTCCGAGGCTCAGGCATTGGATGGCAGACATGGTTTTTTTCGCCCGTTGTTTCCTTATAACAAACCGGATGCAACAGCTGTATCGGTGCTTTGGCCAGCGAAGTCACAGCTTCGCTGGGACGACCAACAGCCCCTTCTGATCCCGGAATCATTGCAGTCCAACCTTGCCAAGGGTATCGGCGGGAGACAGTTTTTAACCTTGCCTGAGGGGCAAGATAAGGCTTATCTCTTTCACCTGCCGGTAAGAAATGCAGTATCACGACTGAGATTGCTCGTTGGCCCGAATAAAGGTGAGGAAAATCAAGAAATTTTCTTACAGCTTAATCAGCAGCCGCCCCGCAAACTTATCCAGCTTCCCAACCCTCCATTGTCAAAAGAGGCTTATTGGCCGAATCCTGCCATGGCTGCGCGAATGCTCTCCATGGATGGTGCCGCTACGATCTCCCATACAACATCGGTGGCTGATTTGGAGTTACCTCTGTCCGCCGATATCAATACGGTTCGGTTGTGGCAATCGGCAAACAATTCACAACCTGTAGTGTTGGCATTGGATATGCGCATGGCTGGACACCACGCTGCCAACGAACCGGAATATCGTTTCCTTATCGATGAATTGAAACCTGAAACCCACCAACAGATGCTACGACAGAGTCTGGTTTCCATTGCTCAACTAGCCAAGTCACAACAGGCCATCGTCCACCTTTTCGATAGCATTCCGGCGAACGATTCCTCCACTGAGAAGACGCTGTTAAACGATTGGTTACCCTTGCTGCGATTTCTCTATTCCAGATACAGCCGGTTTGTGGCGATGGTTGAGCAACCCCTGCCGCTGTTGAGGTCTGAAAAGGGTGTGGATTTACCTTTACAGGAGCTGCGTCGCCAAGCCGAACAAGCTGTCATCGAACAGGATTGGGTAAGGGCCATCGAGGCGTGGAGTGCCATGCTTCCACACGCCGGTGACGAGGTGCGTCGCCATGCGCTGATGCAACGGATTTCGGGTCTAAAGGCAAGGGGCGAAGGCTATCTGGCTGAGCTGCAATTAAGGGGCATGTTGATCCATGGACTGGACAGGGTCTTACAAGATGAGGCAGCGAAGGAGCTGGCCTTAGGCTACGAAAAAAACCAGAATGATCAGGGGCGTATCGATTTGGCAGTTACCCGAGCGATCCTCTCCCCGCAACCTGATCGTCTGGTAGATTTAGCCTGGGCGTTGATAAGGGACGGTCATCCAGACTGGGCGACCAAGATCCTGTTGTCACTTCCAAAGGGACAGCGACCACCGTCAATACTCCTTCAAGCAAGCTATACAGCTGGATGGTGGCGTACGTTCGACCTGACGTTGGGAGCACTCCAAGATCGACAAATACAAGCTTTGTGGCAGGGATATCAAGCCCAGCTTTTCGGTGATTTTGATCGTGCCGTCTCAGCATGGAAAAACGGTGGGTCTCGCGGGAAAGCGTTGATCAAGTCTTTGCAGCGTGGTTTGGATCTTCGTCGGCAGTTTGGGGTGAGTGAGAAACCCGGCAAAGTGCTACTTCATGAATGGGCTGACTGGTGGGGCAAACAGCCGGGAGAGAGACGTTGGCGTTCCATTGATAGCGATATCAGTGATTTCGACGGGGTTGAAACACTCTATGTCCCCGATCAGGATCTGACCTTCAGAGCTTTCCGCTCGTTGCGGGATTCACCTGTCAAGCTCACTATCCAGGGACCTCGCCGGTTACGCATCATTGCCCGGCCACTCCATCCCAATCCAACCGAAGCACCAATCGATGATTGGTTATTGGTTTCAGACGGCTCAGAGAAATGGTATTTCCCTATCAACGGCAATCGAGTTACAAACGGGGTCCGATTGACGCATGGGTCTACTATGCCGGGTCAGTCCCACCCATTTGAGTTGAGTGTAGGGCCGGGCAGCCACCAGTTGACCCTGTCACCCCATCAACATCCACTCTTATTGAAAGTCGAAGCATTGTCACCGCTGCAACCCTTATCCGTATTGTCTGAGCCATCACCGGATGTTGCCTCGATGCCTTATGTTGACTCGATCGATGCAAAATTAATCGATCCATTTCCGGGCCAGGATGTGCAGTGGGTCAAGGCCTGTACCAAGGTGGCGCATCAGACAGAGACGGTGGAATTCGAAGACACCGCCCAGGAACGTGGCGAACCGTTTCACACGACACTGCTTTCAACGCCAGAATCCCTGTCTGGTACCGATGAAAATGACCAAAAAATCTACCAGCAAATGGCTCAATGGCTTTGGAAGGCGGAACAATATCCTGATCGTGCACTGCCGGTCTTGGCCCAGGCAGAGGCACTGTTTGCACAACATGCGACGCGTACTGAACTGCAGGGAATCATACGACGACTGCGGCGTTTTGCCGTTTGGAGGCCACTGGATGACGTGCTATCCAGCGCCGGACAACACTATATACAGCAGACCCAATTCCACCCCGAGAGTGCTGGGTTACGAATCCGTAACGCCTTGCTTGAACCACTACTGGATGGCGAGCGATTGATCTATGCCGGACAACGCTTGGGTATTGCCTTACACAACCCATCCGCTCCATCGACCATTACCTTGACCTTTAAGCTGCAAGAGCTTGCCTATGTTGATGCACGGAATTTAACCGCACGCTATCGTGTTGATGAGGGTGAGCACCATGTTGTTCATCTGATCCCTGACCAGCCTAGTCAGCGTGTGCAGGTCAGGATTCCGCAGGGTCGGCATCTACTCCGGGTAGAAATGTTGGATCCTGTGCAAAACCAGATCCTGCGTCTCGGCTTAGCGAGTAAGAATCAGCTGATGGAGTTCAATGGGGATCGTGTTCAGGAGCGTGCCTACCAGGTGGCTACCCAGGATGAACCGGTGGAACTGGCCCTCGAAGGTCCGGTCTGGATACGGGTGGATGAAGCGGATGGTGGACAAACCCGCAGTCGTTACCTTTTTGTCGAACCAGGTTGGCGTGAATTGCAGCTCTTGCCCAGGAGCGGACAACAAGAGAGTCTCTATCGCCTGTTTTATCAACAACCTGTAATGGAAAGCAAGCAAAGTCTGCCGCGTAAAAGGCGCCACTTTCAGCCGAATATGATGCCGGTCAGCCAAGACTCTGAACTCAAGCTGCCTGTAGAACCTATTGAAGATTTTTTACCCATGTCTGACCAAGAGGATGGCACCTGGAGTTTCTACGGTCGACTGGCCAGCCGACGCAACCTGGATGAGGATCGGGACAATAATCGATCCGAACGATTCGTAGAGTTGGGTGTTACCCATCGCCTCTTTCAGCAAGCGGCCGACCGCTATCTGGAATCAGGCATGCTGATGAGGGTCCGTGAGACCGGTGGTCCGACCTTGGGATTGAATGGGCGAATGCGTTGGCAGAGCGACTTTCGCGCCATCACCCTGGATCTTCAGGGTGACCTGTTTCTCCAGCAACCCGAAAGTGATATTGGTGTGGAGGGGGCCATGGTGTTGAAAGCCGCCCTATCACAACACCGGCAGCTGGATGCCAAGAGCCACCACCGACCGACACTCAGCCTGTTCCAGCGCTGGCTCAGTATGGACCGGGTGCCTGAGGTTTCGAGTGAATCTGTGGATCAGGATATCTTTACCCGCTATAAGGGTGATCATCAGCGTGGACTTAAATTAGGTGATACCTTCACTCACTACCCTTGGCGGGACAATCGTCTCCGTGCCAGTCTGTCTCTGACCAGTAACGAAGCACTGAATCCCTTTGACCCGGATCATGCCGATTATACGCTGGGAGCAGATCAGCTGGTAGGTGATCTGAATCTGGGTCTGAGCTACCGATGGCGCCACTATTTCGACGACGATGATCGTAGTGATAACAGCAATCAACACAACCTGCGCCTGCGCCTGGATTGGCGTCGCTGGTCGACACCGCATCGTGGTTGGCATGTGGGGTTGAATCTGGATCATGAACTGGATTCCGGGGATACATCGGTCTTTATCACCCTGAGCAACCAGCGGGCCAATGGGCGTTTCTATCGGGACTATCGTCAGGGAACGGTCGCATTCGAATCGCTACGCACAAGGCATGAGCTGGAGCGTCACTTCCCATCCAGTGAGGCAGATCAATGAAGCAGAATCCTGCCCGTCGTTTACTGGAGCTTGGATTTCATAGGATATGGTTGCGGGTTGATCGGCCATTGGTTGACCGATTGGAGTCCGGGTTCAAGGTCTGGTTGGATCAACAACCGCATATGGAAGGTATCTCGATCACTGAAGAGAACCTGCATGCCCGGTTGCTGGTGGAGTACCTGGGGTTCTTGGTTCAGGAAAAACTGGAACAGATGGATAGTCTACGGGCGGGCTTCACTGAGTTCAGTCAACGCCATGCCCATGCGGCCACTCAGCGGGAGAAGCAGGCCCATATCCTGGGTTATGCTGAGCGACTCGGGGCCACACCAAGGCAGCTGGCTGCTGACCGTAAGGCTATCGAGCGTTGGTTCGGTTATGACGCCATGGCAGAGCGATACGAGCGGCGCTACCGGGAAGCGGAGCGTGAGCTGGTGGTGGTGCTTGGGCGGCTGGGTGTGATCGCCGGCCACTACCTGGAGACCTTCGCTGTCCCGGAGCAGAGCATCGTCTCATGGCGGCAACTGAAGTTAGAAAAAATAGTGCGCCCTCTGCTCGCCTATGAGGGGGATTCCAGGGTGCGTATTGCCGCCTTCGAATCGCTTGCCGCCAGTTTGGTGAGTCTGCCTCATGAGGTGCAAGAGAGAGCCGCAACCGACACCACATTGCGTTTCATCTATCGCTCTGCCTTGGAACGTCGACAGGAGATATGGATTCAGTGTGCGGCCTTGGGTCTGTTGCAGACACTCTCAACGGAGTCGCTGATCTCAGCGCTGCAACATCGCCTGGAAAGCCCCGGAAAAGGAGACGATCTGTTCGTCCGCCGGCGTGCTATGCGTTTGCTTGGAGAACAACTTGCCGACTCACCTGAGCTGGAGTCGTTGTTGTTGAGAGTAAAGGATGACCCCAATCCTGCCGTACGCCAACTTATCGTTACTTCTATCAACCATGCAGACAGTCGGACTGTCGAGCTCTTGTTAAAGGCCTTGATTCAGCATGATCAAGAGCCAACAGTCCGCGCAGCGACCCTGTTGGGATTACGTGGTCTGGTAGATCGTGAAGATCTGTATGAGATCATTCTTGATCAACTGCGAACATCTCTCGCTTCTGAGCAACATCGATTCGTGCTTCGGGTAGGTCTGAAGATCCTGGTGGATATTCATCAGGACCTGTTTGAATCGGAGCAACGCCATCTTGCCTGTCGCTGGCATACGGTACTGTTACCGATTTTAGCCTATTTGCATCGGCAAGCGGGCGACCTGGCAGTACGTCGCTGGGCTGCTGAAGAAAAGGAGCGGATGTGGGTGTTGCAGACCCCGTCGGCTAGAAGCCTGTCGGCTGCATTGAGTGAGCAGATAGCCGCTATCCCACCACGGCAAGCAGCTCGACTTAAGCGGACCCTGCTGAAGCAGGCAGATAGGGATCTCCTTGGCAGAACCCTCTCATGCCTGGCGCAGAAAGAGTTCGACTTGGAACTTGAATCCAACCTCTTTGGCAATCGCCTACGCCGAGGTAATCGGCTAGGCTTTCGCGCTTGGCGACTCTGGCATGAGTGGTGGCGTCCATCCACCGATAAGCGACAGGGTTTCCCCCATACGACAGGACGAATCTACCGGGGAGCGCTGCATGCTCCCTCTGCTGTGATGGCGGAGCTGGCCGAAACACGGGTGCCTGGTGAGCCGGTGCACATAGCCGAGGAGGGGGGGCGTCGTCCCTACCTGCCCCTGGTGGACGAGGTGATATCGGCCCTGGATGCCGGTCTGCTTCGTGGCAAGCCCTTGTGGCTCTATAGCGCCGAAGGGGTCACCGAGCTATTACCGCCTGACTCGCTTGTACGTCGATTAGCGGCGCGATTTGTATTGACCCTGCGTTTTGATCACTACGCTCGGCAGCGTAATTGGCAGGAAGGGGAACGTAGGTCGCCTGCTGCCTATGCAGAGTCACTGCAACGTCTCGGCATCAAAATTCATTTTACCGCCCATCAGGAGACGCCCTGCAACAGCCAGCCGGAGGATGAAGCGGAGCTGCCAGGCTGGGGAGCGGATCCGGCAGTAGAGCGGTTCTTTCCCGGATTGGCTGCCATACCTTTCCCGTTCCAGGATTTTTTCGAGCGTTTGCAGGACTATTTCTACTCAGTCTATCAAAATAATATCAAACAACTGTTGCTGTTCCTGGTTGCCGCGATGATCGGCATGTTTGGTCGTCACCTCTATCTCAATGCCAGGATCAGATCGGCGCGTCGCTCGATGCCTCTGGTGATTGGCGGATGGGGTACCCGGGGAAAATCAGGTACAGAGCGTCTTAAGGCGGCCTTGATCAATGCCAAGGGGTATTCGGTGTTGTCAAAGACCACCGGCTGCGAGGCGATGTTTCTGCATTCCCATCCCAATGGACGTTTGCGGGAGATGATGTTATTCCGCCCCTACGATAAAGCGACCATCTGGGAACAGGCTAATTTGGTGCGTCTGGGTCAACGTCTGAATATTGATGTTTTCCTGTGGGAGTGCATGGGGTTGACCCCCTCCTATGTTGGGATACTTCAACAGCAATGGATGAAAGATGATCTTTCCACCATCACCAACACCTATCCTGATCATGAGGACCTGCAGGGACCGGCGGGTTACAACATCCCCGAAGTGATGACTAACTTTATTCCTGAAAAAAGTGTGTTGATTACCACGGAAGAGCAGATGTTGCCGATCCTTCGGGCTGCCGCCCAATCGAAACAGACCAGGTTGCGTACAGCGGGTTGGCTCCAGTCCGGTCTGTTGCCTCCGGACATCCTGCAACGTTTCCCCTATGAGGAGCACCCTGACAATATTGCACTGGTTTTGGAACTCGCTGATGAATTCGGTTTGGAAGAGGATTATGCCCTGAAAGAGATGGCTGATCGGGTTGTGCCTGACCTGGGGGTGCTTAAGACATCGCCCCTGGCACATGTGAAAGGTCGCCAGATGGAGTTTATCAACGGCATGTCTGCTAACGAGCGTTTCGGCTGTCTGAGTAACTGGCAGAGAACAGGCTTTGCAGATCATGATCCTTATACAAATCCTGAAACATGGCTCGCCACGGTGGTCAATAATCGTGCTGATAGAGAACCCCGCTCACAAGTTTTTGCCGCGATTCTGGCAGAGGATATTGCAGCGGATCATCACTTTTTAATTGGCACCAATCTGGATGGTCTGCGTGGCTACATCAGAGATGCATGGGATCAGTATGCTGAGAACATTTCACTATTTGGTGGAGAGGGCTCTAAAGAAAGCGAACCTGTTTCTGTGTTGAAAAAAATGGCCCGACGCTATCGTCTGCCCTATATGCCAACCCATGTGCAGGGTCGGTTGCGGGAGATGTTGAAGGGGATTGAAGCGAACGTTGCCAGCGAAGTACTTGAAGCGTTATGGGACAAGCCGGAAAGTCTGCATGAAAAGCTCATTGCCAACCATTCCCGTGAATTGGTCGCAGATATCGTCCGGTTCCATCAACAGCAACTGGGTCTCTATCAGCAGTTCTGCCATCTTGCTGACAAGATCCAGGATAAATCCACAGATAGACAGGTTCTTGAGCAACAGTTCAAAGAGCAGCTATGGAGTTGGTTTTGGGGCAAGTTTACGGTTATTGAAGATCCTAATAGCAGTGGTGAACAGGTCATTCGGGACATTATTAAAGGCACGCCACCAGGACTGAAAAGCCGGACCATGGGCTTACAGAACATCAAAGGTACTGGCCTCGATTTTGTTTATCGTTGGCAGGCTTGGGAGCTTTGTCACCAACACTTTACGCAGCTTGATGCCAAGGATCCCTCCGAAGCCCGTGAAGGTCTGCGTAATCTCTCTGCATTTAAGGATTATGGACAGTTGAGTGAAGAGACGGTGAGTCAGGTTATCGAACGGGTACGTCATAAAAAATTGGCTCAAAACGAACTTTTTCAGGCTGAGTTACAGGTAATTGTTGCCAACCTGGATGAGGCAATGAAAAGCGTCAGAGATAAAATGGATGCAGGCCGCAGCGTTGGGTTCCTGGCCCTGGTCCTGGATGGCGTCGAGGCCTTTCTTGACTCCGGGGATGCGGTTCGCCGACGTAAGCTTGCTAATCGTATTTACCGGGACCTGCAAAACGAACATATCAGTCACGAGCGAGCTGCACTGGAGCTTCAGGCCCTCAACAAACGTCAAAAAGAGGGTTGGCTAAAACAGCGTGCGTTCGAATTGGTTGGTGCCACTAAAAAAGGCAAAGGAGAAAAAGACAAATAATCCCAGAACTACTAACCCGAATGTAGGTTAGTAAGATCAGGTATCCTTGCCGCCTACAGCCTCAATGGGTAAAGCTGGCAAATGAATGCCTACCCATAAACAAGCTAGTGATTTTCCTGTAGTTATAACTCGAAATAATAGAAACGGAGTGACTCATGGCATCGGGTTCGAAAAAAGTGATTTTTGCGGCATTGATTGGAAATACACTAATTTCCATCACAAAGTTTGTGGCAGCTTCTATTACAGGCAGTTCTGCGATGCTATCCGAGGGAATCCACTCACTCGTCGATACCGGCAATCAGGGATTGCTGCTCTACGGGATTGCCCGGTCAAAGAAGCTGGCGGATGAGGATTTTCCGTTTGGACATGGCAAAGAGATCTACTTCTGGAGCTTTATTGTAGCGATTCTGATCTTCGCCCTGGGGGGTGGTATCTCCATCTATGAAGGCATTAAACATGTTCAGGATCCAGAGCCGATGAGCAGTCCGCTGGTCAACTACATCGTGCTTGGACTGGCGATCATATTTGAGGGCGTTGCCTGGTTGTTTGCATTTCGTGAGTTTTCCCGTGCCAAAGGAAAATGGGGTTATGTGGAAGCCATTCAACGTGCCAAGGATCCATCAATCTTTGTGGTGCTGTTCGAGGATACTGCGGCCATGCTTGGCCTAGTCGTTGCCTTCGCAGGCATAGCGCTGACCCAGTTGACCGGTATTCTGGTATTTGACGGTATCGCCTCTATCATCATCGGCCTGATTCTTGTCGGCACGGCTGTCTGGCTCGCCTACGAGACCAAGAGCTTGCTGATAGGAGAGAGTGCCAACCCTACCGTAGTGCAAGGTATTCGTGAGTTGGTTAGCAGCAAAGCGTCGATTGAGTGTGTTAATGAGGTTTTGACCATGCACATGGGGCCGGACTTTATTTTGGCGAATCTGAGCGTCGATTTCAGAGATAGTATCACCGCAGATGAGGTGGAGAGGACAATCGGTGAAATGGATGGCTCAATTAAGGAGCAGTTTCCTCAGGTGAAGCGAATCTTTATCGAGGCGGAAAAGCGAATTGGATTAGATGGTTGACCGACATGAAGCTTGTGGGTAGAATTCCCGCTCTTTACTTCGCCTGATTGTCTGGCGGGGGAATAACGCTTTTTTTCGGGGATTAATGCAATGTATGCGGTAATTCAAACCGGTGGCAAACAGTATCGCGTTTCTGAAGGCGACACCCTCAAGGTCGAAATGTTGACTGCAGATGAGGGCGCCTCCGTCGAGCTGGACAAGGTTTTGATGATCACCAACGGTGATGACGTCAAGGTCGGGACACCTTATGTAGATGGCGGTAAGGTTACGGCTACTGTGAAATCCCACGGTCGTAGCAAGAAGGTCAATATCATCAAGTTTCGTCGTCGTAAACACCACATGAAGCGCCAGGGTCACCGTCAGTGGTTCACTGAGCTTCAGGTAACCAGCATAAGCGGCTGAGGAGAGAGATAGATGGCACATAAAAAAGCAGGTGGTAGTACACGTAACGGCCGCGATTCAGAATCCAAACGCTTGGGCGTCAAGATCTATGGCGGTCAGGTTGTCAGGGCAGGTAACATTATTGTACGCCAGCGGGGTACCCAGTTCCACAATGGTGTCAATGTGGGCATCGGTAAGGACCACACGCTGTTCGCTAAGTCGGACGGCAAGGTGCAGTTTGAGATCAAGGGTCCGCGAAATCGCCGATATGTGAGTGTCGTTGCCGAGTAGGCAGGCCCGTTGTCGAGCCTTCAAAGCCTCGTCAAACGACGAGGCTTTTTAGTTTTCATACCATGAAATTCGTTGATGAAGCCAAGATAAAAGTCCTTGCCGGTGACGGAGGTAACGGCTGTGCCAGTTTTCGCCGTGAAAAGTATATTCCCAGGGGCGGACCAGATGGTGGCGATGGCGGCAATGGCGGCAGTGTCTACCTGATCGCCGACAGTGGTTTGAATACTCTGGTTGATTTTCGTACCCAGCGTACCCACAAGGCAGAACGTGGGCAAAACGGCATGGGGCGGGAGCGTACCGGACGAAAAGGGCAAGATCTCTATGTCTGTGTGCCGGTGGGGACAAGGGTCATGGAAGATGAGACCGGTGAGTTGCTGGGTGAACTGTTGGATCATGATCAGCAATTGCTGGTGGCGAAGGGCGGGGAGCGCGGTATTGGCAATGTGCACTTCAAGAGCAGCACCAACCGAACCCCAAGGCAGTTTACCCAGGGCACCCCGGGTGACCGACGGGATCTGCAATTGGAACTTATCCTGTTGGCTGATGTGGGGCTGCTGGGGATGCCGAATGCTGGCAAATCGAGTCTGATCAGTAAAATCTCCAGTGCCCGACCCAAGGTCGCAGACTACCCATTTACCACCCTCTATCCCAATCTTGGTGTGGTGAGTCTTGGCCGAGGCCACAGTTTTGTGGTTGCGGACATTCCCGGTGTGATAGAGGGTGCGGCAGAAGGGGCGGGCCTCGGCCTGCAGTTTCTCAAACATCTGTCCCGTACGCGCCTGCTTTTACACCTGGTTGATATCGCACCACTGGATAGTTCAGTGGATAGCGCTGCAGAGGTGAAACAGATCGAAAAGGAGTTGTTTCATTACTCCAAAGATCTGTCGGATAAAGAGCGATGGCTGGTGCTGAATAAAAAGGATTTACTGCTAGATGAGGAGTTTGACGAGCGGAGCAGAAAATTGCATGAAGCATTGGGTTGGGATGGGCCTGTGTATGCCATCTCTGCTGTCACAGGGGAAGGTACCCAAAAGCTTATTGGTGATCTCATGCAACGCCTCGAAGTGATTTGGCAGGTAGAAAAACCGGATATCGAAGCAACGGATGATGCAGAATGGGATCCACTGCAGGGCTGATTGTAGTTGGAGGTATACTGTCCCTCTAATGCTTGATGAGTGAGTGACGGGCTGGATGACATATCATGGTGTAGGTATCAGATGATTTCCCGGGAAAAGATCGCGACCTCCAAACGCTGGGTGGTAAAGATTGGCAGTGCGCTGTTGACTGCCGATGGTAAGGGGTTATCCCATAAGGTGCTCTCCGGTTGGGTTGAGCAGATGGCTGCATTGAGGCATGCCGGGCATGAGGTGGTTTTAGTCTCATCGGGCGCCGTAGCGGAAGGGATGAGTCGCATGGGATGGAGCACCCGGCCCCATAATTTGAATGAACTCCAGGCTGCCGCTGCTATCGGTCAGATGGGACTGGTGCACGCCTGGGAGTCCTGTTTTCAGCAATATGGCCTGCACACTGCACAGATCCTTCTGACCCGAGATGATCTGGATGATCGCTCCCGCTACCTGAATGCCCGCAGTACCCTGCGTACCCTACTAGAGCTGGGTGTGGTGCCGGTGGTCAATGAAAACGATACGGTGACCACAGACGAACTCCGTTTTGGCGACAATGATACGCTTGCGGCCTTGGTGGCCAATCTGATCGAGGCCGATCTACTGGTGCTGTTGACCGATCAGGATGGTTTATTCGATGCAGATCCCCGTTTCAATCCCGATGCAACCCTGATCAACGAGACCCGCATCGATAATCCTCAGCTTGATGAGGTGGCAGGGGGGAGTGTCGGTGGGCTGGGGCTTGGCGGTATGGTCACCAAAGTGCGGGCTGCCAGACTGGCAGCACGGTCAGGTACCGGCACAGTGATAGCAGCCGGTCGTCAGGACCGGGTGGTAGAGGCGATCAGCCGGGGTGATACAATCGGTACCCTGTTGGTGCCGGTGCAGGAATCACAAGCGGCAAGAAAACGTTGGCTGGCTGGCCAGCTGCAACCGCGAGGCAGTCTTACCCTGGATGATGGAGCGGTAAAAGTATTGCGCAAACAGGGTAGTAGTCTGTTGGCGGTCGGCGTGTGTGGGGTAAAAGGTGATTTTTCCCGGGGTGAGGCGGTGGTCTGTCTCGATCTGGCAGGTTGTGAGGTTGCCCGGGGACTGGTCAACTATGATGCTCTCGAGACCTTGAAGATCATGGGTAAACCCAGTAGCCAGATTGAAAGCATTCTTGGTTATATCGATGAAGATGAACTGATCCACCGGGATAATCTAGTGCTGTTGTAGTGATTCGATAATGGCATCCTATCGCTGAGAATTGGATAGCCAGGGATGGTAACAATCATGGGTTTCCAGCACCCTGTACTTGTTGTATTCCGCTCCCCGAAAAATCAGTGGCACCTGTGCCATTGCCTGGTGCGTTCTTGCTGCTTGGTTCAGGTCTGTTGAGTTTGATCTATATGGGGCGTCAGAGGAGAGTAACTAACAGTGCTAATGAATCACTGGCTTAGTGTTCTGCTTGCTGGAAATAAAAAAACCGGCCATCGGCCGGTTTTTTTATTGAAAGCGTATCCTGCTTATAAGGCTTTGATCTGAACGTTTAGGCGGCTTTTATGACGTGCAGCCTTGTTCTTGTGGATCAGGCCTTTACTGACAGCAACATCAATAGCCGGGAGTGCCTGTTTGTAGGCTTCCGTCGCACCATCTTTTGAACCTGCTGCGATCTGCTTGATAACCTTCTTGAGATGGGTACGCATTTCACTGCGCTGGGCTTGGTTACGGCTGTGTCGCTTGTCGGCCTGACGTGCGCGTTTTCGGGCTTGGGCTGAGTTGGCCAAGGTTCTCTCCTGGATGAAACTACTATTTCAAAGGGGGCGCATTCTCTCCAATATTCCATAGTATGTCAATATCTTTGATCCAGTCTGCTTCTATCTGGTATGGTCGCCCTGCAGACAGGCTATTCGCTTCAGACATATAAAGGATTCTACCCTGGCCTCTTTTTTTCGCGCCTTTACAGCGGTCGGCAGTCATACCCTGCTTTCACGCATCCTTGGTTTTGTGCGGGACCTTGTGCTCGCTAGGCTATTTGGCGCCAGTGCCGCAACCGACGCTTTCTTTGTCGCCTTCAAAATCCCCAATTTTCTACGCAGACTGTTTGCTGAAGGTTCCTTCTCTGTTGCGTTTGTGCCTGTGCTTACCGAGTACCGTAGCCGGCGCTCAAAACAGGATTTACAGATTTTCACCGACCATATGGCGGGTTCACTGGGACTGGTGGTACTACTGGTATCTATTGCCGGAGTTGTTGCTGCGCCGATCCTGGTGATGATATTCGCACCTGGTTTCTGGAATGAGAGTGAGGGTAAGTATGAGCTGACAGCAGAGATGCTCACCCTGACCTTTCCCTATCTATTCTTTATAACCATGACGGCCTTCGCGGGCAGTATCCTCAATACCTACAATCGTTTCTGGGTCTCTGCATTTACACCGGTATTATTGAATCTATCTCTAATCGCCTGTGCTGTTTGGCTCTCTCCAATGATGGACAAACCGGTTGTGGCGCTTGCCTGGGGGGTACTGATAGCGGGTATTGTGCAGTTTCTGTTTCAACTGCCGTTTCTGTGGCGGGTGAGGCTATTTCCAAGACCCAAAGTTGCGTTCAAAGACCCAGGTGTCACACGGGTCATGCGCTTGATGATCCCTGCCCTGTTTGGTGTTTCTGTCAGTCAGATCAATCTGTTGCTTGATACGCTGATTGCCTCTTTTCTGGTGAGTGGCAGTATCTCCTGGCTCTACTACTCGGATCGGCTGATGGAATTTCCTGTCGGGGTGTTAGGGGTGGCACTGGGTACAGTCATCCTACCTAGTCTCTCCAGGAGGCATGCGGAAAAATCCCCTGAGGCCTTCTCCCAAACCCTGGATTGGGCACTACGATTGAACATCATGTTTGGTATTCCGGCGGCAGTGGGACTGTTCCTGCTCGCCGGGCCGATGCTGGCGACATTGTTTTATTCAGATGCATTCGACAGTAACGATGTAGCCATGGCGACAAAGAGTCTGATGGCCTATGCACCAGGTTTGATGGCGATTATGTTGATCAAGGTATTGGCACCTGGCTTTTATGCTCGCCAGGATACCAAGACACCGGTAAAGATCGGGATTATCGCCATGGCAACAAACATGGTGCTGAATATCATATTGGTATTTCCTCTGGCCCATGCCGGTCTTGCTTTGGCAACCACACTCTCATCCGGATTGAATGCCTACCTGCTCTATCGGGCATTGATTAAAGGGGGTATCTATAGGCCTACTGCTGGCTGGACAGTGCTGCTTAGCCGAATACTCTTTGCCTCATTGGCGATGGGTGCCTTGTTGTGGTGGGGTGCGGCGGACATCAATGAATGGCTGGCACTCTCCACTATCACCCGAATCTGGCAACTGGCCGGATTAATTCTATCAGCGATGCTGCTCTATTTCCTGACCCTTCTCCTGCTGGGTGCCCGGCCCAGCCATTTCCGTTCTGTGAAAACCCCCTGAATCCAATTCTTTCTCCTGCACGTATAGATGGGTAATGAGGCGCTTCGTGTGCCCGCTAATCATTGTGATGGAGATGAATATGTACCTGGCTGCAGTACGCCTTTTAACCCTGGCTGTTTCGTTAGGTTTTCTAGCTTGCTCAGCCTTTGCTGCAGCCCATGACAGTGATCGATCAGATTCACAGTGGGTAGTATCGGATTCCGGGTTGTTTGCTTTTGATCCGGAAACGCTGGCTATGCGCTGGCATCAGTTACAAGACCAGCAGACTTTTGAGCCGGTAGTGATTGATGACCGTCTCTTGGTAACCGGCAGCCGTGGTCTCTACGCCGTCGCCTCGGAGAGTGGCGATATTCTCTGGAAACGCTCCTCAAAACAGGTCGGATTTCCTGTCGTCTCGGCGGGTGAAATTGCTTATTTAGCCAGTCGGGATGGTTCCCTGGAAGCCATCGACAGTCGCACCGGAAGCACCCTATGGCAACAACAGTTTCCAGGCTGGGTCTATCCCCCTGCTCAGTCAGGTGAGTTGCTATTTACAGGCGGGAGTGATGGTCGTCTATGGGCGATTGACCGCAATAACGGTGATCTCCGCTGGTCCAGTTCTGTTGGGCAGGAGATGGTCTACAGTCCTGTGGCGCTGGCCGATGGGCAGATTATTGTCACCACTTTCAATCGTGAAGTTATCTCATTTGATCGCTTGGGCAATCGCCTGTGGCGACAAACATACCCTGCAATCATGACCACACCGATGGTGCTGAACGGACAACTGATCTTTAACGGACTGGATAGACGGCTGCGTGCCATCGATGCGGATAGCGGCAAGATCTTATGGCAGCGCCAGCTACCAGAGCCCCTAGTGACAGGTTTAAGACATCAACGGGGCCTTCTGCTGGCTGCGCTTGAAAGTGGGCGTGTATGGGCGTTGATCAGTGATAGCGGTGAGCTACAACAAGAGTACCGCTTACCCGGCGAGCCCATCACCCGGCCGCTGTTAGTGGATGGCGAGGTATTAGGTTTTATTCGTGCTTTTGGTGGTCCAAAGGCAGTTGTAGCAACCCGGTTCGAACAATCGGAAAAGAAGTGAGGAGAGCATAATGAAATTGAAAAAAATGGCAGCAATGGTGGTGGCCTCAATGATGATTTCGGCAACGTCATTCGCAGCACCGTTTGGTGGTGAAGATGATGTCTCGTATGCAGCCGATATCTGGGCCAGCATGAGTGCTGCGGGTCTAGCCGGTAAGGACGCTACCATGTCCACCCCATACACCGGTATGCATCCCCATGGTGCTATTCTCGACACCATCGATACCCGGCTAAAGGTGGGTGATAACGACGATATTCTTATTATCAAGCGTAATTATGGGGGTGAGGGTGTCAGCAAGACTGCTGTAGCCAACGATCCTGACAAATATCTGAAGGCAGTCACCGTGATGTATAAGCGGAATGGCTTCGATGCCGATATCAAAGATTGGTTCTGGATCAAATACGCGCCTGACGGCTCAGTATTGAAAAACCCTAAGGGCGTCAGTCTCGCTGGGCGTGTTGGCAAGGGAATGGCCAAGGGTTGTGTTGCCTGCCATATGGGTGCGCCGGGTGGAGACATGGTCTTTAATCATGATCGTTATGCCAAATAGTTAACCGATGACTGGGTGCGTGTTGCCCACCAGGATAGGCTTTCTGTCTTGGTGGGTTTTTTTGTGGCATGTAATGTCAAAACCACAACGGTGAGTGTTTGTTGACCTTCAATAAAAAGGATTTGCAGATTTTCAAGTTCAGGGATGTCCAATTTTTTCACAGGCCCTATAATTGACCGCTCGAGTTTGGGCGGTTTATCTATGCAACTGGTTCGTGGACTACATAATCTGAAACCTGATCACCATGGCTGTGTGGCCACTATCGGAAATTTCGATGGTGTACACTTGGGTCACCAATCAGTATTTCGTCACCTGATGGAGAAGGGGGCTGAAATGAACATGCCGACCACGGTCGTCACATTCGAGCCCCAGCCACGTGAATTTTTTCAGGCGGCCTCTGCTCCGGCCCGTCTTACCCGTTTGCGGGAAAAATTGCAGGCGATCAAAGAGACCGGTGTAGATCGGGTCGTGGTGTTGGAGTTCAACAAGCGTCTTGCGGCGATGCCTGCAGCGATCTTTGTCAGGGAGCTGCTGGTAGATGGATTGGGAGCGGTTTTTCTATCAGTGGGTGATGACTTCCGCTTTGGTTGTGGACGCGAGGGTGATTTTAAGCTGCTTCGAAGCATGGGTAATCAACACGGTTTCGAAGTTGAGAACATGAATACCTACAAGCTGGATGCCGACCGGGTCAGCAGCACACGAATCAGAGAGCTTCTTACACAAGGTGACCTAAATGGCGCTGCCCAATGTCTGGGTCGTCCATATCGTATCTGTGGACGGGTGGCTCACGGTGACAAGCGTGGCCGGACTATCGGTTTTCCCACCATGAATATTGATCTGCACCGACGTGTCAGTCCTTTACAGGGGGTCTATGCGGTCAAGGTCGATGGACTCGATAGACAGGGTCTGCCTGGTGTTGCCAATATTGGTGTGCGCCCTATGGTGGAGGGGGATACCCGCTACCTGCTTGAGGTACATCTGTTCGATTTCGATCGAAGTGTCTACGGCGAACATGTCACCGTAGAGTTCGTTAAAAAGTTACGGGATGAGCAGCGCTTTGATTCCTTTGAGATGCTGCGTCAGCAGATTTGGCGGGATGCGGATCAGGCCAGAGCGATATTGGGTGTGGCCCTCTCTTCTTGAACTGATTTTGATATATAGCTTGGTCGGATAGGAAATGTCTGTCCAGAAACGCTTAGCTCAATACGGCTGACAGTTGTATTTCTCCATCGCCTCAACAGCACACCCCAAGGGCACCTCCTTCGGGGCGTACCTCTATGTTGACAAGGCTAACATGATATCCTGCCGTTGCTGTGAACGGCGTCTGAAGGCCGCCAGGATAAGATGGCTTTGGAAGTGCGGGTTTCTCGGTTAAGAACTCGTCTGGAGTTGGTGGGTCTGGTGTAACCCGTTCATTCAAGATTGGGGAAGTACCCGTTGATCATGATAGTGGTTACTCCAGGTAATTGTGTATGACGATGTGTATGTGTATAATATAGCTTTACATTGATTGGGGCACTTTTTTATGTCAGCAACAGCGGAAAACTTGATTCGAAAACAAATCATGCTTTCGGCAGATAATATAGAAAAGCTGGATCAGCTATCGAAGGTTCGCGGTACATCTGCCGCTGAGATCGTGCGACTGTCAATTGATTCCTATGATCCAGACTCGAATGATATTGAAGAAAGTGAATTGATGGAATTGGTCTCTGAGCGACTTCAAGAGGCTATCCATGAAACCTCTAAAACTCGGAAGCGGCTGAATAAGGCACTCAAGACGTTGGAATTGAAAGGGACTAAGTAATGTCTGGATTTAAAGACATGCTGTTGGATGTATTAAAACTGACAGATGAAGTGAAGCGGATGAACAAGGACATCGAACGTGTTGAATCGGTTATGCTCGATGTTGACAAGCGCGTGGTTCGCCTGGAAACGATTGTAGAGATAGCGAAAGCGCAAGGCGGTCAACCACAGCTTCCGAAGCAATAACCTCTATACAGAGGGTATTAACAGGCCCTAAAACCAACGTTTTACGGTATTCGATCCCTGTATGGCAATTAAAATCCAGGAAACTTTGCGCCTAACGCCGTTTTAAGTTTCAATACTCTACTTTTTTGCACCCTCAACAGGCAGCCGTCAGTGAGCGATTACAAGCAGACCCTTAATCTCCCTAAAACCGACTTTCCGATGCGGGGCAACTTGGCTCAACGTGAGCCGGAGATGCTGAAAAAGTGGCAACAGAGCGATCTTTACAAAAAGGTGCGCGAGATCAGTGCCGGTCGGCCGACCTTTATCCTGCATGATGGACCTCCCTACGCCAACGGCGATATCCATATCGGTCATGCGGTGAACAAGATACTGAAGGATGTCATTGTCAAAAGTCGTACCCTGGATGGCTTCGATGCTCCCTATGTGCCTGGCTGGGACTGTCACGGTCTGCCCATTGAGTTGCAGGTGGAGAAGAAGGTCGGCAAGCCCGGTAAAAAGGTGACCACGGGACAGTTTCGTAAAGCCTGCCGTGAGTACGCCGCCAAGCAGGTGAATGGCCAACGGGAAGATTTCAAGCGTCTTGGTGTGATGGGTGACTGGGATAACCCCTATCTCACCATGGACCACCAATTTGAGGCTGACATCATCCGCTCCCTTGGTAAGATCGTCGCCAATAATCATGTGCAGAAGGGGTACAAACCGGTTCACTGGTGTACCGACTGCGGTTCCGCACTGGCCGAGGCCGAGGTGGAGTATCAGGACAAGGACTCTTTCGCCATCGATGTACGATTTTACGTAATCGATGGGTCGGCGTTGATGGCCCGTTGTCATCATGTACCCGAAGGGGGTGGCGAAGGGTCTCTATCGATGGTGATCTGGACCACCACTCCCTGGACATTGCCTGCCAACCAGGCAGTAGCACTGAATCCATCCTTGGAATATGCGGTTGTGGAGTTCGTGGGTAAGCATGGCAAAGAGCGGATGGTCGTTGCCGATGCGATGCTCAAGGATGTGATGGACCGCTATGGAATCGAGCACTATCACGTGGTGGGTTATGCCAAGGGGGAGGCGTTCGAGGGACTGCTGTTACAACACCCGTTCTATGACCGGCAGGTCCCTGTCATCCTCGGTGAGTACGTCACACTGGAAGCAGGTACCGGTGCAGTCCATACAGCCCCTGGCCATGGTATGGATGACTATTTGGTCGGCGTCCGTTACAACTTACCTGTCGACAACCCGGTGGGTAGCAATGGTTGTTTTGTCGAGGGTACCGATTTATTTGCCGGTCAGCATGTGTTATCTGCTAATGAGCAGGTGATCGAGGTATTGAAGCAACGGGGCGCCCTGATGCATGAAGAGCGCCTGCGCCACAGCTATCCTCATTGTTGGCGCCATAAGACACCAATTATCTTTCGTGCCACCCCACAATGGTTCATCAGTATGGATCAGAATGGTCTGCGTCAGGCTGCCTTGAGCGAGATCGACAAGGTAAAGTGGATGCCCGATTGGGGCGAGGCGCGGATCAAAGGTATGGTGGAGAACCGTCCCGACTGGTGTATCTCCCGCCAACGTACCTGGGGTGTTCCGATCACCTTATTCATCGACAAACAGAGCAGTGAACTCCATCCTCAGACACCCGTGCTGATTGAGCAGGTGGCGAAAATGGTTGAGGAAGAGGGCTTTGAGGCCTGGTTCAACCTGCAACCGGAAACCCTGTTAGGGGATGCGGCAGAAGCGTATGAAAAGGTTACCGATACCCTCGATGTCTGGTTTGATTCCGGTGTTTCACACCACTGTGTGGTGGATTCCCGCGAGGGGTTGAGCTTTCCCGCCGATCTTTATCTTGAAGGTTCAGACCAGCATCGGGGTTGGTTCCAATCCTCACTGATGACCTCGGTGGCGATGAATGGTTGCGCCCCCTATAAGGGTGTGCTGACCCATGGCTTTACTGTGGATGCAGAAGGGCGAAAGATGTCCAAGTCCCTGGGCAATGTGGTTGCACCGCAGAAGGTGCTCAAGACATTGGGCGCCGATATCATCCGCCTATGGGTGGCAGCCACCGATTATCGTAATGAAATGAGTGTCTCCGACGAGATTCTGAAGCGTACCGCTGATGCCTACCGACGTATCCGAAATACAGCGCGTTTCCTGCTTTCCAATCTGAATGGTTTCGAGCCGGCGCAGAATCTGGTTGAACCCTCACAGATGATCGAACTCGATCGTTGGGCAGTGGATCGTACCCTGCAGCTGCAAGAGGAGATCATCGATGCTTATGCCAACTATCAGTTCCATCTGATCTACCAGAAGATTCATAACTTCTGTGGTAATGAGCTGGGTGGTTTCTATCTCGATATTATTAAGGATAGGCAGTACACCACTCAGGCGGACAGTCTAGCGCGTCGCTCCTGCCAGACCGCCATGTATCACATCATCGAGGCGATGGTACGCTGGTTGGCGCCTATTCTCAGTTTTACCGCTGATGAGATCTGGCAGTCGATGCCGGGCGAACGATGTGAAAGTGTCTTCCTCGAGCAGTGGTACAGCGGCCTTTTTCCGCTTGATCCTGATGATCGCTTTGACCGTGATTTCTGGGAGCAGGTCATCAATGTGCGTGAAGCGGCTGGTAAGGCGATGGAGTCGTTTCGTGCCGAAGGCAACTCATCATTGGATGCAGAGGTGGCTATCTACTGTAGCGATGAACTGAAGGTTCCTCTTGAACAGATGGAGGACGAGTTGCGATTTGTACTGATTACGTCCGATGTACAGGTCCATGGATTGGCAGAAAAACCAGCCGATGCAGACCTGGATGAGGAGATAGGGTTAGCCTTCAGGGTTGATGCCTCAAGCCATAGAAAATGTGTCCGTTGCTGGCATCATCGCCAGGATGTCGGTGCCAATGATGAACATCCTGAACTCTGTGGCCGTTGTGTAGAAAATGTGGCAGGTAAGGGTGAAGCACGTCGTTTCGCCTGAATGGATTCTAAGATGATGATACGTTGGCTTTGGCTTTCCTTGATGGTGATTCTGCTGGATCAGGCTAGCAAGCAGTTTGCAGAGTCCATGCTAACCCTTTATGAATCGGTCACTGTGTTGCCGTTTTTTGATCTCACATTGCTCTATAACAAGGGGGCTGCATTTAGTTTTCTCAGTGACCAGGGTGGTTGGCAACGCTGGTTCTTTATTATCCTGGCTATCGGTGTAACGATTGTACTGATTGGTTGGTTATGGCGTCTGAAGTGTGAAGAACAGTGGATTGCTGTAGCCCTCTCTCTGATTATCGGTGGCGCCATCGGTAATGTAATAGATCGCATCCTGTTTGGTCAGGTCATCGACTTCCTGCATTTTCACTATCAGGGACACTATTTTCCTGCGTTTAACGTTGCCGATTCAGCCATCACCGTTGGCGTGGCAATCATGCTTTTCGATGCCCTGATTTTGGCTAAGAAACGTGAGTGATTTTCTTTAGACAGTACCTCAACTTCAGGCCCGTACATTTACCTGTTATCGATGGGTTATATGTCGCCAAGGGTGCGGTCCTGCCGCACCCTAAGACCTCTCTGCATTTTATGGCAATGTCTTCAATGATTAACGTTATGCAGAGACCGATCTGGTCTCTTTTACGACCTCGCTTGTATTGTCACCGGTTATTTCATGGGCAATATCTGTTGCTGTGGTTATGATTTGGGTCACCGACACCGGACGGGTACTGATTGTCCCTGTAATGGCCTCTGGTTTGGTTAGCTCAGAATCTATTTTATCCTCAGGTTTCGGCGTTGGTAATGTATTCGTGTCTGTGCGGTTATCATAAACTTGTGTTTGCGGAGCCCGCGTCTTCGATTCGTTATCTGCAATAGGATAAGTTGGTATGACAGAACGATTCCGAGGCGTATCAGTTTGGATATCTCTCGGATGAACAATTGTGATTCGAATAGGCGTCTGAGGGGAGGAGATTGGAAATTCTTTGAAACCTAATCGACTATAGTATGCCACTAGCCAAATCATTAACAGATGAAGGCCGACCGATATAACAAGCGTTACTCTAAATCTATATGATAGAAACATAGCAGATAGACAATTCAACTCTTTCCAATACTCAAATTCCTTGTATTGCATTACCAGAATGCTACTTTCGGCTCAGTCTCGTAAAGCAAAAGTTCCTACTGTTGAGTCAGTTGATACTGACCAGCGGTCCTTGTTTCAACGCATCGTTACCAGTTCCTCTGCTGCGCTCGGGTGAATGGCAATGGTATCGTCAAAATCCTGCTTGGTTGCACCCATCCGCATCGCCACTGCAAAACCCTGTAACATCTCATCGGCACCGAGTCCGATGACATGGCAGCCGACTACCTTTTCCCGTGCCCCTACGGTAACCAGTTTCATGGCCATTTTACTCTGATGTTTTGTGAAGGCGTGATACATGGGGGTAAAGCGGGATTGATAGATCTTTACTGCACTGCCATGGATCTCCCGAGCCTCACTTTCGGTCAAGCCGACTGTGGCGATGGGTGGGTGGGAAAAAACCACAGTGGGTACAAGATCGTAATCGAGTTTGCGATCTGTCATACCGCCGAACAACCGATCTGCCAAGCGTCGTCCTGCTGCGATGGCCACGGGTGTCAGTTGAGCCTGGCCAGTGACATCACCAATCGCATAGAGTCCTGCAATAGGCGTGTTCTGAAATGGGTCGGTGGGTATATAACCCTCTTCATCGGTTGTGACCGAGGCATTGGCCAGATCCATTCCTGATGTAGCCGGTGCACGGCCGATGGCCCACAGCAGTTGATCGAATCGACCGATCAGCTGCCCTGTGTCTGCACAGATCAGATCCAGACTGTCGTCAGCCTGCTTTTGTACCTCTCCGATTTGAGATGAAGTGACGATATTGATGCCTGCATCAATCATCTCCTCCATCAAACACTCTCTCAGCATGGCATCGAATGGCCGCAACAGGTGCTCTCTTCGCAGCAGCATGGTGACATCCGCACCCAAGGCATTGAGTAGGCCTGCAATCTCTACAGCGATATAACCGCTGCCGACTACCGCGACACGATCAGGTAATGTCTCCCAGGCAAAGAATCCGTCCGAAGTGACGCCATGTTCCGCACCAGGTACTTGTGGAACTACCGGGTATGTGCCGGGCGCAATGACAATATGATCAGCAGTGAACGGGTTGCCGTCCACGTCCAGGGTATGGGCATCGATGAAGCGGGCATAGCCGGTGATTTCATCAATATCGGAATCCTTCAGATAGGTGTGATACCAACTGTTAATACCTGTGACATAGTCGTCTCTGGCATGCTTAAGGGTCTCCCAGGAGAATGCTTTGAGTTCCACATCGAAACCGTAATCCGGTGCATCCTGCAGGGTATGCGCGATACTGGCGCCATACCACATGACCTTTTTTGGTACACAACCCAGATTGACGCAAGTCCCGCCAAGTTTTTTTGCCTCAACCACAGCACATTTTGCACCATACTTGGCTGCACGTTCTGCAACTGAAAGCCCGCCGCTACCTGCACCGATTGCAATTAAGTCATAATGTTTGGTCATTAGTCGCCCTTGTTACAGAATTGTTGGTTAACCAACGTACTCCTTTGTCAGTACCAAGTCTGTCAGTTATTGGTTCAGATTGGGAAACGCTCAATATCATAGTTACAATCAAGTTCCCTAGGAGTCCGACAGGCTCCTAGATTAGTGGGACCAGGAAAAAGCCATGAAGTGCCTTGTAGTAACAACTCATCCGTTATCAGACAGCCTTTCCAAACAATTGACTCATCAGGTTGTCAATCAGCTGGAAGGTATGGGCCATGAAGTTGTTACAGAAGACCTCTATGGCCAAGCGTTCAATCCAGCACTCACCGTACAAGAGCGAGCTTCATACTATCGTGGTAGTTATGAAGTATCAGGCGTTACTGAACAGGTAGAAAGGCTTCTTGAAGCAGAGGGTCTGGTACTGCTGTTTCCAACCTGGTGGTTTGGTTTTCCTGCCATGCTGAAAGGTTGGTTCGATCGGGTCTGGGGTCCTGGGATTGCTTACGATCATGCAAGCGATTTCGGACCAATAAAAGCCCGACTGGACCGGTTGAGAAGGGTGCTTGTGATCACGACATTAGGTTCGCCATGGTGGGTGGACCGGTTGTTATTGCGACAACCGCAAAAAAGAGTACTTAAGCTTGCATTACTCGGGACCTGTGCAAAGCGAAGTAAACTGACCTATTTAACGCTCTATAAGAGCGAGGATTTAAATCAAGCCCAGATAACGAAATTCAGTAAAAGTATCGAACAAGCTTTGATGCGTTGGCACTAATGTTATCTGCTTTTGGTTTCTGACTTGCCTATTTTTTGAGTTTTTTCAGGTAATGCCCGGTGTGTGAAGCGCGTACTTTCGTGAGTTGTTGCGGTGTACCCTGTGCGACGATTTCCCCCCCTCGATGGCCGCCCTCGGGGCCAAGGTCGATGATCCAGTCAGCGGTTTTTACTACATCCAGGTTGTGCTCTATCACTACAACGGTATTGCCATGGTTACGCAGTCGATGCAGTACCTCCAACAGATGGTTGACGTCATGAAAGTGCAGGCCGGTGGTCGGCTCATCCAGGATGTAGAGGGTATTTCCGGTGTCTCGTTTCGAGAGTTCCCTGGAGAGTTTGACCCGCTGGGCTTCACCCCCTGATAAGGTGGTCGCGTTCTGTCCAAGAGAGATATAGGAGAGCCCGACATCCATCAGCGTCTGCAGCTTACGTTTGATAGCGGGTACTGCATCAAAAAATGCTACGGCCTCCTCGACGGTCATGCCGAGTACTGCATCGATGGTCTTTCCCTTGTAGTGGATCTCCAAGGTTTCACGGTTGTAGCGCTTACCCTTGCAGACATCACACTGCACATAGATGTCAGGCAGAAAGTGCATCTCCACCTTGATCACACCATCGCCACTGCAGGCCTCGCATCGCCCACCCTTGACATTGAAACTGAAACGCCCCGGTGTATAGCCTCGTGAGCGGGCTTCATGGGTACCGGCAAACAGTTCCCGAATAGGGGTAAACAGACCGGTGTAGGTTGCTGGGTTGGAACGGGGAGTGCGTCCGATGGGGCTTTGATCGATATCCACCACCTTGTCGAAATGGTCCAGCCCACGTACTTCCGAATAGGGGGCGGGTGATGTATTGGCCTTGTTCAGGGCGGCAGCGCAGATCGGGTAGAGGGTGTCATTGATCAAGGTTGACTTACCGGAGCCTGAGACCCCGGTGATACAGCAAAAGCTGCCAACCGGAACAACCAGATCAACAGACTTGAGGTTGTTGCCAGTAGCACCCAGGAGCTCCAGGTTACGTGCTGGATCGATCTTTGTGGTACGTTCCGGAATATCGATAGTGCGCTTGCCACTGAGGTAGTCGCCAGTCAGTGAACCCTTACTTTCAGCAATCGTTTCTGCTGTGCCCTGAGCGATGATACGTCCCCCATGTATGCCCGCTCCCGGACCGATATCAACCACATGGTCTGCACTGCGGATGGCTTCCTCGTCATGCTCAACGACAATCACGGTATTACCCAGGTCCCGCAGGTAGGTCAGGGTGTCGAGCAGGCGTTGGTTGTCCCTTTGATGCAGGCCGATGGAGGGTTCGTCAAGGACATACATGACGCCGACCAGACCGGCACCGATCTGACTGGCCAGGCGAATGCGCTGAGCCTCTCCCCCGGAGAGGGTTTCGGCACTGCGGTCGAGGGTCAGATAGTCAAGGCCGACATTGACCAGGAAGTGTAATCGCTGGTCAATTTCCTTGAGGATTTTCTCGGCAATTTTGCCCCGCTTGCCAGGCAGTTTGAGTTTCATGAAAGAGGACTTAGCCTGGCCGATGGGCATGCAGGTAATCTCGGGTAGATTGTGTTTGTCGATAAACACATGCCGTGCAGCCTGGGTCAAGCGGGTGCCGGCGCAGTCAGGGCAGGACTGACTGGAGATATAGCGCGCCAGCTCCTCACGTACCGCGTTGGAGTCGGTCTCCCGATAGCGGCGCTGCATGTTGGGGATGATGCCCTCGAAGGGGTGACTTTTCTTAACCGAGCGGCCACGGTCATTGTAGTAGCTGAACTCAATGGATTCTCGACCACTGCCCTGAAGAATGATCTTCTGCACCTTCTTGGTAAGTGCTTCCCAGGGTGTCTCGGGGTCGAAATCAAAATGTCGTCCCAGGGATGCAATCATCTGAAAGTAGTAAGCATTGCGCCGATCCCAGCTTCGTACAGCTCCGCCCGCCAGTGAAAGCTCCGGGTGGGCAACGACCTTTGTTGGATCGAAAAACTGTTCAACACCGAGTCCATCGCAGGTTGGGCAGGCACCCACCGGATTGTTGAATGAGAACAGTCTTGGCTCTAACTCCGATAGGCTGTAGCCACAGTGAGAACAGGCAAAACGGGAAGAAAAGACCATCTCCTGCTGGCTGTCATCCATCCAGGCAACCCGGACCAGACCATTAGCCAGATTGAGGGCGGTCTCGAAGGACTCAGCCAGTCGGGTGGATATGTCCCCGCGTACTTTGAAGCGGTCGACGACCACTTCAATGTTGTGCTTTTTATGCAGTTCCAGAGTAGGGGCGTCGTCGAGTTCGAAGACTTCACCGTCGATTCGTGCACGGATATACCCTTGGGTATGCAGCTCCTGCAACAGCTTATGGTGTTCACCTTTACGCTCTTGTATAACCGGCGCCAACAACATCAGTCTGTCGCCCTCTGGTAGGGCCAGTACCTGATCGACCATTTGACTGATACTTTGAGCTTCCAGGGTTGTGTCATGCTCCGGGCAACGCGGTGTACCTACCCGTGCAAACAGTAGTCGCAGATAGTCATAGATCTCTGTAATCGTGCCGACGGTTGATCGGGGATTGTGCGAGGTAGTCTTCTGCTCAATGGAGATGGCGGGTGAGAGTCCCTCGATATGATCCACATCGGGCTTCTCCATCAACGACAGAAACTGTCGTGCATAGGCAGAGAGCGACTCGACATAGCGACGTTGTCCCTCCGCATAGATGGTATCGAAGGCCAGTGAAGATTTGCCTGAACCCGACAGACCGGTGAATACGATCAACTTGTCCCGCGGCAAATCCAAGTCTACATTTTGCAAGTTGTGGGTGCGTGCACCGCGAATGCTAATCGTGTCCATAATAATGTCGGGCTAGTACTGCATTGAATTGAGCGAACCTGATACTATACGCCCTCTTTTAATTCACTGGCAAAGCGATCTATAGATGACGAAAGGGCGGGGCGGCGACGCCGGACTGAACGCGATAGAACGACGAGCAGCCTACTCGCTCTCCGGGATATTTTCCTTACGAATGCTGGGTCTTTTTCTTATCCTGCCGGTGTTTGCACTTTACGCAGAGAGGCTTCCGGAGGTTACACCACTGCTGATCGGGCTAGCGATCGGTGTCTATGGCCTGACTCAGGCGTTGCTACAGATTCCATTTGGTATGCTTTCTGATCGCATTGGGCGCAAGCCTGTATTGATTGGCGGTCTGCTGATCTTTGCATTAGGCAGTGCTGTAGCGGCTAGTTCAGAGACCATCCACGGTATTATTTTCGGACGTGCTCTGCAGGGTAGTGGTGCCATTGCTGCTGTCATCATGGCGTTGGCTGCGGATCTCAGTCGAGAACAGCGACGCCTGCGCATGATGGCGATTATTGGAATCAGTATCGGTGTCGCGTTTGCCGTGGCATTGATCATGGGTCCCATCCTCAACAGTTGGATCGGTGTGCCAGGAATCTTCTGGCTGACTGCAGTGTTGGCCCTCGGTGGAGTTGGCATTGTTATCTTTATCGTACCCACTCCAAAAGAGAGCCATTTCCACCGCGATGCGGAAGCGGTTCCCGGACAATTCGGAAAAGTGCTTTCAGAGCCGGAGTTGTTGCGTCTCGATTTCGGCATCCTGACGCTGCACATGTGTCTGACAGCGATATTTCTTGCCTACCCGCTGGCATTGCGGGATCTTGGAATGGTTGGTGAAGATCACTGGCAGGTCTACCTGCCGGTGATGTTGTTGTCGATGGTGGCAATGATTCCCTTCGTGATCATCGCAGAAAGCAGGCGGCGCATGCGCCCAGTCTTCATTGGCGCCATAGTTGGACTTGGGTTGGCCACAATGGTGCTCTACAGATTCAGTCATACCATGACTGGCATGGTGGTGGCGCTATTTGTCTTTTTTACAGCCTTTAACCTGTTGGAAGCAACCTTGCCATCCCTGATTGCCAAGGCGGCGCCAGGGGAACGCAAGGGCACCGCCATGGGTGTCTACTCCAGCTCTCAATTCATCGGTGCCTTTCTGGGTGGTGCCCTGGGAGGGTGGTTTCATACCCACTACGGGAATGAAGGTACATTCCTACTTTGTGCCGGCATGGTGTTGGTCTGGTTTCTGGTTGCCTGGGGGATGTCGGATCCGAACTATCTGAGTAATTATTTGTTACCAGTCGGTAAGTTGGAAGAGGACGATGTCGGGACCCTGGCTGCGAAACTGATGGCTATTGATGGAGTGGATGACGCGGTGATCATCGCCGAGGATGGTGTCGCCTATCTAAAAGTCGATTTGGGTATTGTGGATCAAGATGCCCTAGACCTATATGCCGTACAAGGGTGATGGTGATAGACTTGTCCGCCTGAATTGACGAAAGGCTCCAATGGAAGGGGCTATAACCGCTGTGGAGAGAAAACAGATGGCTCGAGGAATCAACAAAGTAATCCTGATTGGCAACCTGGGCAAGGATCCAGAGACCCGTTATATGCCGAGTGGTGGCGCTGTCACCAATGTGACCTTGGCAACATCAGAGTCCTGGAAGGACAAGAATAGTGGTGAGCAACAGGAGCGGACCGAGTGGCACCGGGTGGTTTTTTTCAATCGTCTGGGTGAAATCGCCGGCGAGTATCTGAAAAAAGGTTCCAAGGTCTATGTAGAGGGTAGTCTGCGCACCCGCAAGTGGCAGGGACAGGATGGCCAAGATCGCTACACAACTGAAATTGTGGGTAACGAGATGCAGATGCTCGATAGCCGGGGTGGTAGTGCCTCTTTTGATGCACCTCAGCAGTCACAGGGTGCATCAAGGCCACAACCGTCAGCGGCGCCTACATCGGTGCCTGATAATGACTTCGATGACGATATTCCTTTCTAG
>JAIVEQ010000002.1 GCA_023838465.1 Candidatus Thiodiazotropha sp.
TTTCTTGCCGGATAGAGAAAGCTTTGATGCTACCGCAGCTTACCCTCTATTCGTCAAACTAGAGTTGCACTTACAAGTTGAATTCACGTTTTATTGGCATATGTCTTGCGTCATTTAGGAATAAGCTTCGCATTCGTGCATTAGCAACAGGAATGAACACCATACTGCGGAGCTGGAATGTCTAATTAGGAAATACTATAAGGAGGTAGTTGAAATGAAATGCAAATGGTTAGCAATCGCTTTTATTGGAATCTTCTCAACACAAGCTGAAGCAACAGTGATTTATGGTGACGGCGCTCTTCACACCATAAGCGGTGTGGTGATTGATGATATCCTGCTAGACCATGGGTCTGATTTGAATGTCGAGGGGTTTGCCTTTATTCAACCCATAGCTGGTGCACCTGCAATTGTTCAAGACAACACATCCCCCCCTGTTGGACCCAGCACGATTAATCTATCAGGTAACGCAACGGTAATGGGTGAAATCATATATCGTCGTTGGTTTGACGATAATAGTACTGTAACCATTGGTGACAATGCATTAATTGTTGGGCAAGGTGAGTACATAAGCGGCTCCGGTCGAGGTGCCGTATCAGGGATGAGACGTGCAGAGGTCAGTGGTAATGCACGACTATTGGGTGCACACAATGCAGTCGATGGTGGCTCGGCCATCGATAACAGATCTTCTGGGGCTCTATTTGTTTCTGTCAGTGGTGGAGAAATAAATGGTGGACAAACGGGTGGTGATGGAATATCCGGACGGTTCGATATTGTCAATATTGATATGACGGGTGGGGTTATCCAAGGTGGTACCGGTGGAAACGAGGGCGGTCACGGCATAGGTGTTCCAGATACAACAATTGGCACCATCTCAGGTGGAGAGATTATTGGTGGAAATGGTGGACAAGCGGGTGGGCACGCTCTTTTGTCAAACGCAGATTACGACCTCAACATCACAGGAGGTGAATTTCAGGGTGGTAACGGTGGCGTTACCGGAGGTGATGCATTAAGGCTCAATAGTCTTGATTTTGGTACGGCAACGATCTCTGGCGGATCCTTTGATGCTGGAGTTGGGCTATTTGATGATGGGTGGTTACTTTATCTTACTGGCTTCAATGGAATTGTTGATATTACAGGCGGAATGTTTGGTTACGAAAACATTGGGAACGGGTTTGGTATATTCAATTCCCATGTTAATGTCTATGGTTGGGATCTGAGTATCGCAGATGACCTGCTGACCGGGTTTCTGATGGATGGTAGCTGGATTGAGACACCCGTTTCGCTGACACTTGCTAGTCTTCCTTCGGTACTAGGAACAATAAGTCTCTTCAATACACCGCATCCACCAAGCTCAAGCGTCCCAGAGCCAAGCACTCTTCTTCTCATGGCTGCAGGGCTGGCTGGATTAGGCATAGCAAAGCGTAAGAGAATCTCGTAGTTTCAGAATCTATTCTTACGTCATCAACTAAGAGAGGATAAACAACCGAGGCACCCACTTAATAAAAAAACACCCAATTACCAATCCAGATCAATTTGACTATGTCCGGTGTGGGTGTCTCGATTATAATATTTGCAGTATGACTGTTCCCTCTGCAGGGTGCGGCCTAGTCACACCCTGTATCTATTGGTTGAGTGGAAAATACTTATCCCTCAAGTTTTATCCATCACATAATAATTGTTCTGAATGTCATGCTCCAACTGATGGATTTCAATATTGCTAAATCCAGCCGTATTCAGCATCTCTATCGCCAACTCCTCACCCCACATAGTACCCAATCCCGCGCCATTACTGGCCAGTGAAACGGTCATGCAGTGCATGGTCGAAATGGTGTAGAGAAGCGGTGCGATGGGATGATCGAGATTGTTCTCCAGATAGGTTGAGGCTCGGATGTCCTGCATCATAAAAGTGCCGCCGGATTTCAACGTACGGTAGATACCATCAAGAACACTCTGTGGGGTGACTTGATCATGAATAGCATCGAATGCCATCACCAGATCAAAGACTTCTGTCTCTGCCGTCTCGCTGAACCCGGTCAGGTTACGCGGTATGAAACGGATATTGCTCAACCCTCTCTTCATGCCCTGACCACGTGCGTAGGCAATGGCTTCATCCGAAAGTTCATAACCAACAAATTCACTGTTGGGAAAGCGTTCAGCCAGATGAAGCAGGGCGCGGCCCCTGCCGCAGCCGATCGCTGAGCGCCAAGGAAGGCTGAAAGCCGAGGCGGTTAGTCCCCGGTAGGCGTGAGGCGAGACTGTAGACCCGTCGTGCCTTGCGCCAGAGGGGATGCAAAGCGAGCATCCGAACACGGCGTCCAGTCATTTGGGAACTGACGGCGGAGTGGTCACGAGCTTGCGATGTGATCACGTAGTGTCAGTGACCAGGACCGTCCGGGGCACTAATAGGTTGTCAAAGATCGAGTGTCTTTTAGGCCTGGGACGCCTAAAAGACATCACGAGATCGAAGACTCACTTGATCGAGTACCTGGATACCACGCTCAAGAGCCGGGATGAGATCACCGATCAAAGGCAGGATATGGTCATCCAATGCCGCCAATACGGTCTGCCCGCTGTCATCCTCCATTACCTCATGAAAACGGGGAAAGTGCTCATAGCCCAAGCCGCCACCCTCATGAAAACAGTCGATGATGCGGTCCTCGACCTGGCCCAGAAGGCCAATGTATTGAGCAAAGACAGCTATGTTATCCGGAGAGGCACGCCGTGTCAGCAGTGCGGCATGACTTGGCGGCAACCGATAGTGTTGCGCTTTTGGGTCGTACTGCAGAACCCCGCCGGATACCATGGCTCCCAGCCACTCTTTGACATAGCGTGCATTGAGACCGGTGTGGATAGCGATCTCTTCCAAAGTTGATGGTGGCAGTTCAGCCAGGGTATCGAACAGGCCGGTGCGATGACCGATGGAGACCATCAGAGAGAGGGCTCCCTGGTTGATCATACCGATAAGCTGGTCAGCAAACTCATCGACATTTTTTTCCTGGGTAGGCATTGGGATACAGGCATTACACATGGTGACTCCTCCAAGAGTGTTTTTCGGGTTTGTGTATAAAGCTTGGCAGAGAGGTTTTTAATGCTTCAATACAGGAAAAGAAATAAAGTATTTGCCCTTATCTATTTGTAATTATTGATTTATTGAAGATGCCGCTTGGATATCATGGTTAATTCATTGAAGATTTAGACCGCGTTTCTGACCCGTGGTATAAAATTAACCCAGCAAGTTGCTCATTTTTTACCTCATCTGGAGAACGTCATGCCCCGTGACGGCACAATCACCCGAAACAAAATCATGGATGTGGCACAGCAGATGGTACTGGACGTTGGTCTCACTGGCACCTCGGTTGAGAAGGTGATCGGTGGAGCGGGCGTGACCAAGGGGACTTTTTTCTACCATTTCAAGACCAAGCACGACCTGGCTGCCTCACTCATTGAACGCTATGCCGATGATGATCAGCATCACTTTCATGATTTCATGACCAAGGCAGAGCAGTTGGCGCGGGATCCCTTGCAGCAGCTCCTCATCTTTCTCGGGCTGTTCATAGAGATGACAGAGAAACTGGAGGATCCATTTCCCGGTTGTCTATACGCTGCTTATTGCTATCAAAGCGGGGCTATCTCGCCAGAGGTTATGAATCAGGTCAAACAGATGATGCACTTCTGGCGTGAGAAATTGAGTGAAAAACTTACAGCAGTGAGCGCTCTCTATCCCTCGCGGATTCCTGTCACACACACCCAGGTAGCCGACCATGTGCTGACCACCTTCGAGGGGGCGTACATTCTTTCGAAAGTAATGAAAGAGCCTAAGCTGGCCTCTGAGCAGATAATTCAGTGCCGTAACTATATCGAGTTGTTATTCGGTCCTGAAACTGAGTCTCTGTCACAAAATGAATCAGAATAACACCGAGTTTAGAACCTGGGTTGTATAGTTCAAATCAGGATAGCCACTTTTGTTGAATACTATCCCTGTTCATCACCAACCACTGCAATGCGATAATAATACTGGTCGAGTTTGCCCGACCACTATAGAGCTCTTTTATCGCATCCGCGCTATCCATCACGATGACACGGATATCCTCACCTTCATGATCAAGTCCGTGTACACCTTGCGCATTCGAAGCATCGACTTCACCACAAAAGAGAGAAATGCGATCGACCGATATGCCCGGACTGACCATGAATTCACAGATAGGTTCGAGACGCCCTATCTCACAATTGGCCTCCTCGATCGCCTCCCTTCTTGCCACTGATTCATCACTCTCGTTGTCCGGCGTGAACCCACCAACTGTTTCGATAATCCATGGTGTTGTCTCTTTGCCCACTGCGCCGATGCGAAACTGTTCCACAAGTACTACCTGATCCAAATGGGGATCATAGAGCAGCACGGAAACCGCCCTGAGTTGCTCAAGGCGTTCTCGTACCAATTGTTCACTCTTACCGCCCTGGTAGAGATCATGTTGTAGGTGATAACAATTGATTTTCAGAAATCCTCTGTAGACGGGATTTGACTCAATAATTTCATATTGAAATTTCATCTGATTATTATGGTCTTTCATGGAACGCTTTAAGTTGTTTTAAGGTAGTTGGTTTCGTTGCCTACTTTCAGGATTGGTAGCATTCAGCGGCACTGTTCGGTGCGACAGGACCACACCCTGTATGGATCAATGCACTGTACAGACCATACAGGGATCAAATGACCTGACAATGTGCTGCACTGAAACCGGCTCTGACTCCCCTTTCCTCATCTTTGCACCTTGTAGCGCGAGTTCCAATGCACCGGGTTGATCCTGGTTATCCCTGGGCGAAAAGTTCCAGGTTGTAGGCGCAATGATCTGATAATTGAGGATGCGGCCGCGTTTGATCTTTATCCAATGCCCTAAACTCCCTCTTGCTGCCTCTACCAGTCCGTATCCCTGTGTCTCCTTCGGCATGGCGTTATGATTACAAAAGGGTTCTTTGGGTTTAATCGCCTTGACCCATTGCTCCATCAGTATCACACCTCGTGCAATCTCCAACAGGCGGGCGACAACTCGATTCTGTACATTGCCACCACTGTGCAAGACCAGTTCTCTGATCAACGGATGACCATCGATTTGTTGACGCGCCAATGCTCCCACCTCCATAACACGACCATTCAATCTTGGTGCCTTACACCAGGTATAGGCTTGCTCAATCTCAGCACCCGGCATGGTAATACCATTGAAGGGGTGTTTTGGATCTTTCTGATGACTCATCCAACTATGGCTGATATCTTCAGTGATGGTTTGCGTATCCAGCGTTTGAATTCCATCATCCCAGACCCCTTGTTTGAATGTGGGAGAACCATCCAACACATAGGCGCCATAACTCATAAAGCGATCGCTGGCCCGCCCCAGTCGGGATAAATGAAGTTGATTAGCCAGTTCCAGAAACAGGCTGAAATCACTGCTATCGGCTTTGTGGTCTGCACGCCACTGTTCGAGTGCCTGAATCGAATCGAGTGCAACGATGTTTTCCAGGCTGTCACCAAACAACTTTGTTTGTAGAAATTGACGAAAACCATAAAGGATGGCCTGTATTCTTGCTTTCTCCTGCATCTCCACGGAACGGGTCGTACCACCCGGCTGAATGGCGAGACTGTGCGGCCACTTGCCGGCCAACAGACCCATTAAATGCATGAACTGGGCGCGGGCAGGCAACAACTCCCGGGTAGCACTGCCTGTCTGTGCAGTAAATCGCTCTGCAACCATGGGATACCAGGATTCTTTGCTGTAGGTCTGACGTGCAAAGTCGGGCATGAAGAAGAGATAAAAGTGAGTCAGGTGATCGGCGATATTCTCGTTGGCAAGGATTAGATTAATCGCCAGGTCACCATTGGTCGTTGCACTCAATCCTTGCGCATCGGCCAATGCACGGGCCGCAGCCACCGATTGGGAAACGGAGCAGATGCCACAAATGCGTGGTGTATAGACCAGTGCGTCCCACGGCTCCTTGCCCTGAAGTATCTGTTCGAAACCGCGATAGAGCGATGAGGAGACCTGGGCTGAGGCGACTTGCCCCTGCTGGATATCCAGATCCACCTCCAGGTCACCCTCAACCCTGTTGAAGGGCCCCATGATACGTCGGCTCATTATTTCTTCACCTTGCGACGGGTTGGCGGTACACGGATGTGGTCTGCGACTGCATTCTCTCTAAGTCGAGTGGGTGTTGCCGCTTTGGAAAGTGATGCCAAGGCAACAAACCAGGCCTTGGGCATGTCGGTTGGCAGGCCAATGGGAATGCCGGCAATCTTCGGAGTCCTGGTAAAGGTGTGTCCCGGCTCTTCAAATCCGGGGGCGGTACAGTTGACGCAGGCATAGCCGCCACGCAGGCAGGAGCCCTCCCCGTTCCATAAGCGGGTATTGCAATCGGCATGGGCCTGGGTACCGAGACACCCCATATGCTCCATCATGCAACCAAGATCTGAAGGTTTCTCCGCACTTGCCTTGTATTCATAGAATTCATTGCGCGTGCAGCCATGGTGGACCAGGTGATCCGCATAACTGCGCGGTCGTCCCCACTCATCCAGATCATCCACCTGCAGCTCACCAAAGACCAACTGTACAAGAGTCTCCGTAACCCAGTTAGGGTGTACAGGACAACCGGCAATGTTAATCACCGGCAATCCTGAGCTATCCTGGTAGTCACTACCCAACAAACCACCAAGCATTTGATCCTCATACTGCAGACCGCAGGCTTCGCTCGGATTACTCCCTGCGGCGGTAATACCACCATAAGCAGCGCAGCTGCCGACGGCAATCACATGAGTTGCCAGTCTGGCCAGTTTCTCTATCCAGTCCCGCATTGGTTTACCTGTCCCTGATAATCGATGGAAAAGGCCTGTACCGTTGGGACCGCGCACCACCGATCCCTCAAGGCAGAGTATATCCAGACGCACTTTTTTCGAAACGATATTTTCCAACAACTCAATCAGCTCAGACCCGGATGCCTCACTGAGGGAGGGATGCCAGAGCAGATTGATGCCTGCACTCTCAAACAGGGTCATCATGTCGGGGCCTTCCGCACACAACAACGAAAGTGAACAGCCACCACAACCACCGGATTGAAGCCAGAGCAGGTTCAATGCCTGTGCTTTGGACTCACTCATGCACTTTTCCATTCAGGGGTAGCTGAAGCGTAAATTCCATACCGCCCTGGGGATGATTCCTGGCTCGCAGTTCACCACCGAAATCATGGGCAAGACCATAACTGATATAGAGGCCCAACCCGGTTCCCTTGCCAACTGCCTTCGTGGTAAAAAAGGGATCGAAGAGCTTCTGTAGATCTTTTTCAGGGATACCCGGCCCGTTATCATGTACCTTGATCCAGGCGTTATCCCCGTCTGTGTCAAGCACTATAGTCAGTGCTGCACCGGCCTGTTGTTCCATGACATCAACTGCATTCTGCACCAGGTTGACCAGAATCTGGTGTACCTGTCCCTGCCTGCCGGTCACCATCAGTGATTCTGGAAGTTGGTATTCCACCTCGGGGTTCTCCCGACAGGCCTTGATAACCCACTGAGTCGCTGTCAGTATCACCTGGGTCAGTTCAAAGGGTTCCGGACTCTCTTTCTGGATGCTGGAGTACCTTCGCAGGTCGAGCACGATATCACTGATTCGTTCAGCACCCTCCAGTGTCCCTTCTATCAAGGGACCGATATCGCTCTCGACACGATCGATTTTATAAGCTTCACGTAACGATTTATGGCGCTGTGGATCGAGGTGCTTCCCCACTTCGGTGAAGTAATTATTGATGCGTTCACCATAACGCTTCAGAGCATGCATATTGCCAAACACGAAACTGATTGGATTATTCAGTTCGTGGGCCACACCCGCCACCAGCCGGCCAAGAGAAGCCATCTTCTCTGAGTGAACCAACTGTTGCTGAGTCTGTTTAAGATCAAGATGGGTCATGTTGAGTTGTTCGTAAGCGCGTCTCAGTTCCCCCACCGGACGTCCGATCAGTACCATACCCATCAGACGTCCATTGGTGTCATACCGGGATGAACAGTTCATTGCCAGGGGCACAGACTTACCCTCTGTATCCGATAGACTGACCTCACAATCGACAATCGAGTCACTGCCCAATTTTTCCGGGAAACTATCCACCAAAGGTTGTGAGTCTAGGCTGAAAATCTCACTGATCGGCTTTTGCAACAGATCCCGCTCCTGCTTACCGCTCAATCTTTCCAAGGCACGATTGACCTGTTGGATACGACCCTGAATATCACAAACTATGAGTGCATCGGTCATCGACTCCAATACACTACCGATAAACTGCTGCGCCTCTTCCAGAGCAGCGTTCTTCTGTTCCAACTCGACCTGGTAGTGAACCAGATCAGCATAGACCTTATCCATCTTCTGAATGACATCGATCCAGGCGCTCTCCGTGCTCTCTGTGAGTTGCAACGGATCGCCCACCCCGGCCTCATCGATGAGGCTGATATTCGGACGTTCTCTGTTGTCTGCTTTCATGGTTCCTTCATTATCTCCTTATCCAAAAAATACAGCCTGCTATCAGAATCGATTTTTAAATGATTCTTCCACTCATAGAGTGTATTGAAAAAGAAAACCACTACTGCTTCAGTCATGGGTAGAACCATTAATTGGCCGCAAATGAACGCGAATCACTGCGAATTCAACACAAATCATTTCTCCATGCATACAGTAGCTGATAACCCGGTTTCAATCGATCAGATTGCCGAACCTCTAAATTCTGAAAACAGCACCACATACACTGTTCATCAGTGTTTCAAGTAAGCATTCCACAGCGTAGAGAAATTTGCGGTAATTGGCGTTCATTAGCGGCCTATTCTTTCTCTTTCGGGAATCCACCTGATAGAAATGGGGTAAGAACAGGTTAGTTTGTCACCCCACCACATCCCGCTCATCCTGATCTCGCAGTTGCTCAACCTTTTCCAAACCGTAACGCTCCAACTTGCTGCGTAATCCAACCCGTGAGAGACCCAACTCTTTTGCCGCCTGGCTCTTATTCCAGCGGTGACGAATAAGGGTTTCTTTCAGAATACGCGCTTCCAGGGATTCAACACGTTCTTTCAACGATCCCTCAAGTACACCCATGGTTTGCAGATCCGCCTCATCCCCTTCCGGTGCTGCACGTAACACCCTGGGCGAAAGCAGTTCAGCACCCATCTCATCCATGTCACTCATCACCAACATATGTCGGATCTCATTTTGCAATTCTCGTACATTACCTGGCCAATGGTAGGCCTGCATGCAGGCGATCGCTTCTGCGCTGAAACCATCAACCCGCTTACCCAAATGCTGAATGGCCGCATCAAGTATGCTGTTGGCGATCAGCGGGATATCTGTTTTACGTTCACGCAGGGCCGGTAGGTGAATGGTTACTGTAGCCAATCGATAATAGAGATCCTCACGAAAGCGGCCCTCTCTGACCTCCTGCTCCAGATCACGGTTGGTGGCAGCAATCACCCTGACATCGACCTGACGGGTTTGACTACTACCCAACGGTCTGATTTCACCCTCCTGCAACACTCTGAGCAGCTTCACCTGGAAGGCAGGAGAGACCTCTCCTATCTCGTCCAGAAATACGGTGCCACCACTGGCCCGCTCAAACAGGCCTGCCCGGTCCTCCACCGCACCGGTAAAGGCACCACGTTTATAACCAAACAGTTCACTCTCCAACAGCTCATCAGGTAATGCACCACAGTTCTCAACGACAAAGGGTTGATCCCAACGGGTACTGTTGTAGTGCAAAGCACGTGCTGCCAACTCTTTGCCGGTACCCGACTCACCGGTCAACAGTACAGAGACATCATAGGGGGAGACGCGTCGAATCTTTTCGCAAACTTGATTCATACAGCTTTGTGGACTGCGTACGATCTGATCTTCGCATTGATATTCATCACGTAAACGTTTGCGCTTCTTGTCCATTGCTGCCTGCAAACGGGTGGGAGACATTTTCAGCTCAATGGAAAGGATTTTATTCTTACGCTGTAGATCGAACAACTCAGCTGCATTTTTCAGCAACAGAATCAAGCTGTCCGGATGCCAAGGTTTAGTGATGAATTGATAGATCCCCGCATCATTGACAGCACTGATGATATCTTCCGAGTCGGTATAGCCGGAGATAATCATGCGAATAACTTCAGGCCATTGATCACGAACCTGCTTGAGGAACTCCACACCCGTGATATCCGGCATGCGTTGATCACAGAGTATGATCTGTACCCACTCGTTTTCCAGAATCTCTGTTGCCTGCTTGACGTTCTCCGCAATCTGAACATCGAAGTCATCTTGCAGTATACGTTGTAAAGTCTCAAGACCACGCACTTCATCATCGACAATTAATACGGTAGGTAGACTGCTCATGAGACACGCTTCCATTTAGAGGCCATACGGCGGTGGCTGGCAATAGTCAGAGGGGTGCGTGACTTTGGCACCTTATGCACAAAATTATAACGAGCCACATGATAACTGGGGTCGAACCCATAAAAGTTACGTTTCATCTGCTCCAGTTCCTCCTCACGATAACGGGAGAGGGGTTTTGTCTGTTCATCCGCCTGTCGCCGCACGTTCTTATAATGTAGCCGTTCTCTAAAGGCTGGGGTACGAATCACCGTTTCCGCCAGCAAGCGAACCTGGGATATAAACTCATCCCCTCTTTGTTTGATCTCCCGATCTGCCAACTGCAACTCGACAGCCTGACGGGTACTCAACGGCAGACGGTTATCGATGATGACTGCGGCGTGCTCTTCACCTACATAACGGGCCAATAGATAGGTCCAGTATTCTGAGCCATAGAGATTCCCCATATCCTTGTAGTGGGGATTCAGGATTATCCCTTGCCTCACCCAGACCTCATCGGCTGCCCGTGCCAGAAAGACCCCACCTGCACCTGCATTACCTTGCAGTGCGGCTATGGTCAGATGGCTGTCAGTATTGATGATTTCCAATGCCAGATCATCGATGGCATTGATGTTACGCCAAGATTCGTCGGCTGCGCTCTCTGCAGCTTCGATAAGATTCAGATGCATCCCATTGGACCAGTAATCGGGGCCCCCAAACAGCACGATTGCCCGGGTATCCTGTTGTGTTGCCTGTTTGTAGGCCTTTAACAACGCCATACACTGGCGAGTACCCATTGCACCGTTATAGAAAGGAAAGTGGAGGTACCCTATACCATTTTGCTGCTCATACCAGATCTCCCTGTAACCCGACCGTTCATCTGCTTCTATCTCGGGCAATCCTGCAACTTCATCAGCCACCAGCTGCGTAGCCGGCAGTTTGAATGCATGTTCTGTCGCTTTGTCTTTCAGGTGCCCTATCCACACAGCACCATCATGGGTCGCCCGGCAGATGGCTGGACCACAGCGGGCAATGACTTCACCGGGCTCTCCCTGCAGAGTAGGCTCCGGCCTGGCATCATAGAGAAACAGTTCACGGCCAAAGAACTCATCCTTAACACCAGGGAATCCGTCTGCACTACGAATCTTGCGTAACACCTCGCCACTGTTGTCCTGTTGCCAATCGATAGCACGGTCACACTGTCTCATCAACGGCTGCCACTCCCCGGTAATTGAAGAATCATCGGGATTCAATGGCTCAGGACGGAACACCTTGTCGGTATAACGATCAACTGCCAGCACGATAGCCTTCACAGCAGCCTCCGTCACCTCATTGCGGTAGAGACTGCCTTTACTCGTTTTCCGCATTTTCAATTCAACACTCGACCAGATCTCTCCTGCATCCATTTCGGCATTGGCCTGCAACACGCTCACACCCCATTTTGGTAAGTCCTGCAGGATGGCCCAATCGAGTGCCGATGGACCTCGATCACCACGGATTCCCGGATGAACCACGAAACAGGTGGTGTTACGCCAGATCCCATCAGGAATCGCTCTTTTGAGAAAGGGTGCAATGATCAGTTCTGGCTGGTAGAGGGTGACTGCTTCCAATGCGACCGCATCATTGATATCGAATTCGACAGAGATTTCGTGACCCTGCTCTTGCAACTCCACGAAGAGACGCTGGGTCAGGCTGTTGAAGGCATGTGTCAGAAAGAGGATTCGCATCAGTTGCTGTCTGTCATGTGTGGGGTCTCATACTGGTTGATTGTTTCAGCGTAACGACAGACCATCAGCAGATCCTCGGCAACTGCTCACCAGACAGCCAATCGACCACACGGCTGCCACCGAACAGGGTTTCCATCTGCACAAAGTGATGCGGGTCCTCGACCACTTCACCGATAATCCGGCTTTCCCGGCCCAGTGGGTCGTCACGCATGACCGGCAGTAACTGTTCTGCATCCTGTTTTGAACAGATGCAGATGAGTTTGCCTTCATTGGCCACATAGAGGGGATCGAGTCCTAACAGTTCACAGGCTGATGCCACGGCAGGTTTTACGGGTATCTCCGATTCGGTTAGCCGCATCCCCACTTGAGACTGCATCGCCAGTTCATTAAGTGTCGTCGCAACCCCACCACGGGTCGGGTCACGCAGGCAGTGAATAGATGGCGCACAGGCCACCATCTTCTCAACCAATCGATGCAGCGATGCGGAGTCTGATTCTATGCTGGTCTCGAACTCCAGATTCTCTCTGCTGGACATGATCGCCACACCATGATCACCGATACTGCCGCTGAGCAGAATCTGATCACCGGGACGCGCCTGGTCACCAGATATCCGAACGCCTTCAGGTACCACGCCGATACCTGTGGTGGTAATAAAGACACCGTCTCCCTTGCCCTTCTCCACCACTTTAGTATCACCGGTCACCACCGGCACTCCAGCCGCATTTGCGGCCTTTCCCATACTGGCAACGATACGATCCAGATCGGCCAGCGGGAATCCCTCCTCAAGGATGAAGCCTGCTGAGAGATAGCGTGGTATTGCACCCGACATAGCCACATCATTGATCGTGCCATGCACTGAGAGTGATCCGATATCACCCCCGGGAAAGAACAGAGGAGAGATCACATGACCATCCACACTCATCACCATGCGACCGGCTGTTACATCAAAGGCAGCCTGATCATTGGCTTGGCGCAACAAGGCATTATCGAGGTGTTTGACAAACAGTTCATCGATCAATTGGGCCATTGCCCTGCCGCCGCTGCCATGGGTCATATCGATCCTGCCACCATGGGTATCGAGGCGTAATGGGAAACGTTTAACCACTGCACTCATTTGTTGGCTCCGTAGTTGCTAGTGCATTGAATAGATCTGTTATTTTTCCGCAAATGAACGCCAATCACGCACTCTGCTGCACTGGCTGACGGAAACGTCCATAACTCCAGTAAGCGGCGCAGGCACCCTCTGATGAGACCATGCAGGAACCCATGGGATTTTCCGGTGTACAAACGGTGCCGAACAACTTGCAGTCCGTCGGCCGTTTCGCGCCCCGTAGGATTGAGGGACATTCGCATCCCTTGACATCTTTGGCTTGGGAGACAGGCAGGGTGAAGCGCTTCTCTGCGTCGAATAATTGATACATTTTTTTAATCTTCAAGGCACTGTAGGGAACCGTACCAAGACCTCGCCACTCAAAGCTGCGACGTAGCTCGAAGACATCCGCCACCCGTTGCTGCGCTTTTTGATTCCCTTCACGGCTTACTACTCGGGTATATTCATTCTCCACTTCGTATCGCCCTTCATTGAGCTGACGGATCAGCATCAAAGCCGACTGCATCACATCCAGGGGTTCAAAGCCTGCGATCACCACCGGCCTCTGAAACTCCTCGGCAAAAAATTCATAGGGACGACTGCCGATTATGGAGCTGACATGGGAGGGTCCGAAAAAACCATCGATAGAGACAGAGCCGATCTCTCTCACTTCAGGTGATTCAAGGATGTTCTGGATCGCTGCAGGAGTCAGTACATGATTGCAGAATAGTGAAAAGTTTTTCAGCCCCGCTGCATTCGCCTGTTGGATGGCCACGGCACTGGGCGGTGTTGTGGTCTCAAAGCCGATGGCAAGGAACACCACCTCCCGATCAGGATTTTCTCGGGCGATACGCAGGGCATCTTGAGTGGAATAGACCATACGCACATCGCCGCCGGCTGCTTTCACTTTAATCAGACTATTACGTCCACTGGCAGGCACTCTGAGTAAATCCCCATAGGTACAGAGAATAACATCCTCTGCTTCCACCAGGTGAATGGCCTCATCGATACGCCCGATCGGTAGTACACAGACTGGGCAGCCAGGACCATGTACAAACTTTACATTATCCGGCATCAGGTCCTGTACCCCATAGCGAAAGATGGCATGGGTATGACCACCACAGAACTCCATCAAGTTATAATTCCTCGATGGATCTGACTCATCCTTAATTGCAGCAGACAGTCGTTTGGCCAGTTTGTGCTGGCGGAATTCGTCAACATATTTCATCGAATCATCCCCGCCTGGGCAAACAGTTGCAGGGTACGCTCCGCCTCCTCCTCACTGACTTTATTCAAGGCATAGCCAACATGTATGAGCACAAAGTCATCCACCTGTACATCATCGACCAAGGCCAGCGAGATGCTCTTTTTCACCTCACCTAACAGCACTGTGGCGTTCTCGCCCAGATCATCGATTGCAACTATTTTTGCTGGAACTGCCAAACACATAATTAATAACTCCAAAAATGGTTCGTGTTCATCCCCTATACTGCCAATGCAGGGTGTCCGACCAATACTATCTGACGTGTTGCCGCAATCCATTGATACCAGGCCTGCATCCCTTCGCCTGTTGTAGCTGACAGTTGTATTACCTTGATACGTGGATTGACCTGCTGCGCATAGGCGATACAGCGCTCCACATCGAAACTGAGATAGGGTAATAAGTCGATCTTGTTCAACAACATCAGATCGGCAGCATGGAACATATCGGGATACTTGAGGGGTTTATCCTCTCCTTCAGTGACAGAGAGGATCGCCACCTTGTGTGCCTCACCCAGATCGAAGGCAGCTGGACAGACCAAGTTACCGACATTCTCGATAAACAACAGGCTCCCCTCCTCAGGTTTCAACGTTTCAAGGGCGTGTCCGACCATATGGCCATCCAGGTGACACCCTTTACCTGTATTGATCTGTAATGCCTTCACCCCCGTAGCACGAATCCGTTCAGCATCATTCGTGGTCTGCTGATCCCCTTCGATGACGGTAATGGCAAAGTCTGGTTGTAGATCGTCGATGGTACGGGTCAGTAAGGTTGTTTTACCCGAGCCGGGACTGGAGACCAGATTGAGTCCCAGGATGCCATGCTCCTGAAAATAACGCCGGTTGGCTGCAGCATATTGATTATTCTTGCTGAGAATATCCTGCTCGATCTGCACCATACGGGACTGAGTCATTCCCGGTGCATGAGCATGAGCCGGTCCATGACCGTAATCATGTGTATGTCCATGTTGTTCACCATGATGGTGATGTTCACTGTGATCATGATCATGTTGATGATCGTGACCTTCGATCTGTGTGTCACCTTCACCGCAACCACAAACTGTACACATAATAACCTCGTCAATAATTTTGAATATTGAATTAATCAATCAACTTCAAGTTCCTTAATCCGCATCTCCTCCCCCCCTGTCACATGCAGTTGATAACTGCCGCATTCAGGGCAAGCTTCATAACGAGCCGACACCTGAACAGACTGACTGCATTGCATACACCAGGCCTCACCAGGTAGATGAATGATCTCCAACCTCGCACCATCCGCAAGGGTCTCATTCATTACCACATCGAAACCAAAATACATCGCCTCCGGTTCGACACCTGATAAAGCACCGATCTCCAACCAGACGGTTTTGACCCTTTTATATCCTTGGCTGATGGCATTCTCCTCTAATGCCAGCAGCACACCCTCACAAAGTGACATCTCATGCATCAAACAATCTCGAGCTGATAGCCAACACAAGGATCGACTGCATTGATGAAGAGATCTGCTTGTTGCCTTAAAAAGGATAAATTCTCTGCAGGCAGTTTTTGCAATCCTCTGGCTACCACCCCTTGTGGATGAAAATTCCATTCGGTTGGTGCAAGGATTTGATAGCTTTTAATAATACCGTCCTGTTGTACTGCACGGTGTATTAAACGCCCTCTTGCAGCTTCAACCTCACCCAGCCCTTGTTGCTCAATCAACTCTGACGTTGCATTTTCAGTATTCCCTTGTATACCGACCAATGTCTGCACTTGCCGATATAGCGCTTCAGGAATCGAAGCCAACTCCAACAATCTGGCCATCATGCGCGTCATCAGACCGAAACCGTAGTATTGTACAAGCTGTTGGAGAAGTGGGTGAGAAGCCATGCGTGTTAATGGTGTGGTCTCATAATTACCACCCTGCCAATCTGGTGTTGCAATAAAATAGTCAGCATCCGCTTGCGCCAAACGCTGACTCATTTCTTGAGGGTCGATAGCGGGTAATGGGTACATCCCACCATCACCCAAGTGCCCTGTCTGCTGGTCTCTTAAGTCTTGGAGTAGCGTTGATGACGATGTTTTTGTCACATCAAGCCAATGATTGAAACTATCTATGTTGGACATGGCATACAAGACAGACGGCTGTTCCTCAAAAACCGCATTGGACGTAGTGTTTGCAATCTGCTCAATGATCGAAACAAACTTCTTTTCATCAAACTGTAGCGCAGGTTTGAGGGTAAACAGATCACTCTTTGCAAAACAGGCACTTTTCGCTGTTGGTATAAGTGTTGAGAGCGAAGCGACCAAAGGACGATCAATTGGCTTATTGGCAAAGGTCGACCAATCGATAAGAATCCGCCAGAGGTGCTCACGGGCTGTCTCCACAGTCACCAACATCTGTTCGGCCAATACAACCTGAGACTCCACATCCAGGCTCATCGCCTGACGACAAGCTTGGACAGCAGCACAGGCTTGAGCCGTGCCACAGACACTGTAGAGCATAGGCACCATAGCAAGCAGTTCCGCTACCGGTTTGCCTTCGAACAGGCGTGGTAACTGCAGTGGACGGCTCGACAGAATCCGAACCTGACTGATGCTCTCCTCCTGACGATGTAACTCAATCCGAAGTTTGCCTTCGATGTTCACTGATCGGTATCCTGTTGGAATGGGCCACGCAACAGATCACGACGACTCAGTGATTGCTCCAAACGCCGACTCAGACCGAGGGCTTGATCGTTACTGTCGGAGATCCTCTGCTGACTACTCTTTTCATCATCAGATTCTCCCAACCAACGTCGGTTAATTTCGTTTTCACAGGTCGAGATCGTATCACGATGTGCCTCATTCATCAGTCCATCCATCGCCGCTTCTGCAGCCGCCACGGCAGTTACCTGATCGCTGAATTCAAACATGGGTGAAAAGAGCGAACACATCTGATAGCGACCGATGCCCTCCTCTTCACCCAAAATAAATTCATAGGAACCCGACGGTAGATGATGAAGCTGTTTGTCGCCAATCTGCATATCGCTCCAGGTATCTCCCTCATCCGGTATCAGCATCAAATTCATAAACCAAGGTGTAATCAGTACACCGAGACAAAGTCCGTTCCATTCGCAAAAACTGACCGCTTCAACTCGCAAGGCTTTATTGAGTAATGGTAAGCCCTCCATGCGCTGCTGCTCGATAGTTCGAAACTGCTGTTCCAGACCTTCGATGAGATAGTCAGGACAAATCATTGCTCTTCCCCCACTATCATGAAATCATTTTTTTTACCGTCACAATGGGGACAACTCCAATGTGCCGGCAGTTGCGAAAAGGATGTCCCGGCCGGTATTTGCCAATAGTCGTCACCCACTGCCGGATCATAGATATACCAACATATCTTGCATTCCAGGCGGCTCTCATGACTGAGCTTGTCGTCATCCCCTCCATAGGAACCGGCGAAAAAGGGAGCACTCACCGGTAGGCATCCATGATCTCATCCAGTCGCTGAGCACTGTCCTGGATATCTTCTTTTGCCGCAGCCGCTACAGTGGGCACACCACCTATCTCGAGTGTATTGAGAATGTTTTTGTCCTGAGAGTTAAAATATTGCACCCACCAGACATTTTCAACAGCGGTGCTGGAAATACGGCAGTTGCCATAGCCGCGGGAGAGTATCGTTAACGGGCCTTTACCCAAGCGTTCAATCAGAAATGCCAGATCCTCTTCAGTCTGAGGCAAAAGTGTCAGGTTGATAACATAAGACTCACTGCCAGGTCGGTATTCAGCAACTTTGTCATTGATTTCGGCAAGTAATGGTGGCGCATTTAAAACACCTTGTGGAATCGACTCACGATGAGTCTCGACACGGTGTGCGGCGTGGTTGAATACATTACGATGACAAAGTCTCGGCACGCTTGCCACCTCGATTGTATCGCTGGTCAGTTGACCTTGTTCATCGAAATATCTAACCCGCCAGATACCCGCCATGACCGACTCTTGTATGCTGGCGCTGGATTGACTGCCCCGATAGACCATACTCACTTCGCCTTCACCCAAAACCTGATCGACCAGGGTCCTGTTGTCCTTATCCAAATCGGTAATATCTACAAACACTGACTGTACATCCTTGACCTTGGCCAATTGTTGTAAAATCCCATCAAGTTTTGCTAGAGCAGACATACCTTCTTCAACACAGACCAGCTGGTCCGGTTCAGGCATCTCCGGCATAGCGAAGGTTGACATCTCATCAGGCAACTGCAGAATATCGAGGCTCGTCCCATCCTCCTCTGAAGGTTGTGAACCAGGCCCACTGACAGAGACAGGCAGATTGATTTCGTACATGTTATTTGTTTCTCCGCTTATACATTGGAACCTTTGATTGAAACTTGCAGTAACAGATTTACCCAGATTATTGACTGTGACTGCCTGCACTCACCACAGGCACCTTGAATGTGGGTGTTGAGGACGGCTTGGTAGTCAGTAGACGCTCAATCTCAGTGAGGTAGACATCCCAGTCCTGCATACGGGATATGGCACCCACATACTGCCCATCCCTGAGCATTACCAGAGCCGGCCAACCATTGAAAGGAAAACGGGCATGAAGCTGATGTTCACTGCGACGATCTACAACCGCTACCTGAAGACGATCAGCAAATGCTTCCATCAATAGCGGCAATACCACGGCAACATCATTACTCTCGGGAAACTGTAATGGGTTCTCCGTAAAAAAGAGCACACTCTGCTTATGGGATTGGGTGAACCTTTCCAGTGTCTGTTCATCGATCAGGGCGACACCTTTATTATCGATAAGGTCTCTGATCAGCGGTGAAGGCATAGGAGTCTCCTGCTACTTTGGCGCCCGAAGATGTAAGGGCAGTTGTGGCTCGCGATCCACCCGACGTTGTCCACCCAGACCTGTACATACAACAAAATAGGGCTCGGTGGAGATCACCCGCATCGGTACACCGATGCACATCAGATGCCCCTGTATTTATCGAGGTGCGCATCCACATCCACATGAATGGCATCCTCTTCAATCTGGATCGGTCGGTAGGCCAGATCGAACCGATCCGACTCCAGCACTCTGGCATCACCGACACGACAGGCATGTTGCTCTGATGGCCGCTCGGCTTCATAACGCTGTATATCAGAGATCGAACCCAGCAATCCCGTATCCGGGCGCAAGGGTATTTCGCGTCGTTTTGCCTGGATACCAAAATCTTGTAAATAGGCGAGTGCGATCTGAATCGCGGGTTCTATCTGAGCTCGAACCGGCTCCCTAAGACTCCCCCCATAATCTTCAAGCTCAACGGGTTGCACACCCACCAACAGTAAATGTTGTGGGTAGTTTCCAAGCATCTCAGACATGGCAAGCACCTCCTGAAACCCGGTCTGGTGCAAGCTTACTTTCTTCGCACCCATAAACTTGGGGACTTCTTCACCCTCCACCTGTTTCAGTGTGCCTCCCGGGAGACCGTAGTCCACGGCATCGAAAACCACCAGGATCTGCGCTTCACGAATATGCTGAACAAGATAAATCCCCTGAGTACCCCCATCCAATAGACGTACATGGTCAGGAAACTGATAGTTGCGCTGTAATACCTCCAAGGCTCGCACCCCAAATCCTTCATCGGCCCAAAGAAGATTGCCGATCCCCAGAATCAGCACATTGGGTGCTTCTGTCATAATCCGGCTCCAGTATTGGTATCTCTAACGGTTGGCAATATGCTGTGCAAACCACGCGCCAACAACAATACAGGCAGCTTACCTCCTGTTTTACATCGTAATTATCTCAAATCAACAACAGATCAGATAGGGGTCATGGAAACTTAATTGCCAGTTATGATTGCAATTGGAATATCACTATCCATATTGGGTGTATGATATAGTTTAATTGAGGTCGAGGAGAGGAATTGAACGCTGAACTTTACGACACCCCCTAGATAGGTAAGTGACTTTGCATATCAGCACCATCGAAATGCATGTCAGTTCCCAATCGAACCTTCCACCTGCACTTTCAGGTGGAAAAACTCTTATCAGCGATAGGGGTGATTTTTTTTAAAAATAGATCATAATCCTTGGATGCAGGTGTACCAGTGAATCTGTTTTGCGTTAACACCATCAAAAAGATTATTACTTGGTTCATCGCCATTACATCAAGCTAAAGCCTATCTGAATAGGGAGTAAATCAGCTGGTTTATTAGCTCGAACTTATACAAAATAAATTGTGGTGCTGCAGATATTCAAATCCACCTGGAATGTGACTCAATAAGCTTTTTTAATCAACTGAGAGAACAATATGCCAATCGTTAGCTGGTGCGATGAATATAGTGTGAATGTCGGCGAAATAGATATTCAACACCAGAAGATGCTTGAAATTGTCAATAATCTTCACACTGCAGTAGAAGAGTGCCGTGATAAATCTATATTAAAGGGCCTGTTGATTGAGCTGGTCGATTTCACCCACTTGCACTTCTCTACAGAAGAGCGGTATATGAATGAATATGACTTCCCTGGTAGTGAAAACCACAAGAATGAGCACAAAGTTTTACTCCAGCATCTAGATAATCTTGTGGCGGCTGTCTCAAGTGGGAGATATCCGACTTTCTGCTCTGACTACGATGTCTCATCTGATTGGTTTCTTTTCCATGTTTCCAACAGCGACAAAAACCTGGGGAACTATCTAAACACCAAAGGCGTTACTTAAAGCATGCTGAACACTTAACGGCCTGAATAGTCTGCACGTGTATTTTCGCATTTGTCTGCAGTGGCAGGCTCACAACTACCATAGCAACGTACACGTCCATGGCTATCTAGCAGGACAGCACCACCAATCTCTGACGAACAGAAGAATTGGCCATCTAGTCCTTTTGCACACTGGCCTTTGCCACAAAGTACTTGGCCATATAACGTAATTGCTGCATCACCATTATAGTACCGAGAGCACCAGACCCTACCCTTGTTGTTGACTACGCAGTCTCCAGCACCACAATAGATATCGCCTCTCGGATCACTCATGCAGTCTGCAGATAAAGGGGTTGATATGAGAAACAACACCGCAAGCAGCAAGTTGCTGGTGAAAATTCTTATGTATCCTGATTGAGTCATTATGGTCAAACCACCTTCAGAAGTTACGAAAAAATTGTTCGAGCTGAATAGACCGGCAAAGAATGTGGGAAGTCTTAGGTTTTTAGTTATCCCCACCAGGGTTTGAGGATAACAACTATCTGCTACAGGGAAACGCATTTTCGAGGGCAGGAACGACAGTCTGGATAGCGGGCTTTCTCAGGGCATCCTTGTGCTCTAGTGCATAGCCAATATAAACCTGTTTCAGGCGCTGGGTAATAATCGCTGTCTCACCCGTCTCCGATATACAGAACTTTTTTCCATTGAGGGCATCGGCTATCCCCTTTAAATAACCGAGGCAAAGACCGTAACGAACAGCTGCAGTGGGATCGCCCATTAATGCCTGCCGCTCACTCAAACAGGTACTCAGAATCTCTGCGCCGACCTCTTCCAGAGCACTGGACGGTGAGGATACTGCCAATAGGCATATGGTTAGCCACAAGGATGGTTTGTGGTTCATAGCTCTCTCTCTTCGAAAGACTCTGTAGTTCGAATTTGAATAAGAAAATGGAGTGTTTTCCTCATGAAGTATAAATCGAATAGCAACATATCGCTGGAAGCGATTGTCTCGACACAGAAACTATTGGACGGTTCATGACCCAGATGAATCAACCTGCCCACTGAAGAAGCGGGGGATACTGAGAGAGCGGAGGATTATTTAGTTTACTTTGGGGAATCAGCGTATGACTTTTTAAGCGCCTTCTTCCTCATGAAATACTTCATGCTACCAATATGGCTATTCTTTATAGCTTTTTTGATAAGCATATCAATCGCATAGTTATCGTTTATCGGGGCTGGTACTTTACTAAGCATAATGAAATATCCGAAAATTACATTTTGTCGCACCATTATTCAATCTTTACTAAATAGCACGCCATAAAAACATGAATGCCAAATAGCTGTTAGAACTATGGTTTGACCTATAGGTATTAAAAACCCCACCAGAGCAATACTGTGGAGGAGTGATGTTCAAGATTTTTAAAATGATGAATTCTTTATTTTTTTATCGTACACGACAATTATCCAAAACAGTGGGATGGCAGTCACCATTTCCCCCTAATTAACGACCAAATTTTCAGATATCGGTCAAGTTATGGAATAAGCCTCTCGTTTTTTTGCCTGAATTTGCTCGATGACTGAGCGGAAACTCCCCAGGTCTGCATTTACGCAGACCCGGGAGTATTCATAAAACCAAACCACTAATACATATGCTGTCCACCATTCACGGAGAGTGTCGAACCTGTGATAAAAGTGGCCTCGTCGGCAACGAGGAACAACACCGAACGCGCAATATCTTCCGGTTCACCAAGACGACCGACCGGTATAGTCTTGATGATTTTCTCCAATACCGCTTCCGGCACAGCTCGCACCATGTCGGTTGCCACATAACCGGGCGCGACGGCGTTGACCGTGATGCCCTTACTGGCACCCTCCAAAGCGAGTGCTTTGGTGAAGCCGTGGATACCCGATTTTGCCGCAGCATAATTTACCTGCCCGTACTGACCCGCCTGGCCATTGACAGACCCGATGTTGACGATGCGGCCGAATCCCCGCTCACGCATACCCCCAACAACCGCATGACAGGAATTGAAACAGGAGGCCAGATTGGTCTGTATGACCTTGTCCCATTTCTCGAAGTTCATTTTGTACATGGTGCCGTCACGGGTAATACCGGCATTGTTAACCAGTACTTCGATCGGACCAAACTCCTCCTCGATCTTTGCAATGCCGTCCTGTACGACATCATAATCGCTGACATCGAATTTAAAGGCAGGGATGCCGGTGCGTCCGGTGAACTCTTGCGCCGCCTCGTCATTACCACCGTAATTTGCGATAACCGTATAACCCGCCCCTTTCAGGGCTACACTTATAGCCTCACCGATCCCACGGGTTCCTCCAGTCACTAATGCAACACGTCCCATTGATAGTCTCCTCTTCTTGGTTGTTGGTATATTATTTGATTACATTCGCTCAAAGGCCGCTGCGATCCCCTGACCACCTCCAATGCACATGGTAACCAGCGCGAAACGTCCACCGGTACGATGCAGTTCATGGATCGCTTTGGTAGTAACAATCGACCCGGTTGCTCCAATAGGATGTCCCAGCGAGATGCCACTACCATTAGGGTTGGTCTTATCCATAGGCAGATCAAGATCTCGAACGACAGCCAAGGCCTGGGCAGCAAATGCTTCATTGACCTCAAATAGATCGAAGTCGCTTATCGACATACCGGTATCCTCAAGCAAACGCTTGACCGCCGGCACCGGACCTATACCCATATATTTTGGTTCACAACCCGCAAGAGCGTAACCAACCAGTCGAGCCATCGGCTTGAGGCCATTCGCCTCAGCCGTCTCCGCTGCCGCCAATACAATCGCAGATGCCGCATCATTGATTCCCGAGGCATTTGCGGCAGTTACCGTACCATCTTTCTTGAAAATGGGGCGAAGCTTGGCCATTCCTGCCATATTGGCATCGGCGCGAAAATGCTCATCTTTTTCAAACAGTATCGTACCTTTGCGGGACTTGATCTCGATCGGCACTATCTGTTCCTTAAAACGCCCCTCCTCCCATGCGGCCGCAGCACGTCTATGGCTTTCGACCGCCAGCTGATCCTGATCCTCCCGCGTTACTCCCCACTTTTCTGCGATATTTTCTGCGGTAATACCCATATGCACACCCTCAAAGGGATCCGTCAGTGCACCTACCATCATATCTACCATAGCGCTATCACCCATGCGCGCGCCCCAACGCTGGCTGGTTGAGGTATAACCAGCACGGCTCATGCACTCAACACCGCCACCGACCGCTATATCACAATGGCCGGTTTCAATCTGCTGGGTGGCGGAGACGATTGCCTGGAGACCGCTGCCACATAGGCGATTCAGGGTAAAAGCAGGCGTATCGACAGGTAAACCGGCGTTTACCGATGCCACCCGAGATACATACATATCCCGCGGTTCAGTATGAATAACGTTTCCCAATACTGTATGTCCGACAGTACTGGGATCGACCCCAGCTCGCTGCACGGCCTCCCGTATAACGGTTGCCGCCAATTCACAGGGTGCAATACTCTTTAGTGAACCGCCATAACCACCAACGGCTGTGCGTACCGAACTCAGTACCACTATGTCACGGGTTGTGCCCATCTCTACCTCCAAAGTGATAGCGCATTGTTAATAAAGCGCTTTAAAAAAAATGGTATTTTTTTAGCGACAAATGCCCTAATTCGTCAGCGTCGTACCGCCAAACTATTAAATTTTTCTATCTGCGTATAACCATAGTAGCATGTAAATTTTATCCGACATGAAATGAGCATGGACCGACAGCTCGAATCAAAGCTGACTTTCCTGAATGAAAGGGTGGCTCAGAGTTTCCTTAGTTTTTTGCCGATAGCATCGACTGCTGCTTGAATCACCGCCAACTCTTCAGACGAGACGGCCTGGTTTTTCACATATTTGGAGATTGCAGTAAGGGTAAAAAGCGCCTTTTCTGTCGACAACGCCTGTAGGATTTTAACAGTGAGTAACCGGCCATTCCGATTATTCCGAACGCCCCAGTTATCAGCATAAAAATCGAACAGGATTCTCTCTTTATCCGGTAAAGGCAGTCGCTCCATAACCTCTTTTAAGCCTGCATATAATGGCTCCATACCTAAGGGCCCCCAGTCCCTGATAGAAATGAGGAAATGCAACAACGCCTGTTCGGTGCCTTTCCGTTGAGCCTTTAATGTTACCCACTCTTCCAAACGCTCAAGCGCCTTGCTATACACTTGTTGGTTGCCGCTACCGATTTCTGACAAAGAGACAATCAACATGGCCAGCTCGGTATCTTTAATCGCGACGACATTATGGCTACTGTTTTTCGGTTCAATCATCCAGTACAGAGGGGCGAATTTCACCCGGACTATAAGCTGATCCCACAGAATCTTGGCGGTTCCTTCGACACCTTCTGCCAATCTGAGGCCAAAAGTCTCTTGAGGGGCGGGTGGTTCCAGACTCCAGTAACTGAAGCCGGTGATGAAGGATACGCCCTCCCCCTTGATATCAATTCGGCACTCTCCGTGCCATTCAACCCTGCCTTCGATATGTGCCCAGGAGTGCCAATCATAAAACCGGAATGCAGCAGGTAGAAACTTATGTCCTGCATCCACATCACCGACCTGGGATTTTTGCACATGAATTGGGAGATGAAGATAGGGTGTTTTGAAATTGACACTGAATCCGAGTCCTGCATTTCCCTCTGAATCGAGAACCCTGATATCTGCAGTGATATGCCGGTGAAGAATCCGTAACAGGGGAAAATTACTGAGAAATGATGTTCGGTGAATAAACCATAACTCCAGCGATAAGGCATGCTTACGAATCCAGTCAGAGACAATCATCATTGGTTTCTATTTCGATAAGACGATACAACGCAACATGAGCCGTTATTCATAGGAAATGGTCTGATTGCAGTCTCCCGATTGAAGCATCTCAGAGATCTCCTCCGACAATTGTGGCTTGCTAAAAAGATAGCTTTGAACAAATTCACAGCCCTGCGAGGCAACTAGAAAGTGCTATTGACAATTTAATACGCCATCGGGATCGGTCACCATCACCGACACAGGGCACTGCTTCACCGCTTGAGATAGTGCCTACTCAATATCGAGCCTCGATCCAATACAGTTAGGTATAGATAATAATCCAAGTTAGGCGGTTAACCTATTTGCTGGTCACTATCATCACCCATGACTACATGGCTGGGCTTTATATTGGTTTAGTCAGGACAAGATATGTTCCAATTCCTCTTCCGAATAGCCTGCGTCTTCCCCAAATTTCTCTCTTAAATCCTTATCTGCAAGGTTTCGAGCAGTACGCTTATCTTTTCCGCTCTCCATATGGTATTCGTATCGATGGCGCAGAAATCCATGCTGCCGCCAGGCATCCCTTTGTGCAATACCGACTCTGGTTGATTGTTGTGCCAGCAGCAATTTTGTAGCGCCTTTTCCACCCTTTTGTCGCTTCCCTTTCTTGCTTTTCTTATTTTCCACATCCCTGATCTGATCTTTCAGATCATCAATTTTTCTTTCACGGCGTTTAAGCTCTGACTCCAGTTTTTTAATCTTCCGCTTCAAATCATGGATACTGGATTCCTGCCCTAAGGCACCTGATGCCTTAAGCTTCTCCTTCTTCTTGAGCTTTTTCCTTTGTTTCTTATCTCTCTTTTTCATCGGCTACTCAATGGATTTGGTAGGTTAGTGGATTCCGGCCTGTACCTCGAAATAGACCGTAGGGTGGGGCCCTGCCCCACCAATCTCTTGATGAACAAGACAAAGACTTTTCGGACTTTGTGGTTGAATTATAGATAGTCATACCAGACGATAGGTCTAAATCCGGGCACTGGTCAATATAATTTATTCTGGACAGTAGTTTGTCACTACTGGGATGATGCCAATTTTTTTATACTTGGTAAATGATTGCAAATCTAACCATTGTCACCGACTAAGCAAAAGAGTAATTATTCTTACCTCTTTTTTTAACACTGTACATTGCCTTGTCGGCTTTCCGTTTGAGTGCTTCACCATCAGTACCATGATCTGGAAACAGGGATATCCCGATACTCGCGCCAACAGTAAAGTTATGCTCACGCCAGGAGATGGGCTTTGATAGATTATCTATTAACAACCGGGCCAGTGTTGCAACACTGTTGATATTGGCCAGATTTTCAATAATTATGAGGAATTCATCACCACCAATTCTGGCAACCGTATCCTCGGCCCGAATATTACTTAACAGTCGATCGCTTATAATTCGCAAACAGTGGTCACCGGCATCATGACCAAAGGTATCATTAACCTTCTTGAAATCATCTAGGTCAACAAACAGTATGGCTGCTTTTTGATTTGACCTCTGTGCACGATACAGTGCCATTTGCAACCGGTCTTTTGCCAAACGTTGTGTTGGTAATCGGGTCAACTCATCATGATTGGCCAATTGTGTAATCTCATCACGCTGACCTTCCAATGTGTTCACCAGGTCAACAACTGTTGACCGGTAACCGACAATTGTCATTATGGTTGTCAGTAAAAATATTGCCATACTGACACCGTAGACAATCCAATGGCTGGAAGTCATCATTAACTCATCAGCGCTCGCCACCATCTGCAGTTTTCCCGTTATGAAACCACTGGCGATGAAGCTCAAATAGATCAGTGAAAAAATGACAAACGTCATCAGCATCCATCGATTGTAAAACAATGCCAGGATGACGCCGGCAATCGGTAGAAAGAATACACCCGCCGCTATCATACCCAGAGAGTAGTATCCAATCATCGCAACAATGAGATTGACTGCTACTAAGGTGATCGCTTTGATGTGGGAGGAAAGTTGTTGACGTAGTAATGTAATTACCACGATACCGCTGTAAAGAACGATATGAAATGTGTATAGATTGAGCCATCCGGTGGAGCTTGCGCGCAGCACTGAAAACATCAATGCTACAGAACCTACCAGTGTATACATTATCAGTAATCGGTCTACCAGCTTGTCGAGCAGTTCATTTTCCAATGGCAGGTGGGGTGACCAAGTGAAATGATGCAATGCTGACATCTGCACAGGCATTTCTGCTATCCTCGAAATAGGCACTCTTATCGTTGGTGCTGACTAGATTTGCAGATTTCCATTCGCCTGTAACCACGATGCCTCTGATTGGTTATCGCTGACACATGCAAGAATAATCAAACAATTCCTATTGATAATAATGCAGCTCTTCAGATACACAACCAGCTTATCAGACCGACTAACAACGATGCTTGATAATACGTAAGATCAGATGAATATTATTATAGATTAAAGTAGGTTGACTATATACCACAAATTCTTAATGCATCAGGTCCATTCAATCAATTTAACAACAATATCTGACCTGTGGCTCTGGAGACAAATAGGGTCTGACCAATCGGTGCCTGCCCCGTAACAACACTACTCATCATTTCGATGAAGTCCAGAATCCTACTAGGGGATTTTAACCACTGTACGACCGCGTACACGTCCGGCAAGGATGTCTTCAGCTACCTTTGGCAGATCGTTAAAAGGGGTCTCCACTGTCATGGTTTCTAACAGATCAAGATCAAGATCCTTGCTTAGTCGTTCCCATGCCTGTTGGCGCTTTTCAATAGGTGCCATCACCGAATCGATCCCATAGAGGGTGACACCACGGAGGATGAAAGGCGCCACTGATGTAGGAAGGTCCATTGACTCAGCCAGACCACAGGCAGCGACGGCACCCCCATAGTTGATCTGACTCAGGACATTCGCCAGGGTATTGCCCCCGGCCACATCGATGGCCCCGGCCCAGCGCTCTTTTGATATCGCCCGGGCCTTACCACTCAGCTCATTCCGATCGAGAATATCCTTGGCGCCTATGCTGAGCAGGTAGTCCCGCTCAGCAGGTCTTCCTGTCGCAGCAATCACTCGATAGCCCAGACGGGATAGGAGCGAAACTGCAACACTGCCAACGCCACCCGCAGCACCTGTCACCAGTATCTCTCCGTCATCCGCAGCCACACCGTGTTGTTCCAGTGCCATCACGCAGAGCATAGCCGTATAACCTGCGGTACCGATTGCCATTGCCTGACGCGTTGTAAATCCCTGCGGCAGGGGGACCAGCCAGTCTCCATTAACACGGGCCATACCGGCGAAACCGCCCGAATGGACCTCACCCACACCAAATCCATTTAATACAACCTGATCGCCTTCCTTAAATCCTCCATGTTTTGAGCTCACAACACGACCGGCAAAGTCGATACCAGGTACCAGAGGAAAGCGTCTCACTACCGGTGCTTTACCCGTCAGTGCAAGTCCGTCCTTGTAGTTGAGGGCAGAATAATCCACTTTGACCGTCACATCACCATCCATCAGATCATCCAATGTAATTTCTGTTAATTCAGTTAGTTGGCCACTGTCTGTTTTTGAAACCAGGTAAGCAGGGAAGGTCTTAGACATTGAATATCCTCCGATAAATTAGCGCTTTATGCTATTTGTCTGACAAATAGAAGTCAAACATTAATATTTCATGTTAGGATAACTCCATTCAACGAGATGTGAGTAGAACCATGCAGGAACAGGCGATCATTAAAAGCAGTATTTCTAAACAGATTGCTGAACAGTTACGAAACGCCATTGTATCGGGTCGTTTCAAGTCTGGAGAGAGACTTCCCACAGAAGATGAACTGGCAACCCGTTATGGCGTCTCCCGCGCTACCGTTCGCGAAGCCCTTAAGCGGCTGGCGGCGCAAAATCTGGTACGTTCCAGACGTGGTCCTGCAGGAGGAAACTTTGTTAATCAACCGACCCATGCGGAACTGGCGGAATCCCTCAGTGGAGCCGCCACGCTTCTGGTCGGTCTAGGTGCTTTGGATATAGAAGAGATTGTTGAAGCCAGGCGAACCCTACAAGGCGGTTGTCTTAAGTTGGCTGTGGTAAATGCCTCTCAGGAGCAGATACAGGATGTGGAAACCGCACTACAGCTTCAAAAAGACCCTGCACTTTCCGATGAAGCCTTTTGTGATGCTGATGTTGCTTTTCATCGCGGGCTGGTGGATGCATCGAACAATGGCATGGTCCGATTTGTTATGTACAGCATCATAGAAGCATTGGTCCCGATAACCAATATGGTTGTCTCATATGTGAAAGACCGACGCGAGATTATTGCCTTTCATGAAGGGCTGCTTTTGGCATTGCAACAGAGAAACGAAGAGGGGCTTGAGTCGGCACTCGACGCCCTGCTCGATTATCTTATGGAGCGATTTTCTGTGGCTCAGGCACAAAGAAAACAGCATGCAAGCTAAACCAGCACAGGCCCTGATACTACAAACTTCATTTCTATAATTTGATCTAAAAAAAAAAGCGCGGTGGGGCCGCGCTTTCAAAAGTTGGCGCGCAGAAACCATCCCTGGTAACGCCAGAGAGAATGAATATCTACACCCGATCAGGGCCTGTCATCTTTGAACATACGCCAACCACTAATCATGGTACTGATCAGACTTTGACGTGAAACAATATCCTCGCGGATAGCTACATAGACATGAATAATCACAAACACAACGATGACCCACATACCCCAGTGGTGCCATAAACGTACATCCTGGCTCTGTCCAACCAAAGGTATTAACCAACCAAACAGCTGATCCTGCCAGCTTCCCAATCCTGTCTGTTCCGCATACAGGGAAAAACCGGTCAATACCATGGCTATTCCCCCTATCGTGATAATCGCAACCATGGTGAGATGGGCCAATGGGTTGTGACCTTCATATTTCTTCGGCTCACTCTCCATAAAGCTGTACCAACGCACCTCATGTAACAGCTCTTTCCAAAATGAGAGACGATAGAAAGGTAGATGAAACAGCTCTCTTGAATGCTCATTACCCACAAAGGCCCAATAGATCCGACCGATAAACCCCACAGTAAAGATATAAGCAGCAGCAAAATGGGCAAAGCGTATGTAGCCCATAAGAAAGTGGTCACTCGCCTCACCCGGCAGGGTCGGCAATGGATTGGCTACGAAATAACCTGTCACTGCAAGTACGGTTATTGCCAACGCATTGACCCAATGCCATAGCCTGACAGGTGCCTCGTAGACATAAACAGCGGTTCGTTTAATGGTTGTCTGCATAAGAGTCTCTCCTAAGTCGGCCATGTTCGACCTTTGCCTGGATTTAGGTGAAGCTGTCAGGTCAACACTTGTTGGTGCGGCAGGGCCACACCCTACAAAGCGCAGAACCGTACATCGACTTCAATCCCATAGGGTGTGAGCCCTGCCGCACCGTTCACGATCCAAGAGATCACCTTCAGTTTCGGACACGAAACACCTGTCTGAAAACCAGCCCACCCACGACAATGGCAAACAACAAATAGCCATGCTCCGCCAGCAGGTGCACAACACTTGAGAGCCATCCCGCATAGTCATGCTCACCCGCATGCGCAAACAGGGGACCGCTCATCAATAGACCACCCATTCCACTCAATCCCATCGCAATATTTTTCATTTCAAATCCTCACCATCATTCTCTGTACTCACAATACAGAAGCAATCAAATTTCACTCATGCGTTAATCGCATCAACTAAAAACTCATAACTCATTACTCAAAGTTCTTCAGCTAGCGTACTTTCACCTCAGCCAACTCCCTCCCCTCCTCACTCATCACATGGGTGGAGCAAGCAAGACAGGGATCGAAACTGTGCAGGGTTCGTAGTATCTCAACCGGTTCTTCAGCACGTTCCACCTTGGTGTTCATCAAAGAGGCCTCGAAGGCGCCGATGTTACCCTCACTGTCACGTGGTGAACCGTTCCAGGTAGTCGGCACTACGCACTGGTAGTTGTCGATACGGGTATCCTTGATGCGAATCCAATGTCCCAAGGCACCACGGGGCGCTTCGCTGAATCCAACCCCCTTGGCCTCTTTCGGCCAGCTGGAGGGATCCCAGCTATCCACATTGGCAGTGGAGGAGTCTCCGGCTTTGATATTGGCCATCAGCTTATCCATGAAGTAACGCATCTTGTCTGCAGCCCAGTCGGCCTCCAGACCGCGTGCAGCGGTTCGACCCAGGGTCGAGAAGAGCGCTGTAACCGGCACATCCAGGGTCTTGAGTACGAAGTTGATCTGTTCTGTGATCGCTTCATGGCCGCTGGCATAGCCAACGATGTAGCGAGCCAGCGGACCCACCTCCATCGCGTGACCTCGCCAGCGTGGCGCCTTGATCCAGGAATACTTGGCGTCCTCATCAATTTGCTCGATATTGGTCTTGCTGCCTTTGGCGTTTGGACCCAGCTTGAAGTTTGGCTCTGTCACGCCGTCCCAGGGGTGCAGTCCTTTCACCCCATCCGGGTAGTTGTACCAGGAGTGGGGTACGAACTCCTGAATCTCCTCTGGATTGCGCAGGTCGACCTCGTGCACTTCCTTGAGATTGCCGTTGATGATGGCGCCTCTGGGCATCATCAGATTGGCTGCAGTGTAATCGTTCGCCCGGTCGGGAATATCGCCATAGGAGAGCACATTGGTACTCGACAGACCGCCGCCATAGAGCCAACCCTTGTAGAACTGTCCAACTGCAAGAATATCCGGGATATAGACATTTTTGATAAATTCCTTTGTGCTGTCGATAATCGAGGAGATCTGATTCAGAGATACCATATTCAGCGCTCCCACCGAACCGACACCATCCACATTGATCGGACAAGGCACACCACCCACCAGCCAGTTGGGATGGGGATCCTTGCCACCAAATATGGTGCGAATCTTCATGATCTCTTTTTGAAAATCGAGGGCTTCCAGATAGTGGGTCACCGCCATCAGGTCCGCTTCCGGTGGCAACAGGTAGGCAGGGTTAGTCCAATAACCGTTTTTAAACGGTCCCAGTTGGCCACTCTCGACAAACTTCTTCAAACGACTTTGGATGTCGCGAAAATAGCCGGGTGATGATTTGGCATGCTTCGGGGAAACCTGTTGCTGCAGTTCAGATGTCGCCTTGGGATCGGCCTTCAGTGCATTCACCGGATTGACCCAATCCAATGCGTGCAGATGGTAGAAATGCACCAGATGATCATGGGCCTGCAGGGTTAACTGCATGATGTTACGGATCGAGTTGGCATTCTCCGGTATCTCAATCCTGAGTGCATCCTCCACTGCGCGTACCGAGGTCAAAGCATGGGTGCCGGTGCAGACACCACAGATACGCTGGGTGAAGGCCCAGGCATCCCGGGGATCACGTCCTTTGAGGATTACCTCCAGTCCGCGCCACATGGTGCCAGTGGAAACTGCATTACGGATGATGTTCTCTTCATCTACATTCACTTCGCAGCGCATATGACCTTCAATGCGTGTCACTGGATCGACGACGACACGTTGACCGGAATCGTCCAGCTTATAACCGTTAGGCGTGGTCTTGGTGCTCATTGATCCTGGTCTCCTTTCTTCTGCGCATTCTTGAGGGCAGTGACAGCAGCATGGGCAGCGGCTGTTGCACCGACGATACCTGCAGCAGCCAGGCCGACCTTATCGGCGTTGGCCTCAACGCCAAACTGATGGGTGTCAGTGACGTGTTGGTAAAAAGATCCCTTATCCCAGAAGCCGTCCTCCGAACAACCGATACAGCCGTGACCGGCCTGAATAGGAAATGAGAGTCCCCCGTTCCAGCGGATGGTTGAGCAGGCGTTGTAGGTGGTAGGTCCCTTACATCCCATTTTGTAGAGGCAGTATCCCTTTCGTGCAGAATCATCATCCCAAGCCTCGACAAATTGACCAGCGTCGAAATGGGGACGGCGATAACATTTGTCATGAATACGTTGGCTGTAGAACATCTTCGGTCGCCCTTGGCGATCCAGTTCGGGGAACTTTTCAAAGGTCAGAATGTAGGTAACCACCGCTGTCATGACCTCGGCGATAGGCGGACATCCCGGTACTTTTATAATCGGTTTGTTGGCCAAGCCCGGGACCTTATGAACCGGCGTCGCGCGGGTCGGATTGGGACGGGCCGCCTGTACGCAACCCCAAGATGCACAGGAACCCCATGAGATGATCGCCTTGCAGTGTTCTGCCGCCATCTTCAACTGCTCGACAAAGGGCTTGCCGCCAATGATGCAGTACATGCCATCTTCATCAAGTGGGGGATTGCCTTCCACGGCAAGGATGAAGTTGCCGTCATATTTTTCGATCGTCTCTTCGATAATCGCTTCAGCTTGGTGGCCGGCAGCAGCCATGATGGTGTCATCATAATCAAGAGAGATCATCGACAGCACCACATCCTTTGCCAATGGATGAGCAGAGCGGATAAATGACTCTGAACAGCAAGTACACTCAAGACCATGTAACCAGAGTACCGGGATTCTAGGTTTGGTCTCCATCGCATCGGCTATGCGGGGCACCATGGCGGGTCCCAACCCCAAAGCGGAGGCTGTGAGGCTGCAGAATTTCAGAAAACTGCGACGCGTGATCCCCTGTCGTCGCATCACGTCATAAAAGGTTTCGGTCATCACCGTGCTCCTCCAGGTCGAACAAGCCAGATGTGCGATGTATCTATGTCGTTTCGCACTTATCGCCTAGAATGCAACAGTCATGCCATACTGTTTTATTCTTCTATTTCAATTAGTTATCTAAGTATGCAATGCAAGTAAGAAATCAAATGTGTACTTAATTCTTCTTGCAGAGGACTCAACTGGTAAGCAGCTTACCAGTCACTGAAGGGGTATGAGGATAAGTTTTGGATCGTAAGTCGAATAGCAAATAATAGTTCTAGGCATCTTCATTCATTTCACTATCGATCTCTACATCATCACGTGAGATCAATCCATACTGACGAATAAGCCGTCGCAATCTTGGCCTGGAAACACCCAGTATTTCGCACGCCTGACCTTTATGCCAGCCGGTTGCTTCCAGAACACGTTTGACATGTACCCGCTCGATATCTTCAAGGCTTTGCTCAGTCAAAGGCTTGTTCTTTCGATGTTGATTTGAGTAGGCAGTTTTTTCTTCTCTCAAGGGTTCGGGAAGTTGATCCCTGGTCAAAGAGTCACCTTGGGACAAGGCAATACTCTTCATTAAAACATTTTCCAATTCACGTACATTGCCAGGCCATTCGTAGTATTCAAACGCTTCTAAAACCTCCTTGGAGATATGCGTGATATTACGATGCAGTTCCTTATTGATACGACCCATAAGGGTCTGTATGAGATCCATCAAATCCTCTTTACGCTCACGCAAGGGCGGAAGATGAATATTGACAACCTGCAGCCGATAAAAAAGATCCTCACGAAAGGTCCGTTCGTTGACCTTTTCCGCGAGATCCACATTGGTTGCTGTAATCAGCCTAGCATTGGTTGTTTGTGATTGCTTGGCTCCCAGAGGGGTGAAATCCTTATATTGTATAACTCGCAATAGTTTGGCTTGCATACCGGGCGAAAGCTCTCCTACCTCATCCAGAAAGATGGTACCACCACGCGCTAATGAGAATTTCCCCTCTTGCCTAACCACTGCACCGGTAAAGGCACCCTTTTCATGACCAAACATATCTGATTCAAGCAATGTCTCTACCAATGCCGCACAGTTGACGGCCACGAACGGACCATTGGGATTATGACTGGAACGGTGAATGGCTCTCGCTACCAACTCCTTGCCTGTGCCCGACTCACCAGTTATCAAAACTGTTGCCGGACTCTTAGCAACCAAGCCAATTGTTTTGAATATCTCTTTCATGGCACGACTGCGTCCAACCATACTCAAGGTATCACCGATATTTTCAGAGTTTGTAGAGATAAACAGGTTTTCCGATTCACCCGTAGTGGTTAACAGCCGGGAAATAGATGTATCCAGTTCATCAATATCAATCGGTTTATGAATATAATCCTCTGCGCCTAGTTGCATGGCTTCAATTGTGCTTTCCATGTCATGGAATGCTGTAATCATAATCACATGCAAACTAGGTAATAATTTTTTAAAGCCTGGAAGCCCTTCAAGTCCTGAACGACCGGGCATGCGTATATCAAGAATAAGTAAATCAGGATGGTATGAATCCGCTACTGCCAAACCTTCATCAACACTACCGGAAATTTCAACATCATGATTCTGGCTTCGCAAATGAAATTGCAGGGTTCGGCAACTGGCATCATCATCATCAACTATCAGTATCTTACTCATGAGACACGCTCCTGTACGATCTCGGTATTCTCATCGATGGTGACTTGATGTCTGACTGGTACCACTACGGTTACACAGCTACCGGCAGGTGTATTTTCGGTGACGGATATTGTTGCCTGGTGTTGATCAAGAATGCGCTTGACAATAGCCAGACCAAGCCCTGTACCCTTTGCCCGTGTAGTAAAAAAGGGCTCAAATATTTTCTCTCTTTCCGCTTTACTGATACCACACCCGTTATCACAGATCTCGATCCGGATTGCTGTACCCGCCATACCAAGCTCCAACATCACATCGACCACAACCATTGGACTATCGTTCGATTGTGTCGCCTGGGCTGCATTGGATATTAGATTGGAAAATACCTGTCTCAGTTTGGTAGCATCGGCATACAGAGTAGGTAAACCCGGATGATAGTTGGTAATCAATTTAATCTTGTATTCATCAATACTACGCTGGGAAAGACTGATCGCCATATCAATGATCTTATCGATTGTCAGCCACTCCAGTTTCAGCGCATCCGGTCGTGAATAGGTAAGCATATCCGAGAGGATCTCTTCCATATAGCGGATCTGCTCAAGCGATGTATCACAAAGTTCTTTGACTTCGGTATCTACACTCTTATCCAGTTGCTTTCCCAGAATCTGCAGTGTCATTTTTACTGACGAGAGTGGATTACGAAGATCATGGGCAATCATACTTGCCATCTGGCCCATCGCAGCCAATACTTCAGAGCGTGCAAGATCTCTATGTTGTTGCTCAACTTCTGCCTCAAGCCGCTTTCTTTCAGAAATGTCTTCCTTAACTGCCAGGAAGTGGGTTATTTGCCCCTCTGCATTTCTAATACCGGAGATAATGGCCCCTTCCCAGTAAAGCTCACCATTTTTTCTACGATTATGAAATTCACCACGCCACTCTCCCCCATTGAGGACTGTGCTCCATAGATCCTTATACTCAGCCTGGCTGGTTTCACCTGATTTCAAAATGCGTGGGTTTTGACCTAGCACCTCTTTCGGTTCGTAGCCGGATACTTCTGTAAATTTTGGGTTGACATACTCAATCAGACCTTGATCATTTGTAATAATCACGACACTTGGACTCTGTTCCACCGCTTGGTAGAGTTTCAATAAATCTGTTTCCGCCCTACGCTTATCAGTAATGTCTTCACCAATGCCTGTAACACCGATTACATTGTTATCGGTGTCATAAGAGAGTGTATTGTTCCAGGCAATTAACCTTAGTCCACCGTTTCTATCCTTGACCTGATTCTCAAAGCGCAACGGAAAACGTTCAGGATCATTCATCCGATGAATAATGCCACTGACTTCTGTTGTCAGCTCATCAGGAACAAACTGCTGCAACCAATTATGACCAATAACCTCGTTTTTCTTCCATCCGGTAATCTTGAGAAAATAGTTGTTGCAGAATGTCACTTCACCTTTCAAATTGAGGGTTACTGCAGCCAATTCGATATTCTCTAATGTATACCGGAAACGTTGCTCATAATCTCTTTGTGCCATTGCTGCTCGACGATGTTGTTGTGAATACGCCAGCAGCCACGCCACACCTGTAACCAACAGTAACATTGCAAGATAGAGGGCATAATGATTCTGAATAAAAAACGGAAGCGTGGCAGAGAGTTCCCGGGACGAAACACGGGAGACGATTTTCCAATAGTTTCCTGTCCCGTTTAGAATGCCTATTCTATCCTTCACCGAGACCGTGGTTCCCATTGTAGAGACAAGTGGGTGAACGGTCGTAAAGGTAAAAAGACCATTCTCTGTCTGTATTTGATCCTTATCACTCTCTATGATTTTTAACCACTCACCACGATTATTCTTCTGAAAGCGGGCATCATGCCCGAGCATAAACCCCCACTCGTCTTCAAGACTCGGACTGCTCAGCCAATAACCATCATCATTCACCAGCTCAATATGATCAGCGATATTGGCAGCGGCACTGGTAAAGTTTTGAATTAGCCGATCACCTAAATAATTCAATAGGACAATCCCACGTTTCTCTCCATGACTGTCGAATACCGGCGTACCGAAACGAATAACAGGTTTTAATGGAAACTCAACCTCTCCCTCCTCCATGTTTAAATCAAATGGAGAGAGATATATGTATCTAGGATCCATAGCCAGTGCTTCTTTAAAATAGTAGCGGTTACTTTTGTTTTGCAGCTTTGGCTCAGGAACAACTTTGCTCTCCCCCTGTGAGTAATTGACTCGCACCACTTCCATACCTGAATTGTCTATGTAACGAATCTGATCGTAAAACCCTTTGTTTTTTGCGAACACCTTAAACTCTTCGGAAATTCTCTGTTCTCTGGCCCAGGGTAAGGCTTCTGGCAAACCTCTCCGTTCAATATGCTCCGCAAGAAATAGCAAATCACTGACCACATCGGCGATATCCTTCTCAATCATCCGTTTGGCCAGGTCGACATTGAGCAGCTCTCTCGACTCTATCGAAGAGCGCTCTGTTGTATAAAAGGTGTAGTAGTGCATGGACCCGATTATCATCAACACCAGGCACATGGGTATAAAAATTACCATGAAGCCCTTCAACAGCCCCAAACGGGTAACCGGTGGTGGTGGGTGTGTTATCGGCATTGTTTATCGATATGCTGTTGTAATCTCAAGATATAGTCATCTTGGTTCTCATCGCTATAACGAGGCACCAGAAACATCAGTCTGGCAGCGATAACATAGGGTTTGCGATCACCTTCACCTGCTGGCTGTTTTTCATTCAACACTTGTTGCACTCGCCCGATCACATCACCTGGATACTGGCAATATCTTGGCATGGTGACATTCATGCCATACCATTGCGCTAACATGGAGATCGATAACAGGGTCAATAGGATAACCAAGATCAATCTGACAGGTCGAAACGATGTCTCATTCCCTGTTAGTGGACGTTCTCTATTCTCCATCGGCACTGCTGGTTACCTAGCCAATGCAAGCGATGGCTCCTGTGCTAAAAATCGCTCTCCTGATTTAAGTTTAACAGCTATTTTTTGAGCCACCTGTTGACCTTGAAACATTCGTTCTCTTACCGAAACGCCATGTTGGTAGTTTCCGTTGAGGTACAGACCTGGCAATACCCTCAAACGGTTTTCAATCTTCTCTAAGCGTGCTTGGTATTGGCCGTGATAGAGTGGTAGTCCCATAGCGTGCCGATCAACCCTGATATAATCGGGTGATCCTGTTATACCGAGCAGCGGCTTTAGTCCGGACAGGACGATCTCTGTTAACAGTTCATCGCTTTGGTCTATCTGCTCTGGATGGCGGGCTCCACCTAGATAAGTTGTCAACAACATTTTGTCACTCGGTGCCCTTTCCGAGAATAGTCGGCTCATCCAGAGATTACCGTTGAATGCCATTTTATTTTCACGAGATACCAGAAAACCAGTGCCATCCAGTGGATGATTGACCCTGCTGCTATCGAGTCCAACATGTAAAACGACAACGGATGCGTACTCAATCTCAGACAGCAGCTGACCCAATGGTGGGTCTTCCGGCGTCAGAAGATTGGAACAGATGTCAGCCGGGGTACTCATCACCAGATGAGGTACAGAGATCTGATGTTGCATGCCTCCTTTACTGGCTTTTATCTGCCAATAGTCTTGAATTTTAGTCACAGACGCCACACGCATACCACAACGTAACGTCACTCCCGGTGTATGCGCCAATACCTCTATAAGTTCAGTCATTCCCCCAGCAAAAGAGAAGGTATCCGCTTTATTCGCCCTACGACGCTTCAGCAGACGATTGATCAGCATGCCCATGGTAAGACTGCCATAGCGCTGTTCCAGCAGCTTGAGTCTGGGGAGTACCGAACGAGCCTCGGCCAGATCCGGATCGGATGCCAGGGTTCCCGAAACAAACGGGTCCATAGCAGTGTCGAGAATCTCCTTACCCAAGCGGCGTTCAATAAAAGATGAGACAGTCTCATCATCTTGATGCCCCTTCGGTACCAAGATTTCAGTCATAAGACGCAGTTTGGCGGAGAGGCTCCACAGGGGTGATGCGATCAGTGCGGGCATAAGCATCGGCACTTGGGTCAACTCACCTCTATGCACCAGATAGCGGTTAAGGGACTGATCCCGCACTCGTTTACGATGGGTCAACCCGGTCTGCTTAATCAAGTGATCAATTTCATTTCTGAAATTTACCAGTAAGCCGGCAGCCCGTTCCGTGGTATAGCCAGCCTCGCGGGTAGTGCGAATTTTCCCACCGGGTCGCTCATCCACCTCCCAGACTTCAACAGAGATCCCCTGTTGTGCCAGCCACCAGGCTGTTGAGAGACCCGATATACCACCACCGACAATCAGCACGGTAGTCTCACTCATTTTCGCTGCAACTCCGCCTTCATCTTTTCAAGCAGTTCCCTGTCTAACAGACCGAGTCCTCCGCCATCCGGAGCCTGTTTCGATTCCACATAGTGTCTAATCTCTGCGAAACGTTTCTCCGCCTGACTATTCTCTTTCAGACGTGGTACACGCTGTTTGGCAATAGAAAAGGCATCGAAATTCAGCTCTTGCATGCCAAAACCCTTCATACGGCGTACCGCTTTCATCATTGCCCGGTTACGAAAACGGGTCAGATCATTCGAAGTGATACACGCCAGTCCCTCACGGCGTGCACTGAATTCAGCCGCTTTTTTAATACCCCCACGGACAAACTCAGGCGCCGACTCAACACGCTCGAGTGCATCGCTCTCCCACGTCACACCAGCCAATCCGGTCTGTAGGATTTTTTTAACATCTTCATCGGAAACAACAATGGCATCGCGACGCTTTGCCTCTCGCTCAGCGGCAGCTTCCATGGTCGGTTTAACAAACAGCTGAACCTGAGTCGGTCGATCTTGCAGACACGCTTGAAGAAGTATTTCGGCTGCATGCTCCCATGGGAGATTGCGACCGGGTGCATCCTCTTTCTCCAAACGATGGAGGAGTTTGATATTCACTTCCAGGCGACCTTCATTACGTGCAACATCCTCAGCAACAGCGAAGACCCCTTCACGTAGAAACCCAGGCAGTTCCTCCAGATAGGCTTTCGCCTCCTGGGTCCAGGCCAGACCGCTGGTGGAAAACTCCGCGAATGTCTCTGTTCCCTCACCGTTAATGGAGACTGGGCGCGTACCTGGAAACTTATCGCCAAAACGTTTTGCAGCCAAAGTGGCCATATGCTCTGTGGTGACGATAGGCTCACCCAGTTCGCAGACATAGGACTCGGCACGTTTACGCACCATTTTACGTAGGAAACCCGGTACACGTAACAGACGCTGTTCGGCCTCCGGACTCCAGACAACAGCCCTATCAGGCTTATCATCTAGCGGTTCGATAATTGACTGACCCGAGGGATAGTGACTGCACCAAGGATCGGCATCCATCAAGGTGCCACCCATGGCGAGTGGTCTTGCCCGACAGCCGCCACACAGCTTCTGAAATTCACACTGACCACACTTACCCTTGAGTTCAGGATTGCGTAGAAGCTCGAAAGTTGGGGTTTGATCCCATATTTCCCAGAAGTCGTGCTCTCGGATCGAGCCTACTTCATCCGGAATATAGGGACAGGCTGTGACACCCCCTTCGGGTGTAATCCGACAATAGTGAATACCAGCCAGGCAACCACCCCCTTCATAACCTTGAGCCCGGGTCATTGTGGATTCGGGATTCGCCTGGTAGGCCACCCGTTTAAAGTGGGGTGCGCAACGGGCTCGAACAATCAGGTCAGTTGTCTCTTGCTGGGCCTGTACCAATTGAGAGAGTACCTGCTCATAACGGGCTGGAGTAATGTCCGACATCGACTCTCCCCTGCCGGTGCAGACCAAAAAAAAGATATTCAGCACATGTGCGCCAACCGCTTTCGCAAAGTCGATCATCGACTCGACTTCATGGGCATTCTGTTCTGTGACTGAGAAGTGGACTTGAAACGGGAGACTATGCTTGCGACAGTGGTCCATACCGGCAAGGGTCTTTTCCCAACTGCCTGAACAACCACGAAAGGTATCGTGAGTTTGAGGGTCCAGGGAGTCCAGGCTGATCCCCATCCCCATGGCACCTGCCTGTTTCAGTGTCGCGACCCGCTCTTCATTGAGCAACACACCATTTGTGCCCACAACCATCGACAGCCCCAATCCTCTACCATGAGCAACCAGCTGTTCCAGGTCTCTACGCAACAGCGGTTCGCCACCGGTTAAAACCACCATGGTTTCTTGACTGCGCGAGGCGATCTCATTCAGAAGTTGCTTGACCTCTTCTGTATTCAGCTCATCACTGCCGCCACCCTGGCGTGTATCTGCATCCATGTAACAGTGTGAGCAGGCAAGGTTACATCGACGTGTCAGGTTAACAGCCAGCAGAAACAGATCGCTGCTGCTCATTGGTTTTGATCCGAATTGGAATCATCCATTTCCGGCTGTACTGATTGGATACCCGTGGTCCCGTGTGTTTGGCTTCTGGGATCAGAGGGGTCAAGGTGGAACACCCCTCGCTGCTGCCACGCTGCCTTGACCGCATCCAGCGCATCCAGTTCTATTGACGACTTACCCTCTCTGGCTGCCCAGCCCTCTATTTCACGTATCAACATACCACGCACAAAATCGGGAACCTTTTGCAATCGTAACCTCGCCTCGTCACTCCATTGCATGGCGGTTTCGACGACCGCAGATCCGTTTTTGATGGTATCAAGTACCTGGGAGAAAAAGGCTTCATCAACCATTTTAACCCCATTATGACGAGCCATCGATTCAGCAGCATTGATGGTCATATCACGGCAGAAGCCGATCGGTACGCCATGCAGCATGTTCTTGGCTTCAGCCGTCCATGTCGGTGTATTGGATGTGGTTGTTTTATCGCTATTTGCAGAGGCTATATTGAGGCTGGCAAAGGGACATTTACCGGTATTTTCTTTAGTTGACGATTCGGACTGTTGGTCACTCTGCATGTTTTGCATCGCTTGACGGGCCTCTGCCAGGCCCGCCTCAGCCAGATGAAGAGTGATCTCAGATACACCCTGCTGTTGTGCATATGTCTCAATACGCTGTCTGCAACTATCACGCATGAAACCCTGTGGTACTCGCATCAAACGCGCAAGCGCAGAGGCATGCCAATGGAAATTAGGTGGGGAGACGCCCTTTTCATCCTGGGGGGACAGGAATGGTTGGGTCGTTACAACAGACGCCTCCCCTTTTACTGGTTTATCTTCATCAAGAAAACTTTGAATATGCATCGCTTCAACCTGATGACTACCTGCTGCACGAGCCTTTTTCTCAGCCCGCATACTGAGATTGCCGCGCAAACTGAGATCATCGATGCTCAACAGTTGTTTTGTAGCGGCCTCACTCCAGCGTATCACCGTCTCAACATCGGGCTTACGTTTTAACTCACCACGATCGTAGGCTTCAACAATCTCTGACATCGCCTGCTCGGCATGTCCAGGCATGAGTCGTGCGGTAGCCTCTTCCACGATACTTTCAGTGATGACTGTATGCCCTTTCTCCTGGGCATAACGCAGTATGGCCATACGCGCCATACTGCGAACAAATGAGGGAACACGCTCCATGCGTGTTTCCGCTTCATGGGTCCAGGAGGTAGATACAGAAGCGAGACGATCGATCTGGGGTTGATGCTCTCGCTGACTCAGTAACACGGCACAAGTGGCATCATTCAGCAGATACTCGCTATTACCGCCGATATCCAACTCGCTGTCCGCATGGATACCCGTAGTGCCCACAACCAGCAGTGATGGTTTGACGCCCGAAAGATAGCGATTAATAACTTCGTGGGGCTTGCCGTCGAGGAGCACTGTTTCAATCTCCATTCCCTGATCATTGGCAATCGACTGTGCCACAGCTAAGTGCCCTTGATAGATTTTTGCTAACCCGGAATCGATGATCTCTTCATGAAGTTTTTCCTGTTCCTTGAATTTAAACACCTCTCCTGCCTCATCCGACAGAACACTGGCAATACGATTGAAGGCAACATAGTGATAGTAGGGGTCGAAAGCGGAAATCACCTTCACTTCAACGCCCCATACCTTCGCCATTGAAAGTGCAGTCAACAGCCCACCATAAGATTTAGCCGAACCATCTACACCCACTACGATGGGGCCATCTTTAAACGATTGGGCAGGGTCCTTGATAATGAGTGTGTCGATCCGGGAACGGCGTGAAACCCTTTGGCAGACAGTGCCAAGACGACTGCCTTTTACAGATCCCAATCCCAAAGCGCCCATCACCAGCAGATCGTAATGACCACTATTGGCCTCATTCACCAGTTCACGGTAGTTTTTTCCTTCCAGGGAGCATCTGGTGACGGCAATGGACTCATTTTCAGCGGCACGATCCACCTGATCCAGATAAGAGTCTGTAATGATGGAGAGTCCGCGAGTAATTAAATCATCGTGTACATCCCGCTGCCGTTCCAACTCCTGCTCTTCACGAAACTGCTCCGGCAAACCGCCTTCCATTTGACGAAATCGCAGATCGTGCAGTTTTGCCGCATAAACATGCGCAGCTGTGAGACGACTATTGAACCGGCTGGCCAGTTCGACAGCTTCAATGACGCCTCGATTTGAGTGATCAGAGGAGTCTACAGCTAATAGAATTGATTCATAGACGGAAAGTGAATCAGACGCTTGCTTCTTTGTAAGAACCTGTGCAGTCAAGGTAGATGCCTCTCTCGATCGGACCGGGATGAGCATCAGCCCATCCCGCTTGGGTCGGGTTACTGCAAAAACCAGTAGCCAACGATAAAACCGATTACCAACATATTGATGATGCCAGCGACTATGGCCATATAGTCCATCAGGCTCAGTCGACGCACCCACTTATCGGTCATGGCAGGATTGGAATTCATCGCTTACTTGAATGTAAAATCGACATTTGCTGTGCCGCCTGCATCAACCTTCACCTTTGCCTTCTGATTCTTCAGCATGCCATGCCATGCCTTGATGGTGTATGAACCAGGCGGTACATCGTTGATACTGAAGCTACCGTCTTCAGCCACCTCGGCGAAATAGGGATTCTTCGCTACAAAAACAAAACCGTGCATAAAATCATGGGCATCACACTCCACTTTGATGGCTGGCCCTTTTTTCATTTTAATGGTATTGGTAACGGTACCTGGATCAGGCTGACTGATGTTTGTCAGCGTCTTTTTCGGCCCCTTGGCATCACCACGAATCAATTCATAGGTATGGATATTATGCAAAATAGGATCAGCGTTGACCGCTGAAAGTTTACTTTTGTTTTTCATTACCTGCAGAAAAGGACTGAACTCACACCCTTTCTGATTAATGCTGGCATCGCCAACATCTGATTGAAAGGGTTTGCCCTCCTTCACTTTTTCCAGATAGACAACCGTATCCATTAAGTGACCGTTACTGACACGTACAAAATCGATTTCTCGCTTTCCTGTACCACAGACATCGTTGTCTTTTGTGATGCCGTATACTTTCGGGGCCTGATCCTTACCGGTAAATTTCACACTACCTGTAATGGTGCCCCCATTGCTCACTGCACCCTCTTTATAGGCAGCGGCATAACCCACAGACGACAAGGCACAAAGGCTTGCCAGGCTGAGGTAAACAAGTAACTTCTTCATACAATTTTCTCCTGGTTTCGATCCTGCTGTCAGGCTGCTTGCTCGGGCTGCGCCTGATCTGGGTTGAGTATCTCTTCAATCATTTCGATAAACACACTTCGTTTCACACTGTTTTCAGCGGTTTTAAGCTGGGTTAGTAATGCCTGGTTACTCAAGGATCTATCAAATGTTCGTAACGCTTGCCCAATCAAACGTGCTTCTTCACCCGTGAATTCACTGACACTGGCCACAATCCGTTCAACCGCCCGTTGAGTTAAGGTTTCGTCATCTGTTATTGGCAGCACTTTAGATAGCCCCCTGGTTGCTGCTACCCGAACTCCGATATTGTCATCATCGAGACACTCCAGCAGCTTTCGAGCAACACTGGACGAGGGTATGTCCCGTACAACCATATGGCCTGATTGTGTCGGATCCTGGCCATCGCAGGAGAGCCTGGCAAGGCTATGAATGGCTTCTATTCGGACATTGGCTTGTTTGTCATTCAGCGCTTCCATCAATGATGCCAACGCCGAGCGATTACCCAGAAAACTCAAACTGCGAGCCGATACAATCTTCTGCTCCAAGTCACCCACAGCGAGTTGGGTAATAAGTGTTCCCACCGCATCCATCAGCTTTGGGTTTTCCCGATCACGCTGTGCAATTTCACCAATTGCTTCTGCCGCTTCCCGACGAATCAGATCATCCTGGTCATTCAATGCCAGAATCAGCGCCTCAATTGCCTTATCGTCATTGGCGGCCGCCAATACCCTGGTGCCAAGACGGCGAACATCCTGATTAGGCGTTATGCGCTTGCTGGAACGGATTCGTTTCATCTCAGCCTTATTCGCCTCTACAACATCAAGATACTCCTGTGTTGCCTCATCAATCTCGGGCATTGCTTGCTGTGGTCTGCCCTGATCAAGCATAGACTCGACATTTTCCATGGCGATGGCATCTAAAGTTGACATAGCGGGCGATACATCACCCACTTCAACTATCTGAGTTGGACCATCAGGCAATGTCATTGTTTCTGCAATCTCCTGAGGTACAGGATTATCGAGTATCCCCGAATCATTTGATGTTTCTGTAAACCTTGTTTCCACCTCTGTTTCAAATTCCACAACAACACCATTTTGAACATTAGCCTCACTGGCATTATCCGCTGCCTGTTGTACATTCCCTATAGCCTCTGGCTCAATAACCGATGTTGCTTTATCGGGGACATGTATAGAACCTCGAACCGCATCGATAATGATCGAAAGCGGTCTGGGTGGTGTGTGTTTATCTTGTGTCAATTCATCCGTTTCAATACGTTGCTCGTCCAAAGACATAAGCGCTGTCAGAGCAGCCAGTCTGACCGGTTGTTGTGAATCACCCACAGCATTCATCAGTACATTGATAATCTCATCGGAAATCTCACCAAACTGCCCAATCGACAAAATGGCCTCACGACGAACCATGGGATGTCCATCCTGATTTCTGGCATGCTCAAGCAGTGTGGATATTGCGTCTAAATTTCTATTCTCACCGAGTAACCGACAAGCGGCCGCAGCTGTTTCGGCACTGCTATCAAAACTACTGGAAATGACGACTTTGTAATGCTCGTTCGAGAGTGGATTGTTCGCAACGACCGGAGCAAGTACATTTAGCAGTGTGGCTCTGACCTGACTGCTTGGATCGTTCAACATCGGCAAAAGTGTCTCCTGCAAATCAGTGGATTTTCTGATCTGCCCTGCCAATTGAGTCACCGCCTTTATAGCAGCATCACGCACTTCACCACTCTGATCACGCAACATCAATACCAGTGCACTGAGATAGCGTTCAGCATTTTGATTTGCCAAAGCCAACGCAGCCTCGGCTCTCACCTCAGGATCTGCGTCCTGTAACGAACGACCTAAGACCCGGGTGGAACTGGGTGAATGAGATTCTGCCAGTGCATGTATAGCTCGTCGGCGACTCAGCCGTTTGTTAGTCGTGTCCTGCACTCGCTCAATCACCTGATCGAGACCGACCCCGGAAATCGACACAAGTGCATTCAATACCTCATTTTCAATATCCTGTTGGGCATCGTCGTTGATGAAAGCGACCAAACTATCCACAGCCTTCACTGCACCAACTGCTCCCAAGGCTTTCACAGCTTCCAGCTGAATATCCCACCAGGTATCCCAATCCCCATCCCATTCCAGTCCTTCCGGACGTTCCGTCAGAACATTCAAGAGCAGGTCCACGCATTCAGCACTGGCAATCTTTCCCAATGCCTCCGTGACCATTGAACAGACTTCCCCACTGGTGTCATTCTGCAGAGAATCAGTCAATGCCGGGACTGCCGCTTCGTCACCGATTCTCCCAAGGGCTTCTGCCGCATCGATGCAGACATCTACATCTTCATCCTTGAGTCTCTCGATCAGAAAGGGAACTGCGATGTTGCTGCGAAGAACACCCAGTGTACGTGCCGCATAACAGCGATCTGCCTCATCGCCTGTTTCAAGCAACTCACACAAAACATCGACTGTTTCGTTTTGAAGGCTCATAGTTTCTTTCTTTCTCTTATTTGATACCGGGTCAATCACTGTAAGCAGTTTCTGTACCAGCTCGAAAAAAAATGTTTTGCCCTAGATCCAAGACTTTAGTCTGCCTGCTCCCCGTCAAAATTGAATGAATCGTTCAAAGACTCGATGACAGTTGATGGATGAAGAACGAAATGTTCAACGGCAGTTGAATCTTTTCAAACCAGCCAATTAATCATGATAGGTATTGTCACTTGAGCACCAGGGGTTTGAATTGAACATTTAGTTTATTGTAAGGCGCCATCTTGAACAGATCGTTCAGGGTCAAGATGCATATGCTTAGATACAATGACTTGGCATCAACCCTGTTGATCATCCTCTGTTGATTCTGTTTGATCTTTGTTAACTACAGAGCCCTACTACAGTTTTTCACTCAAGATAAACAGGGATCGATTTCAGTATCACTACCCAATCACCAATCCCCTGAACGTGGCCCGAATATTGCCTTTCTTGCTCGACTAGACGCCTCAAAAAAATAGATCTGGAATAACAGGAGGCGAACTGGAGAGAGGTATGAATAACGCGCCCGATGATGATCAAATCAAATCACCCGAATCTGAACGTCGTTCCTGGGGAGCCAAGCTCTTTATTGCCGTACTGATCGCAATCCTGGCCTTTTTTTATTGGTTGCTGATCTACTCAGGTGGTGTCACCGTCCATCACGGCTAATACAAGGCGATCTTCTATGCAAACAAACGATAAAAACAGCACCCTCTCCATGCTGATTTCGATCATAGTCTCTTTTGCGATTGCACTAACTTTCTTTTATGGCCTCGATCACCTCGTCATGAGTATGCAGGGACTACCTCTGAATCCTGACTTGTCACCCGCCGGTTGACCGGTGAGCAAGGATAATGGTCATGAATGATAAACACCCGTCAAATCAGCCTGAACGACCATCCACACAAATACGATGGCGACACCGATTGTGGATTGCTTTAAGCATGCTGTTGCTTGTATCCGGATGGGTTCAAGCGGCGGAAGAGAGCACTACCCTTAACAGTATTACTCCGATTGGGGTGGTACAGGTGGCAGGTGAACCACTGATTGCAAAAATCACTCCCGACATAGCAGATGGCGATACAGCAGAACCCATCGCTGCCCCCAGGCCATCACGGAGTGACTACCCTAATATTGGTGTCAGCAGTCGCGCCATTGTCTGGATACTTGCCCAACTACATCTATTTTTTGCTGCCTTGGTACTGGCAGTCCCTCTGTTTGTATTGATGATTGAACTGCTGGGTGTTTACACCGGTGATGAGCGTTATGACAACATGGCCTATGAGTTCATGAAAATCAGCCTCACCGGGTTTTCCATCACCGCTATTTTTGGCGGTTCGCTGGCATTGGCGTTGTTTGTACTCTATCCCGATTTCATGGGTTATATGATGCATGTGTTCGGTGCTCAGGTTTTGGTCTATGCCATTTTCTTCTTTCTTGAGAGTTTTTTCCTCTACACCTACTACTACGGCTGGAACGCTTTCCGTTATGGCAATCTGAAGTGGGTGCATCTCTCGCTGGGACTGATGTTGAACGCATCCGGACTTACCATCATGGTGTTAGCCAACTCCTGGGCCACGTTCATGATGGCGCCCTCAGGTGTCAACGAAGTCGGTGCAGTGGTTGGCAATATCTGGGAGATCATGAAAGGCCCCCTGTGGAATCCCATTAATCTACATCGTTTTATTGCCAATATAGCGTTTGGTGGCGCCGTGGTCGGTGCCTATGCGGCATTTAAATTTCTCAGTACCAACGATCCTGTTAGAAGAGCCCACTACGACTGGATGGGTTACACCTCAAACTTCATCGCTATCCTCGCTTTTCTGCCACTCCCCTTTGCCGGCTACTGGCTAATGGCTGAGATCTATGCTTACTCCCAACAAATGGGCATCACTGCCATGGGCGGTATTCTTGCCTGGTTATTTATTGTGCAAGCGGTGTTGATCGGCACCATTTTGCTTGCCGGCAACTTTTACCTCTGGGCGGGAATGTCTCGTACAGATGGTTCTGACCGTTACAAAGGCCTAATCAAGTATATCGCTGTGGTTCTGGTGGTTTGCTTTCTGATCTGGGTAACCCCACACACCCTGATCCTCTCCGCTTCTGAGATCTCTCTGCTGGGTGGCAGTCACCACCACATCCTCGGCCCACTGGGAATCATGCCGGCCAAGAATGTCGCTGTTAATCTGATGCTGGTGGCTACCTTTCTCTCCTTCCAGCTCTACCGCCGATCGGACAAGGTAGCCACTGTGAGTTGGGCACCCATGGGTAATGCGCTGATGGTGGCCATCTATGTTGTGGCCATCGTCAATATCATCTTTCTGGGTGTCTATTACGGCTACTTCACCAACACCGTCTACAAAGTGGGTTCATCTGTCGTACAGGTGGCCTCGACCCTGGTTGTGATCATTGCGGGTATCATTCTCGATACCCTGATGTTCCGAAATGCCAAGACACTCCCCTCTCACTGGGGGCGGATTCCCGACCGTGCACAGTATGCCCTTTTTGCCCTGCCGATTGCCTTTACCTGGCTGATGGGACTGATGGGCTATGTCCGTTCTTCAGTCAAGACCCACTGGCATGTCTATACGGTGATGAAAGACAACTCACCGGATAATTTTATACCGACCATTGCCTACGCCGGCAATATGATCACTATTGTCACCGTGTTATTCCTGCTCTGCGTATTGTTTATGTTCTGGGTGGCTAATCTGAGTTCCACACGACAGGCCAAACCTGCAGCGGGAGGTGCTGTATGAAGGTGTTGTTGAAGACGCTCGGATTCAGTTTAGCGCTAACACTGCTTTTTACATTCGTGACCTACCTGCTGCCCCAGGTGGAAGGAGAGGCCCCGGTTGAAAAAGAGGTCGACCTGAGTTCCCTCACAATGGATGACTTTATCACCCTGGGAGAGGATCTTTTCAACAACAAGGGCACCTGCACGCTCTGTCATAAACCTGCCCCACTCGGTCGTGCACCGGATATTCAGGGTACGGATATGGTTACCTTAAGCGATGAACGACTCGCTGATCAACGTTATCAGGGAGAGGCCAAAGATGCGGCAGGCTATATGCTTGAATCGATGCTCGATCCGAGCCGTTACGTGGTTGCTACATGGGGCAAAAAAGGCACCAACGATAGCGAATCGCCAATGCCTGCCATCGATAAGCCACCGATAGAACTTTCCGCCATTGAGATGGATGCCATCATTGCTTACCTGCAAGCCAAAGACGGCAATGATGTCACTGTGGCCCTGCCATCACCGGAGGATGCGGCATCTGTAGCCAGTACGGATCAGAAAGCCTCTGATGCCACTGCGCTGCCGGCACCGGCAACAACCGTCGAAGAGGCACTCGGCAAGTATGCCTGCAATGCCTGTCATGCAATGGACAGTAGTGACACACTGGTAGGACCAGGATTGGTCGATGTCGGCACGCGTCTGAGTAAGGAGGATATCCGGCAGAGTATTGTCGACCCCAATGCCGTTATAGCTGAAGGCTTTGCTGCCGCCATGCCAGCTGATTTCGCAGCCAAGATGACCGTCAAAGAGCTGGATATGATCGTTGCCTATCTGCTGGAGAAGAAGTAATGAAAGGCTTTAAGATTCCGGCATTCTGGCAAGCGGTCATTGTTGCTATTGTCGCATATCTTTTGTTTGCCAATGCCTTCCCACCTGTACTGCCAAAGACCCTGATGGTGCAGTACATGATAATTACTTTGATTGGGATTCTGCTCTACTTTGCCTTTGACGATGAGAAATGGCAGGAATTCCAGTCACCGATTCTTGCCACCCTGCGTGATGACAACAAGGTAGTTGTTCGATGGGCCTTTCTTATCATCATCCCACTGATCGTTGGCTACACCACATACGATAGCGTAAAGCCTAGCAACGATGCCCCGGTAGAATTAAGACAGGTACATCCGGCTCCACCTGCATCATTGAAAATATTTGGCAATGCCTATGATCTGGCAACACTTGAAAACCCAGTCCGTGAGGAGATACTGACAACCCTGATGGAAGATGAACAGGCAGGTTGGGAGAAGTATGATGAGGTTGTCCTGGCCGGTCGTGACATCTATTACCAGAACTGCTTCTACTGTCATGGTGACCTGCTCGATGGCCAAGGGCACTATGGACATGGCTTCAATCCACAGCCCATCAACTTCCAGGATCCCACCATTATCCCGCAACTCCAGGAAGCCTTTCTTTTTTGGCGCATCGCAACAGGTGGACCCGGATTACCTAAAGAAGGCACGCCCTGGAACTCTGCCATGCCGGTCTGGCATGAGCTGTTATCCGAACAAGAGATCTGGCATGTCATCACCTTTATCTTCGACTACAACGGCCAGGTACCCCGTATCTGGGACCCCGCGGTTTCCAAGCAGGTAACCGGCATGAAGGATCAAGTGCTGGCAAAACGCAAGGGTATGCTCGGTATGGATCTCTATAAACTCCGTTGTGAAGTCTGTCATGGCGAAACCGGCGCCGGTGACGGCATTGCCGCAGATCTCATGTACCCCAAACCACGGGATTTTTCCCTTGGCCTGTTTAAATACAAGACATCACCCGGTACTTTGTTACCCCGGGACGAGGATTTGTTCAACACCATCAAACAGGGTCTGCCAGGCACAGCCATGCCAGGTTGGGGAATCAAAGGGCGGGCACTGCTGACTGATGATCAGATCCACAGCCTGGTCCCCGTTATCAAAGGCTTTGATATCACCCAGGCATGGCCACCTGAATCTGCGGAAGAAGAAGATTTTGATGATGATGGCTTCTATATCAAAACCGACTTTCAAATCATCACCGACAATGAACCTCTTAACGGTCAGGTCCCTTATAGCGATGATTCAGTCGCCAAGGGAAAAGAGGCTTTCATAAAATCATGTAAAGAGTGTCATGGTGTTTCAGGCCGCGGCAATATCACCTCCGGTAAAAAACTTGAAGATGACTGGGGGAACCGCATCTGGCCTAGGGATCTGACTAAGCCCTGGACCTGGCGCGCAACACAATCTTCGGTATCGGCTGAACAAGAACAGGATGAAACGATCAAGGCAATCTACACTCGCCTGTCAATCGGTATACCCGGCACACCCATGCCTGCACACCGAGCCATTGAAGAGGGCAATAAAGATCCTGTTACGCTTGAGGATCGTTGGCATATCGCCAACTATGTCTACAGCCTGCGCTTAAATACGACTCAACCGGAAGATGGTCCGGTGGTAACCGGTCTGAAAGTAGAAGATTCACTACCCGATTCAATCAGCGATGATCGCTGGGAGCAGGCACCGGCCACTACCCTGCATCTGGTGCCGAACATTATTAAGGATGAGCGTTTGTTCACACCGTTGAGTGATGCCATCACAGTACGCACACTCTACAACCAGAACGAGATTGCCTTTCTTCTCGAGGTGAACGACCGGACTGAAAGCCGGCCCGGTATCGACTATTTTACCGATCTGCAGGATGAGAATCTTGAGATGTACCCGGATGCTGTCGCAATTCAATTTCCTCACCAAGAGGATTACATGTCGGCACCCATGGTCGAGAAGCCACTCTATCGACATGGCGACAACAAACACAACACCACGATCTGGTACTGGAATGCAGGTGGGGTTGATCCCGCCAGAGAACCGGCAGGGGCACTCCTCGATGGCAGTGGTCCGGACAAAAAGCTGGCAATGCGCATGGATGACAACAGCCTGACTGCAAATGGCACCTGGAAGGAAGGTCAATGGCGGATTATGATGAAACGTCCCCGTGATTCAGGTAATGGCGACCTGGTCTTTAGTGAAGGTACCTTTATTCCGATATCTTTCGCCAATTGGGATGGCAGCAATGGAGAGACTGGGTCCAAACATACCCTTAGCACCTGGTATTGGCTTGTTCTGCCGCCTGAAATTGATAACATGAAGGTCTATGGACTGCCGGCAGGTATCGCCTTGTTGGTGTTCATGCTTGGGTTGATGCTAGTGAGTAACCAACGTAGAAAGAATCACTGAGGCAGTATGTTTCGGATAACCCTGTTCATCATCACACTACTCATCACATTTTCATCCACTGCATCGGATGAGGTTTCTCAGCAAGATGAGATACTTGATCTCAATGGTGCAGAACTGGGTGGAGATTTCACCCTGCATTCGAGTCAAGGTGAGTTCTCATTGGAGCAACTGAGAGGGAAAGTGGTTCTACTCTACTTCGGTTATACCAAGTGTCCTGATGTCTGCCCTACCTCCCTCGCTTTTCTGACCCAGGCCCTCAATGAACTCAGCGATGATGAGTTGAAAGCTGTACAAGGTGTTTTTATCAGTGTCGATCCTAAACGGGACAATTTTCAAGTACTGGATGATTATGTCAGCTATTTTCATCCCAATCTGATGGGTGTAACCGGTAATGACATTGAGATTGCGAAGGTAGCAAAACTGTATGGTGCACAATACTACGAAGTGGCCCTTGAGGGGTCTGCCTTCGGCTATGCAGTCAACCACTCAGCGGTAACCTACCTGATTACACCTGAGGGTGAACTGCGCTTCGTATTCCCTCATCAAACACCCTCATCCGTCATCCTGGAAGCCATCCAATACGTGCTGGCGGGTAACTGATAACCCGCATAATTCTATAGGCTCACCATGAGCCATCTTGACTGTTCAACTGAACAAAATCGTATAACTCAAAAACCGCATTGGAACGATCTATTCAATTGATTCACAGCATATAATTGATCCTGATCATTAAACCTTTTGTAACATACGGTTTTATAAAGAATAAAAAAACAACGACTAAACTGGCCTACTTCATGCGGTGATTAAAACGGTTCAGACCGCTTATGAATAAAGAAGTTACAGCGATCTGAATCGTCTTTCGGAACACCGATAAAGTAAAACTGACCTGGAGGAAATCCAATGGGTGTACGAGTCACTACAGGGCGTACACTCCTTGCCGCCGTCATGGGGTTTGGAGTCGCGCTTAGCGCTCAAGCTGCAGAATATCCGGCTATCGGAAAATTACCGCAGCTTAAAATAAATAATGCAAAAGCAGAACTGGGGAAACGCCTGTTCTTTGATAAGCGTCTCTCTGGTGATGCTGCCGTATCATGCGCCACATGTCATGTACCGGATAAGGGGTATGCCAGCAAAGAGGCTATCTCTCCCGGTTATCCCGGTAATGGCCATTTCCGCAATGCCTCTTCACTGATCAATGTCGCACATAAAAAAGTTTGGAACTGGGATGGCCGAATCGGTACCAACCTGAATGACATGACCCGTGAGATGCTCACTGAAGATTACACCATGAACATGGATATGCGGATCATGCAGGAGCGTATGAAGCAGGATCCGGTCTATGTACAGATGTTCAAGGATGCAGGCTACGGCGAGCCGTCAAACGGCTCTGTACGTAAAGCGATCCCTGAATATATGAAGACCCTGACTTCAGCCAACTCACCCTTTGACAAAGGTAAAATGTCTACCTCCGCAAAAAATGGTATGAAGCTTTTCAAAGGCAAGGCCGGTTGCATCCAATGCCACAACGGTCCTTTACTGACTGATCAAAAAGCCCATAACACCGGTGTTCCCGAGAACTTCGATGTCTTTCTCGACCCGATGAATCACCAGGCTTTTATTGCGTTCACCATGTTCCAGGGCATCCCCAACTACATGAATCTGAAACGTGATCCGGGTTACTTCAATATCACGCTCTTAGACGAAGACATGGGTAAGTTCGTAACGCCATCATTGCGTGAACTGAAATACTCAGCACCCTATATGCACAACGGCATGATCAAGACACTTGCAGACGTCGTTAATTTCTACAACCAGGGTGGTGGTAAAGACAGCAACAAGAGTGATCTGCTGAAGCCCTTAAAATTAAGCGGTAAAGAGAAGAAGGACCTTGTGGCCTTTCTGGAAGCGCTTTCCGGTAACAAGCTAACCAGTGATAAACATGTCTGGAAACAGCCCTACCCGGCAGAGTATGAAGCCATCGCAAACTGGACTGAAGTCCCTAACTAATGGAGGTAATGACCATGCGTATGAAGAAACTTACTCTTACTCTGGTTGCTGCCGCCGTTGCGGCTCTGTTTGCAGGTTGCCAAGCTACAGCAGCCAAACAGGAGAGTGCTACAGCACCCGCCAAGATGTCAGCTACCAAAATGGCCATGAAAACAGCAGGGCCTGCCCCGTTGGCACCACTTGGCAAAGCACCCATTCCACCCGATAACAAATTAACGCCTGAGAAGGTGGAACTCGGCAAGCTGTTATTTTTCGATCCCCGTGTCGGTGGCGATGCATCAACCGGATGTTCCACCTGCCATGAACCCGAACAGGGCTGGGCCTGGGCAGAAGATTTCTCCCGTGGCTATCCCGGTACGGTTCACTGGCGTAACAGCCAGTCCATTATCAACAGCGCCTACTTCCCCCGCCAGTTCTGGGCCGGTTCTGCTTCATCGAATGAAAAGCAGGCCAAATCAGCGGCTAAGGGCGGTGTCGCCGGTAATGGTGAAGATGACATCATGGAAGCCCGTCTGGCACTCATTCCAGAGTACAGGAAGCGCTTCAAAGAGGTATTCGGAACAGAATGGCCGATTATCGATGATGTCTGGCATGCCATCTCAGCCTTCGAACGCACCATGAATACTACCGGTGAACACGAAGTACCACTCGATAAGTATCTAAAGGGTGACAAGAGTGCATTGAACGAAGAGCAGGTTCGCGGTATGGCCCTGTTCAACGGCAAGGCTGGCTGCATCAATTGCCACAACGGTGAACTGACGACGGACCTCGACTTTCACAACATCGGTGTACCACCGAATAAACGTTGGGAAGAAGACGGTCTCGCCCAGATCACATTCCGTTTTGAGCAGTATGCCAAAGGTCAGACTGAAAAAGGCTACCGTGCAGCTAAATCTGATTGGGGATTTTATTACCGTTCCAAGAACAAATGGGATAAAGGTAAGTTCCGTACCGCTCCGCTGCGTTACATCGCTTACACCGCACCCTATATGCACAACGGTGTCTTCTACACCCTGGAAGAGGTTGTCGACTTCTACAATCGCGGTGGCGTTGATGAAGAAGGACGCACCACACTGTTCCCAAAAAACAAGAGCCCTCTGATCAAGCCTCTCGGTCTGACCGATCAGGATAAGGAAGATCTGGTGGCATTTCTTGAGGCATTCTCCGGTCCCGAGATCATGATGGAGAAGCCTGAACAGCCACCTTATGCTCCTCTGTTTAACATGGCTGAGCTGAAAGCCGCTCAGGAGGCAAAGTAATGACTGATCTGAAGAAAAAAGATGAGACAGCGGCCGAGCATGGCAAATGCATGTTGAATCGTCGTCAGTTCCTGATGTATTCAGGTTCTGCTGCGGCCGCCGCAAGCACAATCTCAATCAGCCTGTTTCCTGGCCAAGCCCAGGCAAAGGCACGTGTTGTCGGCTATCCACGCAAATTGGTTGCCAAACTGAGCCAACTCAAAGAGAACAAGCCACTGGACTTCAACTATCCGGATGATGGTCCAAACACCAGTTGTTTCGTGGTGAAGATGGATGGTGCAAAAGCAGGTGGCGGTATCGGATCTCAACGTGATGTAGTCGGATTCAGTTACCTCTGCACACACCAGGGTGGCTACCTCACGGGTAAATACCAGGCAGTTGGTGAGCATCGTGTACTGGGTCAATGCCCACTGCACCTTTCCACCTATGATCTGACCCGTCATGGCATTATCGTATCAGGTCAAGCCTACCAGAGTATTCCTCAGGTTCTGCTCGAACTGGACGGTGATGACATCTACGCTGTCGGCATGATGGGCCTGATTTTTGGCCGTAACGAAAACCTGATGGAAGGCTAGGAGGAGATAAACAATGGCAACAAAATATTACCTTCCCGAAGACAAATCACCTCTACCGCCGAAGAGCGCTGAAGTCCTCACTACTTGCTGCGACTACTGTATCGTTGCATGTGGTTACAAGGTCTATCGCTGGCCGGTCGGTACCCCTGATGGCGGCACGAAGGCTGCTGAGAATGCGTTTGGCATCGACTTTCCCAGTGGTCCACTGCAGGCATGGGTAGCACCCACTCAACACAATGTCGTGATGCATAAGGGGCGTCCGCACAATGTTATTGTCATTCCTGACAAAGACTCAAAGGTTGTGAACATCAATGGTGACTCCTCCATCCGTGGTGGCACTATCGCCCAGAAGTGTTACAACCCAGACAAGCCCACCAACGATCGCTTGATGTCACCGATGATCCGTATCAACGGTACGCTACAACCAGTCTCCTGGGATATGGCGCTGGATGTGGCGACTGATTTGATGAAGTACACCGTCAAGCAATATGGTGCCAATGCCTATGGTATGAAGATTTACTCATATCAGTATGTTGAAAATACCTACGCCGGTTCCAAGTTCGCTCGTCGTTCCATGAAAACAGCCAACTGGACCATGCATGACACACCGGCGAATGTCACTTCAACACCGGGTTTCCGTGATGCCGGCTTCGACAACTTCGGTCCTGCCTATAAGGACTGGGGCGATGCTGAAGTATTGATGATCTGTGGCACAGACCCCTATGAAACCAAGACCATGATCTTCAACCAGTTCATCAAGCCTGCCATTGATGGCGGCCAGAAGACGATCTGGTTGAATGTACGTGAAACTGCCGGTATCGCCTATGCCAAGAACCGGGGTAATGCTCTGTTCATCCAGCTTGATCCTGGTACCGATACACCTGTATTAGGTGCGATCGCCAGAGTCATTATGGAAAACGGTTGGGAAGATAACGAGTGGATCAAAAAGTGGGTCAACAATAAGTGGGAGTCAAGTTCCGGTTTTGGTCAGGGTACACGTAATACGCCCTGGCAGTGGCGTACGACCTGGGGAAAATTCCAGACCAAGGGTTTTGAGGACTATAAGAAATGGAACCTGTCTCAGGATGAGTTCGATCCGAAAAACGCTGCCAAGATTGCCAACATTCCTGTTGAGCAGATCTATCAGGCCGCTGAATGGATGGCTAAACCCAAGGGTGACGGCACCCGTCCAAAGACTTCTCTGGGTATCGAAAAGGGCTTTTACTGGTCCAATAATACCGGTAATACCAATGCTGTAAGCTCACTGGCCACCATCTGTGGTGCCGGTGGTCGACCCGGTCAGGTTGTCGGTCGCTTCGGTGGACATCAGCGTGGCGGCACCAGCGGTGGCGGTTATCCACGAAATAAGTCTGCGCAGAAACGCCCGGGCCGTCGTCGCCAGGCACTGGATTGTGATCGTTACTTCTACTCCGGTAATACCCGCTTCGCACATGTGGTCGGCACCACTTGGATTCAAGCCATGTGTGGATCCGGCGGGTTGAATGCCAAGTTCGAAGAGTTGGTCAGCAACAATCCACATCAGGTACGCTCGTTTGACAAAGCGGAGATCGTCGAAACGCTGAAGAAGCGCATGGACTCTGGTGGGACCGTGGTACTTAACCAGGAAATCTATCTACGTGATCCCATCGGTTCCAGATTTGCCGACATTGTTCTGCCGGCTGCAACCTGGGGTGAGGAGGACTTCGTCCGCGCGAATGGTGAGCGTCGTATCCGTCTCTACTCCAAGTTCTATGACGCTCCCGGTGACTCCAAGCCTGATTGGTGGATCTTCGCCCAACTGGGTAAGAAGATGGGCTTCGACGGTTTCGATTGGAAGAATTCCAATGAAGTCTGCGAAGAGTCCTCTCGATTCAGCCGCGGTAACCGCAAGGCCTATCACATGATCAAGGTCGCAGCCCACAAAGAAGGCAAGACCCTGCATGAGAAGCTGCGTGAACTCGGTACCGAGGGTATCCAAGGACCTGCCTTCTACAACTACAAGACAGGTAAACTGCTCGGTACCGTGCGTCTGCACGATACAACAATGTCTCATGATCAGATGGTGGCAGAGGGTCGTACCCAGGGCGCCAACATGGTCAACAAGAAAAGCACCCACTTCAATTCACAAACCGGTAAGGTGAACATCCAGAAACATCCCTGGAGCCTGTTCTCCGACTACTGGGCGTGGATGAAACCCAAGGATGACGAATTGTGGCACACCAATGGCCGTATCAACGAAATCTGGCAGTCCGGTTTCGACGATGTGGACCGTCGTGCCTACATCGCCCAGCGTTGGCCCGAGAACTGGACTGAAATCCATCCGGATGACGCCGCCAAGCGTGGTATCGAATCGGGTGATCAGGTACTGCTCTACTCCGACCGTGTCCCTAACTTCAAGCAGACCATCAAAGGTGTGCATGGAAAGGATTTCAACTTCGCTGAGTTGTTGAAAAACGATTGGATCGAGTTGGATAAGGCAGCGGTAACAGCTGTGGCAATCGTCACACCGCATGTGAAGAAAGGTACCATGTATTCCTACTTCATCAATACCGCCCAGCCATCCAATGTTCTGCAGGGCCGAGTGCCTGACCAGATCAGTGGTAACTATAATTATAAGATGGGTGTGGCTCGGGTGAAGAAGATCGGTGAATCGAAATACAAGAGTGAATTCCGCTCCATGTCTTTCGCACCACGTAATGTGGTTTGATCCACTAACACTTTAGTCTTGTCAATTTGGGGTGGCTTCGGCCACCCTTTTTTATTGATTGTTATCTAGCCTAAGGAATCTCTGGGATCAGTGCGTATACACAACGTTGAATTACTTTTCACCCAACATGGCCTTGACTACCGCATTCCAGCCCAGGGCTATATTGGTTCGGTTATAACCACCTCCCCCAAGCGCAATAAAGCGCCCATTGCAAAACTCATTGGCAAGTTTACTCAACTGTCTGGCGGCATATTCGTGGGCGGCAGGGGTAAAGGCCATGTGTGTTATCGGGTCACCCTGAATGCTGTCTGCACCGGCCTGTAGTATGATCAATTCAGGCTTCCCCTGGCGAATGAAATCCTCCACAGATGGCCAGACCCTGTGAAAGTCACTGTCATTTGCATAGGGCGGTAGAGGAACATTGAGCTTTGTGCCCCTGGCCTGGCCTTTACCTGTCTCTTCAATCGCACCTGTGCCAGGATAGAGATAACGCCCATCTTCATGGATATCGGCAAAGATCAGCTCAGGGTCTGACTCGAACGCATAAAATACGCCATCTCCATGATGCGCATCGATGTCAACATAAGCGATGCGGTGTATTCCATGACGGTTCCGTAGATTTTCGATCAGCACCCCAGCATCATTGAATACACAGAATCCGGCAGCCGAATCACGTCGCGCATGGTGCAGACCCGCAATGGGAACAAACACTTTTGGATGCTGGCCAGTAAGGATGTGATGCATACCATCCAGCACCGACCCAGTCACAGTACAGGCAGCTTCATACACGCCTTGAAAAGCCGGCGTATCTCCGCCATCCAGGTATCCGGTCCCACTATGGGACTGGCTTTTAACCCGCTCGATATACTCCTGAGTATGAAAAGCCATCAACGCCTGTTCGTCGCAAATCTGAGGGGTAGCAACCAATACCTTTTTATTCAGCCCCTGTTTGACCGTTTCCTGCCAGAAAGCCTGTATACGATCCGGTCCGAATGGATGCCCATCCCCAAAACCGTAACGGCCCAGCGTCTCACCGAAATAGATACTGACTGGTTTTTCACTCATGAAATTTGGTTATCCATTCAGAACCCACCCACACCTCGGCCGCTGCTGATCAGGTAATCCAGTATTTTGTGGTCCGCCTTGGTGGTGTGTTCTACATACCATTTCTTCAGGAAAACGAGGAATTGGTCGATATCCAGATCACCCCGGTTCAGCTGTATCATGCGATTGTTCAATTGTTCCATTAATCGAATGTGCAAATCCTGATGATGCTCAATATCAGGATAGTCAATACGGTACATAATGTTCTCCTCACTCTGAAAATGAAACGCAGCGTATTTCATAAGAGCCAGCAGAGAGCGATATAGCAACTCCGGTTGTTTGCGGACTTCGTCCAGTTCGTTAATGATTTCGACAAAGGTCTGATGCTCCAGGTCGATCTGTCCTATACCTAGGCTGATCTTCGGATTCCAGTGCAAATATTTGCTCATGGCTATGCCTCTCAGGTCGAACGCATGGAATATGTCAGGTACTAATGGAGTAAGGTTTCTGGCTCAGCCAAGGGCAGTCTGACAACGAATTCCGCATACTCTCCTGATTCGCTTTCAACCAGGATTTCACCATTCAGGTCTTTTTGAACCATTTCGTAGGCGAGGGAAAGGCCAACGCCCTTGCCACGGTCCGGTGCCTTTGTTGTCAGGAAGGGCTCAAATACTCTTTTCGTAAGTGTTGAATCCATACCGATACCATTATCGTGGATGCGTATTTCGACCCAGGGGTCTTGCACAAGGGTACTTAGCGTCAGTTGCGGACGATATTGCACCCCTATCGTTTCCTGCTTTTCGGTCATTGCATCGAAGGCATTGTGCAGGATATTTTTCAGTACCTGAAGCAGCGAATCGCGGTTCAGCGATAGTTTGGGAAGATCATTATTCAAGTGTTGATTCAGTTCAACGAATACTGCACTTTCATCGACATGACTGCTGTCGGACCAAGTCTGCTGAACGGCTAACTCCAGAACATGATTGATGTCTGTTTGCTGAACCGATTCCCGGTTGCGGACGGAATGTTCCAACATGGTATCCACTACGCCCGCAGCGCGACGGCAATTATTACTTATCTCATCACAGTTGTGACTCAACATGCGCATGGCATCGATCGGTGGTGGTAAAAACGGACCGTCCTGTGCCCGGCCCGACAATGCTTCATCCATCTCCTCCAGCAAATTGACGGAAAGGTCAGCTAAAGTGCAGATAAAATTCAGCGGATTTCTGATTTCGTGGGAAACTCCGGCGAGTAAACGGCCCGCTGCAGCCATTTTTTCCGACTCTATCAGGAGGGACTGGGTCCTGCTCAGTGTATCCAGTCGCTCGGTCAACACGTCACGGGCTTGAGCCAGTTGAACATTTCTATTCAATATCCCGTGGTAAAAGCAATATAACAGCAGGTGAGTACGTACCCGCACCAGCAGCTCTTCCTCCTGATAAGGTTTGGTGATGAAATCCAGCGCTCCGACCTCAAACGCCCTCAGTTTGTCATGGGGTAGATCGGTGGGACTTATGAATAAGACTGGGAAATGTCGAGTACGTTCTTTGGCCTTGAGACAGCGGCACAGTTCATAACCATCCATGCCCGGCATGCGCGTATCGATCAACATGAGATCGGGCAGCTCCTTCTCAATATCTTGTAGTGCCATCTCAGCACTGACCGACGTTTTTATGCGGCAAGATGTGTCACGAAAAATGGTTCTCATCACTTCCAGATTTTCCGGGTCATCGTCAACAATCAATACCGTGGCCACTGGACATTCCAGGGACTTCTCCAGGGAAACAAAGTGCTCATTAGCAGCAGTCATCGCCACATCACCTCATCTAAAATCGTTCTATCAGCGCTTCCTCTGTTGAGAGTTGACCATGGCTGCTAACCACAATTGTTAACTGGCCCATGACCATTTATCTAGCCATCACACTGATTCATTTATGCACCCATGGTGCCTTCGTACTAAAGACCCGCCTAGTCAATACCGGTCTCTTTCTCCAATAACCGAGTAGCAGCATCCGCAGACATCGGCGCGTTCATTAGAAATCCCTGGGCATTTTCACATCCCAGACTCGTTAGAAGATCGAGTTGCTCCTTGGTCTCCACGCCTTCCGCAACTAAATCCAATCCCAGGCTGTGCCCCAGGGCGATGATGGCACTCACCAGCTTAGTCAGGCGATCGTCCGTACATAGGGAGCGGACAAAGCTTTGATCGATCTTAAGTGTTTTTATGGGGAACAGATATAAACGACTCAACGATGAATAGCCGGTGCCGAAGTCATCAATGCATAAATGGAAATCACCATCCCGCAAGCGGCGAAGATTGTCTTCAGTTGAGCCGATCTCGGACGTTATGCTCGACTCCGTGATTTCGAGTTTTAACCACATGCGGTCCACCCCAGTTTTATTCAGGACAGTCTCCAGTACCGAAACAAAATCCTTCGCCATCAGTTGTAACACGGAGACATTGACGCTAACAGTCAGTTCCAGGCTGGGATATTGCTCCTGCCAATGATGCATCTGTGTACAAGCCAGTTCGAGAATTTGCTGACCCAGCAGATTAATAAGTCCCGACTCCTCTGCGACCAGGATAAAATCTGCTGGCGATATCCAACGATCATTGCTTTTGGGCCAACGTGCCAATACTTCAAACCCGGTCAATCGTTGATCCAGCGTGGCATAAATGGGCTGGTAATGGGCAAGAATATCTTTGTGCTCCAGGGCTCGACGAAGTTCACTTTCCAGACGCAGATGCTTGGCCACTGTTCGCTGCATATCAGGATTGAACATGACGTAGGAAGAGCCGGCATTGAGTTTAGCCCGATACATCGCTACATCCGCATCACGGATCACATCTTCGGGAAACTGGTAACCCTGGTCGCTGACGGTGATGCCGATACTGACGCTGATCAAGACCTTGTGCTGGTCTAAAATAAACGCCTTGCAAGTAATCTCCTGAATTCGGCGCACCATCGCCAATACCGCACGAAATTCCTTAACCTGCTCCAGCAACACAACAAACTCATCGCCACCGAAGCGACTGACCGTATCACAGTACCTCACAGACTGCTTAAGTGAGTTCGCAAACTCCTTGAGTAAATTGTCACCGACAGAATGCCCAAGACTGTCGTTAATGCGCTTAAAATCATCCAGGTCCAAAAATAACACCGCATAGCCTTTGTCCGGATTACGATGAGAAATGTCCATGGCGTGGTTCAGGCGGTTGATGAACTGCTCACGATTGGCCAGGCCTGTCAGCCCGTCATGATAAGCCAGATACTTGAGTTGTTGCTGTGCATTTTTAAGCTTCTTCCGGTCATGCCGGATACGGCGCGTATGAGCCAAAGTCTTCTCAACCGTGAGTTCCAGATCCTTCAGGTCAAGAGGTTTGATCAGAAAATCAAATGCACCCAGGTTCATAGCAGCGCGGATATTGTCCATATCACCATAGGCTGAAACGACCACAGCCTGTGTCTGAGAGTCTATTTCTTTCAATTTCCCAAGCAGGGTCAGTCCATCCATCTCCGGCATTCGGATATCGGTCAAGACCATATCAAGGTCTCTATGCTTGCGGAGTTGTTCTAAAGCCCTCTTGCCATCGCTGGTAAAAGTGAACTGGTAACGGTGTGAGCGGATTTCTTTGCGGAATTTCTGACGGATCACGTACTCCATGAGTGGCTCGTCGTCAACGACAAGTATGCTACAAGGCGAGGAGTTCATTTGGTGTCCGATATTAAGGCGCCCTTGGAAGAAAGGGGAATTGAAATCCCCTCACAACGGCAACTGACGCGGTTAGACAGTGCGCCCCATCCTTGCGCTATTCCCTACCTGAAATATAGCATAGTCATTAGAATAACAGCTCTTATTTGATCTTTTAGCATCTTTTTTTTAATACTTTGCACTATAAAAAAGTGCACCCTAGGTGTGCTGTGCAGTTCGTTAGTCGGTATATGAAATGAGTTTGATATCCAAAAACCCTGCCTGCTCCATGAACATCATCACAGAGAAGGGATTGCCTACAACAGCCGTTGATTTCCAAACGTCATCCGGGATTCTATTCAGCCAATCATCCCCATAACCGATTAACCAAGCATTTTCCTTTCTTTTTCCCCATCCAAATTTTTTATTGGGTGTTTCGGCGAGCTGTGTGTAGAGCATTTAGATCTGCTCCAGGTGCATTTTATCTGTTTCGGAGTTATCGCAATTGCTCATATGTATCTACTTTGCTTAGTTTTTCTGGTAAAACGTAATCTGGTACAACCTCAATGACAACGATTCCAGTCTTTTTTTCTGTTTGTTGATTTGCATTCATTATTGACCCAGTAGTTGCATTGAATATTACTCCAGCCTGAGCTGAATAAGCATCTGGTTAAGATAAATATAATTATCTAACATAGGGTTAGTAATTCGATGCAAATCTACTAATAAAAGGATCAATCTCGCGTGCAACTCAACACTGTCACCTTATCGTTTGCCGCTTCCATACCTTATTCATTTGCGACGGTAGCGATTTTTGCAGTACGGGATTGTGATTTGCCTGAACGGAAAGCTGCTCGTCACTGGTCCAAATGACCACTTATGGCCGAAAACAGGCTACCGCCCTTTGCAGCGCTAGTATCAGCTTTATGGAAAGCAGACTATTGTTAACTATTTTTCTAAATCTCCAAATCATTGTCATCAGCAGCCGGTAGCTCCAGGAGAGAAACAGATTGAATGGCACTCCCGGCAATGCCCTTGATAGAGCCATACATATCCGTGGTGTTCAGCAAAACCTTGTCAATTTGTTTTTCTCTCTTTTTCCATATCCCCCTCATCGAACGCTGCTCTGATTCAAGATCTGATTTCATTTGTGTGAAGCCTTCTACTATCGCTTCAATTCGTAGTTTGAATTCATTACTGGTAAGGAAATCATAAAGCATACCCATTTTGTCGCCTTTATTATCCTGGGTAATGATTGTTGAACTTATTTGAATAATTGATTCGCGTAAAACCGTACACAACCCTTTGAATTCTTCGAATGAGCATATCCAAACGCCATCCTTTAAACCAAGACGATCCATATCAGACGGCATTACTTCTGTTACCAACACACCAATATTTGCATTTTTTTCACGAATGTCTCCCTTAAATTTCTCAATCCATGTTGGTTGAAATGCTTTTGAACGTTTGCTTTCGTAGTAAATTGTGCCGCAATTCTGTCGTGTGTGTGTATGCACGATTTGAAGGCAGTCCGCACCACGTTCGCCTTTTTTAATCTCCTGAATTGTATCCAGCGGGAATTTATTTGATAACCACTCTTCTATACCCAGCTCCTGCACTTCACCCTGTGTTTGCATTGATCCTTGCTGTTGTTTTCTTTTCATCTCCTCAGTCAGTTTTTTTTGATCCTCTAACTGTTTTTCAAGCTCTTTGAACTTTAATTCATTTTTATCAGTTTCTTCTTTGCGGATTTTTTCTATTTCCTCCAGTAGCTTCCTATTGAGTTCTTTTTCCGATTCTGCCTTGATTGAGGTTTCCAACTCATTCTTTTCTCGCTTGATTTTCTCAAGCTCAGCAGCTGTTTTATTAAGTTCCTTTATTTTACCTGACTTATCCTCCAACTCCTCACGCAATGATCTAAGTGCATCGGATTGCTCTTCTTCCGCCGCGGCCTTGTATTTGTTCTTTAAAGCATGCTCTTTTTGTTTAAGCTCATCTCTAACCTGTTTTTGAATATTTTCATTTTGCAGCTTTTTATCGGCATCAAGCCTCTTTCGTTCCTCATTTAATATTGACGATTGTGCAGTTATTTTTTCTCTTTCTTGAGCCAGCTGATCGTTATACTGCTTTTTAAGCTGCTCATCGACTTGGTGATACAAAATATCATTTACGTCAATTTCCTTGCCACACTGAGGGCAGTTTATTATGCTTTTATCCTGATTCATGGTTTCCTCTTTAGGCTAACGCCCAGCCCTAATAAAGAGTAGGCCGGTGGGCTTTCCGGTACAAAGTCGTGTGACAGCCAATGGAGTCAGATAATTGCGATAAGCAGTCTGGTTATCTTTTACCGTGAGATTTTGAGAAAAATTATCGGTAATTGTTCAGCTCAATATTGAGAGTCGCTGGATCCTGCCAGTCCATATCATTCATGACTCGACTGGCAACCCCTCCAGCTTCCACTCTGGGAGTCCACCCTCCAAGCGCCGGGCCGTCATACCCTTCTCACGCAATTTGAAGACAGCATCAAAAGCCAGTACGCAATGGGGACCACGACAGTAAGCAACAACTTCACGATCAGGATCCAATTCATCCAGATGCATTTCAAGTTCTTGCAGCGGAATATTGATGGCGCCAGGCAGATGTCCCGATGCATACTCTTCCACTGGACGAACATCGAGAACGGTAACAAGACCTTCCCTGGCTCTCTCAAGCAATTCGCTGGCTGGTATAGGTTCCAGACTATCTTTGACTTTGAGGTAGTCATCGACAAGCCGGTCCACATCAGCCAGATAGCGCTCTGCTACTTCCCTAATAGATCCAAGTAGCGAAGAAACATCCATCCCACTCAGTCGGTAGTAGACCTTGTGTCCCTCTTTACGGTTACCCACCAGACCCGCCTGCTTAAGCTGCTGCAGATGTTGCGAGGTATTGGCCAGGGTCAGACCAGATGCTTGCGCCAGCGCGTCCACGCTGCGTTCTCCCTGAGCCAGAAATTCCAACAGTTCCAATCGGTAACCGTTACTCATCGCCTTAGCGACCCGCGCAAACTCATTGAAAAGATCATGTTTGAAATGAGCAGTTGACATATTGGTCCCATTCAACTTCAATTATTCTAGATATCTATTGAATTATAGATGATTAGAAAATATTATAGCAGAAAAGCCTTTGGAGAAAAGTACACTATGAGCTGGAACGACTGGATTCTTGGCAACGAACTGCCCGTTCGATTGAGCTTTTTTTTCGGTGTTTTCGCTGTTATGACGCTATGGGAAATCCTCTCACCCCGTCGTAAGCTCTCCGTTTCCAAAGGACTTCGCTGGACCAATAATCTCGGCCTGATCTTTCTCAACAGTTTAATTCTGCGCTTACTGTTTCCAGCCGCTGCGGTCGGCGTAGCCGTCCTTGCTCAGCAACAAGGCTGGGGGCTGCTCCATTATTACGAGCTGCCTTATGCATTGTCTGTCGTAATTGCCGTGGTTACGATGGATTTTGTGATCTACTTGCAGCATGTAATGGTTCACGCCATACCACTTCTATGGCGTCTACACCGGGTACACCATGCCGACCTTGATTATGATGTCACGACCGGTGCCCGTTTCCATACCATCGAAATCATCTTGTCCATGTTAATCAAATTCGCCACTATTATGGTGCTGGGCCCGCCTGTAGTCGCGGTAGTGATCTTCGAGGTGCTGCTCAATGCAACCGCCATGTTCAATCATGGCAACATTTACATACCGGAAAAGATCGACCGTGTATTGCGACTCTTCGTCGTAACACCCGACATGCACCGGGTTCACCATTCAGTTCATGCCCCGCTGACCAATTCCAATTTTGGCTTCAATCTACCCTGGTGGGACCGTCTCTTCGGCACTTATGTGGCTCAACCTCTGGAAGGGCATACAGAGATGGAAATCGGCCTTAATGATTTCCGTGATCCAAAACAGGTGGACAGGCTCCCCGGTATGCTGATGTTGCCTTTTGTCCGTCAGTTGGGTGAGTACACTATCAATCGGCGTTGGTGATCGTGAAAGAGAACAAACATCTCATACACATCACTGCAATTTTATGCCTCATTACAATATCAACCAACTCAGTGCATGGCTGTGGTTGGTGGGGTGACGGAGAAGTCAATCGACACAATGATCGTGTGCTTACTGATCCAGATGGACAATCAATACCCCAAACACTCACCTACAAGACATCAAAGTTACCGGGAAGAATGGGGTACGGTATTGCTGTTCCCGACCCAGGCCAAGCCATTCCCTATTTGCAGGCAACCGGCGGTCGTCCATTTAATCGCATTGCAGAACTGAAGATCTTCGGGTTTGAAACCGTGATCGATCTCGGAACACCGGAGAAAGCCGCCCGCTTACATCAACTGGAGACTGAAGCAGTGGGTATGCGCTATATCCACATCCTGGTGGATGGCGTAGTACCCAGTCGGGATCAGGTTAATGACTTCACCCAACATGTTATCAATGCCAGTAAAGACATGTTATTGGTCTACGCACCAAACTCGACGCTACTAGGCACCATGTGGGCAGCTTATAGAATCAACCTGGGTGCGCCAATCGAATACGCACTCAATCAGGGTGCAACATTGGGCATGGGTCCAGATCAGGAAGCCATGCTTCGCAGCCGAATCGCAACCGAATCGCAACCGAGTAAGTTTGAGTTTTATCACTATTCAGCCTACTGCCGAAATGGGTGGTTGTGTCCCTGAATGGATAGGTAACTATTAATCTCAGCATTCAGCTTGATTTCATCATGCACACCTAACCTGTATACAGACAAAATGAGTCTGGAATACTCAAAAGGTGTGATATGCATAAATACGATAGCTTAGTAAGAAATACTACATTGGCGCTGTTTACCATGATAATAGCGTTCCTCTCCGTGTCGACTCTGGGGGCGGTATTCGAAACACCCTTGCTAGTGATTTTCTGGTATCTCGCGCTCATCGGAATCGCTTTAATGATTCTGATGTCACTCCTGTTGGCCATCGCCTACGGCATCAGATCCATGATCCTGAGGTACCGTCATCTGATGATTCATTGGGGTGGTGAGGTGGTAGGCCTGTGATCCGCTGAGCGGCTTTCGTTCGCACCGTGGCTAATTTTCCAATGGTGTCGGATACAGTGATATCTGTTCCCACGCAGAGCGTGGGAACAAGAGGATTACATTGTCTACTACACGAAGTTATTACATTACCCGGCAACCAATATATTGCCAGGCAAATAGTAACGCCATTTCGTGCTAAGCAGCCGTATCAATTGCAATGCTCTGCCGTTCAAACTCCATATATTGCTTAGATAACTCAGCCATAGCCCGATAGAAGGGTATTTCAGCTTCATTCATGACTGCATCACAGAATTGATTTACCCAACAGAATAAATGTTGTTCAAGAAATTTACGTTGTACTGTCAGACAATGTTCTGCACGCTTGCGATCTTGCTGCAGCCACATGTCGGTTTCCCACTCGGCCAGCTTCTGCATAAACTCAAGTTCAACGCTTATATGATCAGGAAGACCAGTAAACTCTTTCCCATAATCGAGGCCTGTTGTCTCGATAAATTTTTTCACTTCAACGGTCTTTACACCCCATAGGCCACCTGTGTCGCCATCCATCTCGCAAAAGATAGATTCATGGGCCGAGATATGCGGACCAGGACCAATGAATAAGCGGGTATACTCTATTGCCAACTCTTCCACCACCTTGGATTCAGGGTTAGTATAGAATCGCTCACCTAACTCAACGCCCAAGTCTGTGAAGATCTCCGACAAACGGGAACTTCTCATTTCCTTGATGAGACCCCCACTTGGCTCCTCCCGAAAAACAGTACTCATTAGCCCATAAATATCACTTCGTGACTTGGCGTTATCGGCCAACTCTTTCCAGTTAATTCCCATTTCAGCCCTCCTCTCACACTCAATCATTGGTAATGATTCAGCAGCCCCTCCTTTTGGGGCTGCTGAATGGTTACTGTCAATCTATGCCTTGGCGACTCTTACAACGGTATCCATCCACCTTTGCCCACCGCTAATCGGGTCTGAACTGTTCGGAATGATCGAATTGGGATGAGTTCCGTGCTTATCCCACCACATGTTCTTGGCATCCGGATCTGCAGTTGCACCACCGGGTGTAGGAGAACTTTTACCCGACCCGTAGATGCCGGAATGCTGACGCCCAAAGTGGTGTGAAATGGCGATGATGCCAGGGATGATACCTTCGGTTACATGGGCCGTGGTGGTTATCTCACCGAGGTCACTGGCCACCTTAATACGGTCACCCTCCTTGATGCCACGATCGGCAGCGGTCTTGCTGTTGATCCATGCAGGGTTGTCGTGCTTGATCTCAGAAAGCCACTTACAATGGGCCGTACGGGAATGGGTATGGACGGCAACCTTGTAGGTAGTCAAATGTAAATCATCCTTGCCCATCTTCTGATGCTCAGGTATCGGCGTATAGGTCGGGAACGGAGGGAAGCCCTTAGCCGCGAAGTTGTCGGAGTAGAAGTCAAGCAAGCCGGACTTTAAGAACGAAGTGTTCGGTGGATAGGCTTTGCGTGGCGTTCCCTCAATATTCTGAGCAACATAGGCATCCTTGGCCCCTTCTACTCCCAGATAACCTTTACTGCTGGCTTCGGCCTCACTGACCCCCGCCTTCTTGTAGTTCCAATAGACGCCAGTTTTTTCATCGAGAATTACACCATCGCCGGAAACATCAACCTTGGCCTCATAAAAGCCGAAATTTGGCTTGGCGTTCTTATCATGCCAGACACCATGCTTCTTCATGTATTCGAAGCCACCGGCCTCCCTGACACCCGGTGTCATTTCGCAGGACTGGCGGACATACTCCTCCTTGGTCGTATAAGCCAGTTCGATACCCAGCCGTTTCGCCAAACCGGCAAAGATTTCACCCTGATCCCGCGACTCACCCAGTGGTTTGATAAGGGGTTGTCGGATGTAAAACTCGGCAACCCCGGTCGGAGATACCATATCTTCAGTATCCCACCGTTCCAGATAAGTGACATCCGGCAGGATAAGGTCGGCGTATTGCGAAGTCTCGTCATAGACGATGTTTGAATTCACATAGAAGGGGATGAGACTCTCATCCTTTAAGACTGCTTCAGCCTCCTTGTTGTTTCCGTTGATAAAGGCCTGGTTGTTACAGCTCGACCAGTAGACTTTGGGTCTGCCATTTTGACCGTCCTTGATCATAGGAAGATTCTGCTGGCTTACTTGATGCGTGGGAAAAGCAGCCTCACCAGGAAAACCATTCACGATATCCAGACCTTTTTGTAGTTTGGCTTTAGGTGAATGGGGTGCCTTCCAACCAGCACCGACGCCCATAACCCGCCCACCTTTTCTATCGAGGTTATTAGTGATTGCCGACAGCAACATCGCTGCACGTTCCTGATCTGCACCGTGAAAATGCATAACAGTGCCACGATAACCGATCAAACAGGCCGATTTAGCCTTGGCATAGCCCCGTGCAATCTGCTTGATCTTGTCAGCCGGCACACCACTTTCCTTTTCAGCAAACTCCGGTGTGAACTTAGCAACATGTTCCTTGATAGCTGCGATTTTTTCATCATCAGATGCATGATAATCCGGTGATACACGCATATATTTAAGGTGGTCTTTACGGAACAATTTTTCGTTCATGATGACGTTGACCATGGAAAGCATCACAAGACCGTCCATGCCAACATTGATGGGTATCCACTCGGTTGACTTGGCGGCTGTGTTGGAAAGACGCACATCAAAGGTGTATAGCGGGACGTTGCGGTCAACCATTGCACTAATCAGACGTTGCGAAGTTGGAATGTGGTTGGTATGTGTCTCGAACTGGTTTGATCCAAAATTAACCACGAAATCTGTATGATCGTAATCCCAGTTATCGTACATCCCTCCCCACAAGCTCTCCTGGCCAACCCACTTTGGTCCCTCACAGACCGATGTATGGGTACCAATGGTATGAGAGCCGAAGGCATCCATAAAATCATGCATGATCGAGGACTGGCTACCCTTGTGGCGGCCATACTGGTACATGAACAGCTCTGGTGTGCCGGCATCAAGAAGCGGTTTGAGCTTGGATGCCATAAGATCCAGCGCCTCGTCCCAGGAGACTCTCTTCCATTTATGTTCACCACGCTTGCCCACACGCAGCATCGGATAGAGAATACGGTCCGGGAAGTAGACATGATTGACACCGGCTTGTCCCTTGGCGCAAAGTTTGCCAAGGGTACGGATAGAATCCGGGTGCCCCTCAAGTTTTACCAGACGACCATCTTCCACATAGCCCATCATGGCATCACGGGTCACACACTGCCAACACGCGGTGGGGATTGCCTGCAACTCCTTCTTCGTAGTTGGAGAAAAATCGCGACCACCCTCCTGCAGCTTGATCGATCCGGCCAATGCGCCTTGACTAAAACCCAATCCTGCAGCCAGTGCACTGCCACCGCCTGCTGCCAATTTCATAAAATTACGACGATTTAATTTTTTCATATCAATTCCTCTCTAATACATGCCGCAGGGGACTAAACAATCTGATCCACAAAGTGGTCAAGTTTGCCTTTCTTCCGCTGTGTATAGAGGGTCTTCAAGATATTATTCGGATCAATATAGAACACATGCGGGTTGGTTCCCTCCTCAGCAAGCAACACGTTATCGGGTGTGGCAAGATTGTGCTCTTTCACAAGTTCAGAAACATGACTGTTTGGGTCGTTAAGATCGCCGAAGATACGAGCACGCCCCTGACAGGTATTGACACAGGATGGCTCTACACCGTTATCAACTCTATGTGCGCACATATCACACTTGTCCGCGGCCTGCTTGGTGGTATCACCACCGGCCTTGACAAAGGGGTCGAACGAACGAACGCCATAAGGACAGGCATCAATACATTTGCCACAGCCGATGCATTTCTCTTTATCGATCAGGATCATGCCATCTGGTCGTTTGTATGTGGCGCCGACACGATAACGTATTGTCTTACCATCAGCAGTCTTGAACTTGGCGCGCTCGCCAGGGAATTCGGGACAGGCCTTCACACAAGGTGGAACACCATCCTCTTTATTCCCTTCACAGTGATTACACATCAAAGGCAGGAACACCTTCTTGGTATTTGGGAAGGTACCCATGGTCTTCTCTTGGATGACTGCCCTGAATCGGCCAAGAGAGACCCTGTTCTCCGATTTGCACGCCACCGTGCAGGCTCTGCATCCTATACATCGTCTGAGATCCATGACCATGGCCCAGCGAGGGGCTTTCGATTGCGCCGCCTCGAGATTTACTGTAGGTGTCGCCAGTGCTGCAGCACCAACAGCCACGGTACCGACACCACCTAGAAATTTGCGACGACTGATTTCCGGTTGTTTCTGATCACTCATATTATTCTCTCCTCATCCTCCACGATAATTGTTGGCGTTACAGTTCCAACGCCTCATTCGGTTGTCCTTGTTCCTTCAAGTAGTTCAATAGTGTCTTCGAAATTACCGAAGGCGCCATCAAGAATAGTGATTGCGTATTTCTTGTTGTGAACACCGTTACCGACACGCACTACATTCAACAGGTCTTTGCCCTTGACCATCATCGCCTCGACCTGGGTTAGCTGCTCCTCAGTCAAATTCGTTCTCAATTCGGCAAGGAGATCATGCGCCTCCGCTTCAACCTCTTCTGCACCCGCAACCTCTTTGCTTAGCAACTCCTTCCAGTCATCGAGCATTTGTATGTGTTGCTCGGTATGACAGGCGGCGCAGGTATCACCGGCTGCAGTTCTTACATCATGCCCTCTGCTCAATGTCTTCTTTAGATGGCATGCCATACAGTTGGTGTTGACTTCATACATCAGATGCGGAGTACCTGAAGTCTCTTCATCGACAGGAATGCCGGCGAGCAACAGCTTTTGATATTTGTGTTGATCGACATGGCAGAGTTGGCAATCATTTCGTACAAAGTCGAGATGATCGGTTCTGTTCTTATGTTCGATCACACTGTGACAATCAAAGCAGTCCGCCTTGTCAGGCACATGCTTGTCATGCATCAGCGTCCTGTCACCTGCTGTGGCTAGCAAGGTCTGGCTTATGTTGTGGCAAGTCAGACATCCATTCGACACCACATTGCCGGTATCAATCTCTCCCCCGCCTTTCACCACCTCAAAATGGCAGCTCTCACAGGCTACATTCGATTCCTGTATTGTCTGATGAGTAATCGGCTTCTTGGTTGTTGTCTCATCGCCAACCTGCAACTGGCTTTGTAATGACGTGACAGGGATCGTATGGCAGATATCGCAGCGGGAGGCACCTTGGTTAAAATCTATGGCTGGCCTGCTTGCAAAGGTGATCTTCTGAATATCACTATTTGTACAGCACTCACCCATCTCCGCCCGATCAAGCGTAGGTTTTTCCAGCTTCAGATGGCACAGATAGCAGATCTCCGTGGGAACCTCGAAATGCTTATCCTCTGTTGTCTTGAAGTGGCAGGTATCGCAGGTGATTCGGTGGCCATCGAGCGCCTTGTCACTGAAGTGAACCTGGTGTTTGAATCGAACTTTCTCTGTGTACTGTATTTCCAGCTCGCCAAGTTTCTTACTGTTGTGGCAGCCTGACTGTAGACAAGCACCATCCTTAATTACCGGACGTATGGGTAGTGGGGCATCTGGGTCGTAAAGGTAAGCCGCCAAGTGACGTAACCCTTCGTATTTAGCCTTAAGTGAACTATGCTCACCCGGCAGAAAGTGACAATCTATGCAGTCTGCCTGCTTCCCATCGGGATTGTTATCCTTGTGGTGAAAATTTGATTTCCAGGCTTCATACTGTTCTGTCATGGTATGACAACTGCCACCACAAAAAGAGGATTGCGCGGTATAGTACTCAACACCACCCCAGGCAGTTAGAAGAAACAGAATTGCTGCAGTAAAGAGAATTGCTGCCAGTCGCCAGGTAACTCTAATCCCGCTGCCACTGTTCATTGCCCCTGTCTTCTCCTACACCAATCTATGGCTAAATATTATTACTGTGAAAAAAGCTTCTCAGAACAGAAGGCAAGAGTCGCGCCATTTTCCTATCCACTTGAATTAACAAGAGTAATAAAATACTGGAGAGATTGAGCAAAATAACTTGTTACCTGGCGGTAACAAAAATAAAAAACAGGTAACCAAGAAAGACTAATACATAAATTTCATACTGTTAGAGTACACAGTCCATATCACTCAGTTACCAACGGGTAACATGCCGATAATTAATGAACGCAGCTCTAAGAATTCTTCTTCACCCTGCCTAGATAGGCGCTAATAATTGCTATCAGACTGACCACAATGCACTTACATGTAAATAAAGATAACGATATCCAGAAGTTTATAGCGGTTATTTTTTGCTATCATTGCCAGGATAGGGCTTTACAGTTATTAACAGTTATAGTCATTGACAGCTTTAATGCCCCACAAAGAGTACAAGATACATATTGCTGAGTAGGGTCATGGCATTTAAATCCAACCCTGAGTACTGAGTAGCTATCATTCATGAGGAACCCCAGTGCGACTGATCTGTTTATTATTGCTTTTCTGGGTCTACCCGGTTTTTGCAACCGAAACAGAGCCGCCCATCCGTTTTGGGTTGACTGCTGTGGTACTCACTGAAAACCTCAGATTTCTAGACCAGTGGAGCCAATATCTGGCCCAAAAGATGAATCGTAAGGTTGAATTTGTGCTCCGAAAATCTTATCAAGATGTCATGGATCTATTGGATTCAGGTGGTATCGAATTTGCCTGGATCTGCGGTTACCCTTATGTCCAGATAAGAAAGCCTGAATCGCTTCAACTCCTGACTGTACCCATCTACCGGGGAGCACCCCGTTATCACTCTTATATCATCGTCCACCATAACAGCCCACATCAACACTTTAGCGATCTGAAAGGGAATATATTTGCCTTCTCTGACCCGGATTCTAATTCAGGATTCCTCTATCCTCTTACCTTGATGATGGATAAAGGCGAAAAACCTGAAACTTTTTTCCGCCAGACATTTTTCACTTTTAATCATGCTGAGACGGTTCAAGCTGTTTCCGAGCAAGTTGCAGATGGTGGAGCCGTTGATTCCTACATATGGGAATATCTTGCCATCTTCAGACCGGACATCACTGAGAAAACTCGAATCATAAAAACATCACCGAGCTTTGGCTTTCCACCTATTGTTTCCCGTGTAGGCGTCAATCACACCACAGTCAGTTTAATGAAGAGTACCCTTGAGAATATGGATGAGGATTCAGCTGGCAAGGAGCTCCTCGAACGACTCAAACTGGATGGCTTTGGCCATTTTTCTGATTCATTGTTCAACGAAATCCGCGCTATGGCCCATAAAACCCAGAGAGCCGATCCCATTTACTCCATGCTACCAACTGACTAAGTGTAGAAAATAGATGCCAATACTTAGCCCAAAATCCTGGCCATTGGCGATCAAGCTATCACTCACGATCACAGCTGTTGTGGCTGCTGTAGGCTTCATGATCGGCGCAGTAATCGTGGCGCAAGATTGGAAACGTTTTCAGGATGAATTAGGCGCCAAGGCCCTTCTGCTATCTGAATTCGTCGCCATCACCACACCCAAGGCCATGCTGCGCAAAGACTACTGGCAACTCTATCTAAGCCTGAAAAACATGGCATCCAGAAGATCAGATACAACAGGAGGTCATGAAGTAATCACCGCCATGATACTTGATACAGAAGGGAAGGTTATGGCACACCTTCATCCCGCAGAAAACAAAATGGACCTACCATTTTCACCTGTCAACAGGATTGAAGAGGAGCTGTTCCAACAAGCCATGAGCACAAGATCCACCATTGTGTTAAGCAGTGGTGGATTTTCAAAGACAGGTTTTCAGGAAGGTGTCGTTCCTATCTTCTCTGATCAAAAATATATGGGCGTTGTGCGCGTTCGTTTATCTGTTGCGCAGTTATACGAAAAAGCCAAAGATAGCGCGATGATTGTGCTTGCCTTGGTATTTTGCTTCGTTATTATCGGTAGCGGATTGGGTACAATTGTGTCCCGACGTATGGTCAAGCCCCTCACTGCAGTCACCCAGGGACTGGAAGCGGTTGGCCGAGGTGAAATGACAGATTTTACACCTATTCCTATCAACGAGAGGGATGAGATCGGCCGCCTCAGCGTCACCTTCAACCAAATCATGGCTGAACTGGCTGAGAAAAAAATGCTTGAAGAGGAGATCGCAATGAGTGAAAAACTGGTTGCTCTCGGCCGTATAACAGCAGGTGTTGCGCATGAAGTAAACAACCCCCTCGCTGGACTTCTGAACTGTATCGATACATTGCGCAAGCACCCAGATGATAAAAAACTGATTGACCGTTACTTACCGGTCATAGACCAAGGACTGCACAGAATTAAAGATATCGTTCACAGCCTGCTGGTGGGTCTTAAGATTGAAGAGAGCCATGAAACAATGAGTATTCAGCACATTGATAAACTTCATGATCTCATTAAGGCTGAGATTGGAGAGAGGAATATTGATATCATCTGGGAAAACCGCACCAATAAAGATCTCCATATACCTGGAAAAATTGAACAGATCGTCTGTAACCTGCTAAAGAATGCAGTGGAGATACTTCCACAAGGCGGAAGGGTGGTTTTCTGCATGCATCAGAATGGGCCACAGCTGGTCATTGAGGTCAGTGATAACGGTCCAGGTATACCATCCAACATAAGGAACCAACTGTTTGATCCCTTTTTTACTACCAAGACAAATGGTACAGGGCTGGGTCTATGGGTAGTCTATCGCCTGGTTCAGAGTATGGAGGGCATCATTGAAGTAATGAGTGATGAAGATCAAGGCACAACATTCCATGTATCAGTACCGGTTATTACAATGAAGGCAGCCTGATGCAGAGTAAGATTGAACATATACCAGACAGCAATGCTTTCAGTGACTACTGTGTACTGCTGGTTGAGGATGATGAAATCATGCGTCTGTCGCTCGAGGACAGATTAAACCTTGAACAGATTCCTGTACGTGCAGTGAGTAACACTGCCCATGCCAGACAAGCGCTTGAGGAAGGTGATATCGACCTTGTTGTGACAGATATCCGCTTATCAGATGGTACAGGTATTGATCTGTTTAGTGATATTACCCTTCACTTTCCCGGCGTTCCGGTAATTCTCATGACAGCTTACGGTGACGTATCGGATGCGGTTACCCTGGTTAAGGCTGGGGCACTCGATTATCTGACCAAACCCTTCGATATTAATGACCTTATTGACAAGATAGAACACCACCTCTCCTGTAGAGCCGATAGACGATTGACACTCAACCATTCAGATGCAGAAGACAGCTTCAAACCGGGTAGTGGATTTCTTGGCAAGAGTTCCGCCATGCGTAAAATTGAACGACTGGTTGCCCGCCTTGGTGAGAGTGACAGTTCAGTCTTACTCACGGGTGAATCAGGGGTTGGTAAAGAGGTGGTAGCTACCCTGATTCACCACAATAGTCTCCGGTCCCACGGACCCATGATCAAGGTCAACTGCGCTGCACTATCATCCAGCCTGATTGAAAGTGAACTCTTCGGCCATGAAAAAGGGGCATTCACAGGTGCATCACAACAGCGTATCGGACGCTTTGAACAAGCCCAAGGTGGGACTATCTTTCTCGATGAGATCGCAGAAGTTTCACCAGACATACAGATCAAACTACTGCGTATACTACAGGAACGTGAATTCGAGCGTGTGGGTGGCACGGAAACAATCACACTGGATGCCAGAGTCATCGCCGCAACCCAGGTAGCTCTGGCAGAGTCAATCAAGAGAAATGAATTTAGATCCGATCTCTACTGGCGCCTCAATGTCATTCACATAGAAATCCCTCCATTGCGAGAACGAAGAGAAGACATTGTCTATCTTGCCAGATTGTTCGTGTCTGAATTTGTCAATAAATCCGGAAACAAAATTAAAGGTCTATCAAAGGAGGTAGAATTACAGCTGCAATCCATGCCGTTTCCAGGAAACGTCCGCGAACTCAAAAACATTATTGAAAGAGCGGTCACCCTGTGTGATGCTCCTTGGATTGGCACCAATGACTTGCATACCCTAGATAACGAAAGCAGCAACAATAGTACGACAACACTTAGGCAATCAATTGATGAAGCGGAATGCAAAGCGATCAATAGGGCATTAGCCGAAAATGAAAGCAAAATAAGTCAGGCTGCTGATGCACTCGGTATATCACGTAAAAATCTTTGGGAGAAAATGAAGCGTCACGGAATCGAGCGATAAGCGGAGCATTACTTTTTTTCTCGATACCACTAACTAAATGATACGCTTGGCAAACCAGATAATGTGCCGTGCACCCTTTGAACCCCGTGCTCGCACTCGAATCTCATCGACCTCGAAGCCCACCTTCCGCAGCCGCTGATGAAATACCCGGTCTGGACTGGCCGACCACACTGCCAACACCCCCTGAGGGCGCAATGCAGCATAGGCTGAATTCAATCCATTCATACTGTATAGCCAATCGTTCTCTTTGCGAGTGAGCCCCTCTGGACCATTATCCACATCCAGTAAGATCGCATCGAACGCCTGCTGCTCTGCCTTGAGTATGCGGGCAACATCCACCTCGCGCACAGACACGCGTGGATCTTGCAGTGGATGACCGGCATGTTCACCGAGCGGTCCCCTATTCCATGCCACGACTGCCGGCACTAATTCAGCCACCACGACCTGCGCCTGGTCACCTGCTGTACGGAGTGCCGCAGCCAAAGTAAACCCCATACCCAGCCCACCAATGAGTAGTCTCGGTTTAACACAATTTGTCAGTCGGGCACAGGTCCGCTCCGCTAGTGCATCCTCAGAGCCATGGACACGGGTGCTCATCAGTTCACCATGGCCTGCAATTTTGATCGAGAAATCATCGTCCCGCTGATATAGACGTAGTTCCCCACCATTACCAGGCACTTGTGTACTATCAAGTAACACCCAAGGATTCATACGTTTCAAACCATTGACCTCGAGTTTTGTAAATACAAATCTTCCACCTTCTCTCTTGCCCAAGGCGTTTTGCGCAGGAATTTCAGGCTGGATTTGATACTAGGCTGATGAGTGAAACATTTTATCTTAATGATTCGCCCCAATTCATCCCAACCATAGTGATTCACCAAATGATTGAGAATAGATTCCAAGGTCATACCATGCAGGGAATTATTGGGTTGGAAATCACTCATTTCTTCACCCTGCTTCGGCCATTTATTACGGTTAATCATGTATCTGAAGCATCTGGACTTTTTTCAGTGGAGCCTTGTTCGCGCTTTTCTGCTTTTTTCACACGAATTTTATTGCCACCAAGATCCCTGGCATTAAGCCCTTTGATAGCGGCCTTGGCCTCACCTGCACGGGGCATTTCAACGAAACCGAAGCCTTTTGATTTCCCTGTTACTTTATCCATCACTACTTTACAGTACTGAACATCCCCGTACTCCTTGAACAAGGTATGCAACTCAGCTTCCGTCGTTTCCCGAGTTAAGTTTCGCAATAATATTTTCATGTTTGCACCAAACAATGAGTTCAACCTGAATCTGCGGATTCAGCTTGAAGTGAGTGTATATATTAACCCGGCAACCGAATATGTCGTATTCAGGGCATTCAATAATGCCCTCTAAAGAAGAGGATGCCCTTTCGGTAGTTGCTTTGCGTACCAGATAGCAAGTTTATGTTTCATGGTTTGTTGTGAAACCTGATCTTCTGGCAAGGCCTGAATGACTTTATCGTGTACCAATAATCGATAGATGTATAGAACCTTTTCGCTTGCGGAATCAGTCGGCTCGAACTCTGCAGCACCTCGTGCTTCGGCATATTTCACACCTGCAATAATTGCCCCTTTAACCAATTCTGTTTTGTTTTTAAGCTTCTTCATGACCGTCCCCGGTTTTTAGATGAGTTTAGGGTCAATCTTCGATGCACAACCATCAGAATGAAAATCAAACATACGCTAGCTATAACCGCAGGAAAAAGCACTGTTGTCAACGAATAGTGTTCCAGCGCCATGACAACCAAAGCATTACGCATCATGAACAGCATAAAAAACCTCAAGTCCTCATCATAGGGATGAATAAATGCTTTTCTGATAGTCGGACCAAACCCGATCACATCAATAGCGGTCAATATCACAACCGCCCATAGAGGGTCTGATGTAAAGTACCATATCGGCAGTGACATCAGTGCTGTTATAAAAAATACCCAGTCGATTGAACTAATCGTAATATCTGATTTTGTTCTATATGCCAAGAAGGCAACATACAGCGTGATTAATCCGGAAACACCGATTGGCCAGGCTCCAACCCCACCACCCTCTTCAAACTGGGCTAAAAAAACAATAAATGTTGTGGAGCCCCAAATTATCCAGGAAAATACATGGGGCTTTGTCTGACCCAACATGATAGAGCGGATATACGGAAAAAACGCAATAAACGTCAAACCAATCGCAACGACGCTGAATATTTCTTTAAGCCCACTACCCATAATCAAATAACATGTTTTTGTATACCGCCTGAAGCCGCGTATTCATGGGCAGATGTAAGATAGAACTTGTTGGCTCGGATAATGTAACAAACTCACAGTAGATTGAAGTCAAACATACACGAAATGGCATTCCACTAATACCCTTTAAGAACAATAAGTTACTAAGGCCGGTAAAAAATTTAACGGTATTATCGGGTAGATTGGCAGAAACATCCCATTCCAGGACACATCTCATATTGGACAACGTCAGAACAGCGTATAAACTGGGCGGTTCAGCTGAACACCAATCGGCCAGGTCACCCCTAACGAAACCGCTATGAATGCCAGACACAAAGAACTAACACGTGGCAGCCGTCTTGCGAAAAATGTGGTTTGGAATCTACTCAGTGTTGCTGTGCCCTTTCTGGTAGCAATTATTACAATACCGATTCTTATTGATGCAATCGGCAAGGAACGTTTTGGCTTACTGGCCATCAGTTGGATGTTTGTAGGCTATTTCAGCCTGTTTGACTTTGGGCTGGGTCGAGCCTTGACTGTGTTGGTGGCTAAATACCTTGGTGAAAGCCGTGAACAGGAGATACCGAGTCTTGTCTGGACTGCCTTGACCTTGATGTCCATCCTCGGCGTTGTCGGCTTTGTCGTAATACTCTGGTTATCTCCGTGGCTTGTTGACGAGGTATTGAAGGTCCCACCTGAGTTGGTTGGAGAGACACGCCGGGCATTCTATCTTCTCTCGGCTTCAATCCCCCTGGTGATCATCACCGTGGGTCTGCGTGGTGTGATTGGAGCCTATCAGCGGTTTGATCTGTTGACGGCTGTCAGGATTCCCATGGGTATACTCACCTTTGTCGGGCCGGTTGCTGTTTTACCGTTTTCAGTCAGCCTCTATCCGATTGTAGCGGTATTGCTGGCAGGGCGTTTTCTCGCCACCCTGGTCCACCTGCTTCTGCTGTTTCGCATCCTGCTTGAAATCAAGCAGCATTACATGCTGGATAGCAGGCAAATAAGGCCACTACTGGGGTTTGGTGGATGGATGACGATCAGCAACATGATAGTACCAATGATGGTCTCCATGGACCGATTTGTCATCGGTGCTGTGTTATCAGTAACAGCTGTTGCGTTCTACACCACCCCCGCTGAGCGCCAAGGAAGGCTGAAAGCCGAGGCGGTTAGTCCCCGGTAGGCGTGAGGCGAGACTGTAGACCCGTCGTGCCTTGCGCCAGAGGGGATGCAAAGCGAGCATCCGAACACGGCGTCCAGTCATTTGGGAACTGACGGCGGAGTGGTCACGAGCTTGCGATGTGATCACGTAGTGTCAGTGACCAGGACCGTCCGGGGCACTAATAGGTTGTCAAAGATCGAGTGTCTTTTAGGCCTGGGACGCCTAAAAGACATCACGAGATCGAAGACTCACTTGCTATGAGATCGTATCAAGGTTACTGATCATTCCAACTGCCTTTGTGGCCGTACTGCTGCCCGCTCAGTCAACGGTCCTGGCAGTTGGCAATCATCATGATCGTGAACACTCAGCACGGCTTTTCAGCAAGAGCTTGAGTTATATTTTTATCACTTTGTTTCCCTTGGTACTGATGATTTCCGTGTTCTCCTTCGACGCACTGAATTTATGGGTAGGAGAGGAGTTTGCTGAAAATGGCTATCTGGTCATGCAGTGGTTGGCTGTGGGGGTTTTATTCTATGGTTTGTCCCTGGTACCGTTTTCTCTGGTCCAGTCGGCGGAACATCCTGACTGGTCAGCAAAGTTACATATGTTGGAGCTACCGCTCTATCTCGGTGCACTATGGTGGGCCTTATTGGAATATGGCATTCTTGGGGCTGCAGTAGTATGGACACTGCGTGCACTTATCGATGCCTTAGCACTCTATGCCATGGCACTATTTCTGATACCGGAATGTAGGGCCTCAACGGTTCGCCTTGGCTTTGCACTGCTTAGCGCAATCTCTCTCTTTTTCCTAGCAGCAATGCTGGAAGGACTTCTATACAAAATTCTGTTTGCGTTATTTTTCCTGACCACCTTTGCATTATTGGTCTGGTATCGTGTTTTTGAGCAGAACGAAAGGAACTGGCTACTGAATAGCTTGGGTATTGGAGGAAATAGTTGAAGGCACTCTAATATTTCAGACTTGGCAAGAAACCAGTGGAATGTAAGGATTAAGGAAGCTCTGAACAAGTCTGGGCGAGTCATATTGTGAGCCATAAAACTTTCGCATCAAGGCGCACCCCAAGGGCACTTCCTTCGGGGCGTCAATCGCAGGTAATAGCCGGTCTATATACGATGCTGATTTAGACAACTGTCCAGCCATAAAAAAGCGCCTTTTAAGGCGCTTTTTTATTCTGCGAACTGACAGTCAATCACGTAGGATAATCCGCAATCCCTGGATTACCCTTCACCCCCACCAGTTTCGGTGTATTGAGCTTCTTGATCTTCACTGTCTTCTGATCACGCAGGTATTTCGCGACCACATCCCAGATAGGCTCACCAGGTGACTTTGAACCTACTGTAGCCCAACCGGACACCATATAACTTTTATTTGCGTCGATCTTTGTCCCATCATCCAGGGTCATGTTGGTAACACGCTTACCGAAACCTGCTCCGGGCTCACAAACATAGTCGAGACCACCAACACGCACCATGTCACCCCCCTGCTGATAATAAGGATCTTTATTGAAGAGGTTATCGCTGACATCTTCTAAAATCGCCTTGATGTCGCTCCCCTTCATCTCACGCCGATAGGTCTCCGGATAGGTAATGCAGGTCTGATCCATGACATTATCCATGGTGATCTTCTGACCTGGCAGTACTGTCGTGCCCCAGCGAAAGCCTGGGGATAACGAGATCTGTGCATCGTTAACGGTGGTCAACGCATCGCAAATCACCTGATCGAATGTGCCATTGAAGTTGCCACGACGAAACAAGGTCTCTTCAGTGACGGCCAACTCCTGATCCAATTTATCCTTATAAGGTGCGCGTACCTCATCAATGTAGGCCTGCATCGACTTATCTGCCGGCAGCATGTTGGAAAAGATCGGTAACAATCGATAGCGAAAATCCCGAACCTTGCCCCCCTTCACATCCAGATCCATAACACCGAGGAATTTGCCATTAGAACCGGCGTTGGTGACCAGCGTCTTGCCACCCGCATTCTTAACAACCGTTGGCGCTGGCATACCGTCGTGTGTATGCCCACCGAAGATAACATCGATACCGGAGACACGTGATGCCATTTTGAGATCCACATCCATACCGTTGTGAGAGATGACAACCACCACATCGGGTTTTTCGTTTTCGCGTATCGTATCAACCACACCCTGCATCAGTTCATCCTGGATGCCAAAGGTCCAGTCGGGGATGAAGCGCTGAGGGTTGGCGATCGGTGTATAGGGAAAAGCCTGTCCGATCACCGCCACTCTGGCACCACCAACCTGCTTTATCACATAGGGTTTAAAGGCGTTGCCATCATCCTCATTGAAGCCATCAAAATCAGGGAATTTATAATCGAACAGTGCCTCTTCACGGACTCTCACATTCTGTGCCACAAAGTCGCCCTTGAAGTCGGCAACATTGGAGATCACCTCTTCGTCCAGGTAGGTAAACTCCCAGTGGCCGGTCATCACGTCAACACCCAGTCTGTTACAGGCACCGACCATATCCTTACCACGGGTCCAATAGGCGGTACCGGAACCCTGCCAGGTATCACCGCCATCGAGTAATAAGCTGTTACCGGGTCCCCTGTTGTCACGAAGTCGTTGCACCAATGTCTTTAAATGAGCAAACCCGCCAACCTTGCCGTATTTACCTGCAGCGTTGTCAAAATCGAGATAGCTATAGGCGTGAGATTCGATACTGCCCGGGGCTATACCAAAATGCTTAAGTAAATTATCTCCGACCAGATGAGGTGCTTTGTTATAGGCGTATTCTAAACCCAGGTTGACATTGGGTTCGCGGAAATAGATTGGATTCAGCTGAGCATGGGTGTCGGTGATATGCAATAGTGACAGATTGCCGAATTTTGGCACCTCATAGAGGTCTGACGGTTGCTTTGCTGCTGCAAAGACAGAAGACGGCATCATACCGGCCGCACCGGCCAGACCCATCAGGCGAAGAAATTCGCGTCTAGAAATACTCATTATTTTATCCTCCAGTTATTGGTCGCTGGAACTATTCTGTACCGCAGGACACCATTCGGCAGGGTTAACAGGCCCTAGTATAATGATCAGGTTGCGATTGATTCCCCTACACAGGGTACTGTTACATTCCAACGGATCTCTAACCTGCAACAAAAAAACCAGCTGCATGACCGGAAGGTGCCTGTTTATTTCAATACCTTCCAGCCATCCAGCTGGCCTTTCCCCATAAAGTTGCTCCGGGCATGACATGGGGAAAGAGTATTATGTAACCCTTTGTAGCCGCTTGAAAATCCCGGCATACTAGCGCCTCGATAGTGGTTTTCCTTAACCTGATGTATTGACCAACACAGGTACTCCGTCAACCTAATGACTTGGGATGCAGTGGGGCGCACCCTTCGGGCCAGCCAGGAAGCGGCCATCTGCGTTGTTGTACTCCCTTGAATTAGCTATGGTTAGTCCTGCGGTCGCACGCCTAGCAGCTAGCCGCTTCCTGACTGGCTGCATCCTAAGTCATTAGGTTGACGGAGTACTAATGTAATTCCTGTTCCAGGGTCAGCATCATACGCATTAGATGGGACAGTGAGTCAGCCTGCATCTTCTCCATGACTCTGGAGCGATGAGCCTCAACTGTTGAAAGGGTGATGCCCAACTGCTCTGAGATATTTTTGTTGCGCATACCTGTGATGACCAGATCGAGCACCTCCCTTTCGCGTGGCGTAAGCTGATTCAGATGCTCGCGAATCTCTGACAATCTTGAAGCTTCCCCTCGTCGTTCAGCATCCATCGCTATGGCACGATGCACACTATCCAGAAGGATCTGATCACGAAAAGGCTTTTCAATGAAATTAACTGCGCCCGCCTGCACGGCACGCACTGCCATCGGCACGTCTCCATGTCCGGAAATAACGATGACAGGTGGATGTATCGGTTGTTCGATCAGCTTCTCCTGCATATCCAGACCACTCATTCCAGGCATCCGGATATCAACCACCAAACAGCCTGGCAGCGTTTCATTGAACCGTTCCAAATATTCAACCGCAGATGCGTAACAGATGACTGGCAACCCGACTGATTCGAATAGCAATTTTAATGCGCTACGCACCTCTTCATCGTCATCTACGACAAAAACAGTCGGCTTTATCTGATTCATGCTATTAACTGGCCTCACCTAATGGCAGGTAGAATGTGAACTCAGCACCATCCCGATAGTCCGGGTTGAGTGATAGTTTACCACCGTGTGCCTCAATGATCCCATAGCTGATGGAAAGCCCAAGCCCCATTCCTTGCGACTTACCAGTGACAAATGGGTCAAACAAGGTAGTGGCCAGTTCTGGTTTGATCCCTGGACCATTATCTCGAACGGTGATCCGAATCGATTCACCTGTCTTACTTCGGGTACCGATATAGAGCATCCGCTCCCCATTGATCTTTTCCGCTAAGGACTCGATGGCATTACGTGCCAGATTTAGAATGACCTGCTCTATCTGTATGGGTTGCAGCGAGATGCGAGGTAATGGCTCTTCAAGATCCAGTTCGAGACGTACTGATGCACGTCTTACATCGGGCCAGATCAGAACAATAACCGCATTTACCAGATCATTTACATCTCCTTCAGACCGCTCCAATGGCTCCTTGCGCACAAGCCGGCGTAACTGACGAATAATCTCCCCTGCACGATCCGCTTGAGAGGCGATACGTTCCATCACATCCACACAGACATTGATATTAGAGCTATCAGATTCGAGCAAGCGAATACTGGCCTGGGCATTTGTTGAGATCGCAGTCAGAGGTTGATTGAGTTCATGGGCAATTCCCGAGGCCATTTCACCCAGCGTGCTGAGGCGCCCTGCTCTGGCCAACTCTAACTGATGCTGACGCGCCTCTTCCTCTGCCCTTTTGCGTCGGGTGATATCACGAAATACAACAACACTGCCAACCGTTTTACCACTATCGCCCCAAATAGGGGTACTGCTGTACTCTACCGGAAAACTGGTACCATCCTTCCGCCAGAAGACATCATCGGAGACATAACGGGCCTGGTTTTCGCGAAAGGTCTGATAGACCGGACACTCTTCCGCTCTATGGGGTGAACCATCCGCATGGGTATGATGAAGAATATCATGCTGATTGAGACCGATGACTTCAGCTGCCACCCATCCTGTGATCTGCTCTGCCGCTTTGTTAAAAAAGGTTGACCGACCATTCAGGTCAACACCATAAATACCATCTGCCACAGAGTCGAGGATCAACTCGTGTTGCAGTTCCAAGCGGTTCTTTGCCTTCTGAATTGCTTTGTTCAGGCGCATTACCCAAAGGGTCATAACAACCATGAACAGCAACATTAGCAGGCCGCCAAGTAACCAATACCAATATCGGCCGATGGCATCAGAAAGTGTGAACTTGCCAAGGTTTTGATAGGGTAGCAACTTCAGTGTACGAAACAGATCATGCACCGGTTGATAATCTAGAGGAATCGTCCAACCTGCGTAGTTACCGGCTAAAGCTGCCGCATGATCATGGGGCATATTCAGTAGCGCCACAGCCACTTGCTGTGCCAGGCTATCCGCAGTATGAGCCACTTTACTGAATGGCCACTCAGGATAGAGACGGGTACTCAAAGCAAAGGGGAATTCAGAAACTTTTTGCGGATTGATTATACGAAAGTCATTGAGGTCGATAGTGCCGGCCGAGGCCATCCGTTCCAGGATGTCGGTGCGCACCGCACCGACATCAACCTCACTATTAAGTACCGCCATCACCACATAGTCGTGAATGCCGCCAAATTGTAACGTCTGCAAATCAGTATAGGGATCTATGCCCTTTTCAACCATCTCCCGCATCGCCATCTGAAAACCACCCAACGAGGTGGTATCGACCGCCATCATGCTGTGGCCACGCAGATCCTCCAGGGTGTTGATCTCTGGGTGGTCCTGGCGGGTAAATATCACCCCACCAAAAATCTTGTAGGGTACGTCGTTACGTCGGTTATAGAGGGTAGCGATACGGGAAACCCGATATTTCACCTCAAGATTGACATAGATACCTGGATTGACCAGGACAAAATCTATCTTACCCGTCTCTACCGCTGAATTGACCTCATCAAATTTGAGCGGTCGGATTACAAATTGGTAGGCCGGTATATTGGTAGCAAGGTATGCTGCGGTTGGACCCCACATTCTCAAGGTCGCCTGATCCCCACGATGACTCAACACACCGATGCGTACGATTTCCGGATCTGCCTGAAGCTGTGAACTGAACAGTGATGCAAGCAGCATCAACTGTAGCAGTGACCGATATCTGTAGATGTTCTGGATGAGTGTCATCTAATGAGGTTATGTGAAATCCATACCCCATACAAGGTGTGAGTCAATGCCAATCTCGACGTTACTCTTCTTCCTATATTGCATAGAGTGCGGCTATCTCATCCGGCCAAAGTGAATTGTCAATAGTCTCCAAGACCAGCGGTATATCGTCAAAACGTTTATCATGCATGATATAGCGAAACACTTCCCAACCCAGCTTTCCTTGTCCCAAGCTGTGGTGACGGTCTACCCTCGCACCCAGATCGGGCTTACTGTCATTGAGGTGCATGCCACACAAGTAAGAAAAACCTACCACACGATCGAACTCAGCAAATGTATTCTCACAACTCTCCTCTGTTCGCATATCATATCCTGCGACGAAAGTGTGGCAGGTATCGAGACAGACACCGACTCTGGTTTTATCCTCTACACCATGAATAATCGCTGCCAGATGTTCGAACCGGTAACCTAACGTGCTCCCCTGACCTGCAGTATTTTCAATTACCGCAGTCACTCCCTGTGTCTGTTGTAAAACCTGGTTGATCGAATCGGCGACCAACTGCAAGCTATCTTCCTCGCTGATTTTCCTGAGGGTGGCGCCGGGATGAAAATTGAGCAAAGACAACCCAAGCAGCTCGCAACGCTGCATCTCATCTAAAAAAGCTGTCCTGGATTTTTCCAATCCTTCTGGCTCAGGATGACCGAGATTGATCAGGTAGCTATCATGCGGTAGTACATGTTCTGACTTGATACCTGATTTATCAAGGTTCTCTCTGAAGGCGACAACAGAGCTCTCAGTCAGAGGCTTGGCGTGCCACTGACGCTGATTCTTTGTGAACAGGGCAAAGGACTTAGCTCCGATTGCTTGTGCATTCAGGGGGGCATTCTCTACCCCACCAGAGACACTGACATGAGCACCGACATACTTCATCTAGACCATCCTAATTTGATTTGCTAAAAATACTATCTTCTGGGTTCACACTATTATTGCAGTTAATAAACACAACCTAACATTTAAAGAAATCAACCAATCTCAAAGTCCATGTCATGCTGAGTGAGTGTGTAAAAGTAGGCTAAATATATGGATTATCGTCTAATATCCATCTGTTTTTCGACAGGTTTATAGATTCTGTTTTTATACCAATCACTGTTGAATATTTTACAGCTAAAAAACATCAGTTTTGCAATAGCTACGCTGCAAGATTGTATGGTGGGATTTGAGGAATACAGTTATGCTCTACTCAGGCTTAGCGACAATGCTTACCTCATTTGCAGGCTTGAACAAGTGGACCATGCTGCGGATGAGGCGGAATCCACGCTCACCCATACCAATCTTATTCGCCCACTTCGCTGCAAATCGATCATAACCAAAGCGCAGAATTTTGCCGCTCTCAATTGTAAATCCTGCGTCACTCACAAGATTCCCCAGTGTCTGTACATTCCATGCATACAGGTGATGATTCGGTTCAGCGGGGTCGTACATACGGTAACGTTTCTCTTTTTCGTAGGGAACAAACAACAGTAATAGCCCATCACTTTTAAGTAGGCGGTAAATCTCTGCCAGTACATCGATGGGGGAAGGCACATGTTCCAGAACATGGTGACAGACCAAGACATTGATGCAGTGATCCTCAAGTTGTGACGTGTCGGGTACGAATTCAATACCCTGTTTACTGACCATGGGTTCTAAATGCTGCGCCAGGTCGAAACCCATCCTTTTTGCACAATCAAGTTTGGCTATGTTCCAGCCGAAGCCGACCCCGTATTCCATCACCACATCCCGGGATTCGACGTAGGGAGCAATCTTTTCGTAGCGCAATTGGGCAACCCAGGGGAAAGCATTCTCCGGTATTTCGCGTTTCTTGCCGTGGTACTTGCGGCCTTGGTCACCTTGATAGCGTTCTTTAACGAGTTCTTCAGTATTCATGCTTTATCCGTTATCAACAATTATTGCCTTCCATTCGGCCATCAAATTAGCAATTAGATTGGATCCGCGAACAATAGCTTAATGGCTAGTAATACGAACATAACCGCTGCCACACGGTGAATTCCACGTTGTATTGATAGGGACCTGTTTAACCAGGGACCAACCGCTCCTGCCAATTCAGCCAAACCACCAAAAACGATCAGTGTAGTGACAACAAATATCAGACCAAACGTTATCATCTGTAATACCACAGGTCCATTGTCGGGTTCTAGAAATTGTGGCAGCAATGCAAGAAAGAAAAGAGAAACCTTAGGATTTGTTACATTCATGATGATACCACGACCATAGAGCAACCATGGATTGAGTTTTTGCAGTTGTTTGAATACAACCTGGCTGTTGGAGGCTTGAAGAAATCGCCAAGCCAGATAGAGAAGATAGGCTGCTCCAACCAATTTCAACAGGTTGAACGCCAGTTCAGAAGTTTGAAATATAGCAGCTACGCCAAGCGACACTGCTGTCGTGTGAAATATTAGTCCTGTAGAAAACCCCAGAGTAGCGTACCAGCCAGACCTACTGCCATGCAGTGCAGATTGGGTAAGGACAAACAGATTATCCGGCCCAGGAACCAATGCCAATACGATCGATGTGGCAAACAACGTGAGAATAGTTTCCATTATGATCAACTTTTGCTCTCTAACCTATCCAGATACAGCCGCTAGGCCTCTATCCCGATATCCACTTAATTGCCAAAAACCCCATCAGCACCCCAACTAAAAAGAAGCTGCATCTGATCCTTGACCCTGTTTCGCCAATTAGGATCTTTATCCCACGGTAATGACGAAATTTCACACAACGGAAAAACATGCATAGATAACCCTGCCTTGATAGCATCTTTTACCAAAGGATGGAGTGTTTGTTCACTGACTGTAACGTGAATTTTATTGGACACATAGCAGTCACTGAGCATATTCACCAGCATTAGGTTATATTTAGCCGTTTGTAGACGAACACCTAAATTAAGGACTCCACCATGGCAAACAACCCGCTCACAGGAGCAGGCTACCTGATGCGCGGACTAGGCCTGATCACCAAACCAGGTCTGAGACCCTTCGTACTCATGCCACTCATTATCAATGTCATTGTCTTCAGTCTACTGATCTGGCTCGGTATTGATCAGTTTGAGCAGCTGATGGACCGTTTTCTTCCAAATGACGAGAGTTGGCTGGCCTGGCTGCGATGGTTGCTATGGCCACTGTTTGCTATCGCACTGCTGTTAACCATTTTCTATACCTTCACTGTGATTGCCAACCTGATCGCTGCTCCATTCAATGGTCTATTAGCAGAAAAAGTGGAACAGTTTCTGGGTGGTGAAGTACCGAATCAGCCAACAAATGCAAAACAGATTGTGAAGGATGTTGTCCCATCACTGCTCTCTGAAATGCGTAAGATACTCTATTTTCTACTACGTGCTATTCCACTCTTGATTCTGTTCCTTATACCGGTACTCAATATTGCCGCCCCCTTCTTGTGGATGGCATTCAGTGCCTGGTTTCTTGCCATCGAGTATGGCGACTATCCGATGGCCAATCACAACTTGGCTTTTAAAGAGCAGCACAAGCGTCTGAAGCAGGCACGTCTTTCGTCACTCTCCTTCGGTGGTGGTCTGACATTGATGATGATGGTGCCCATCCTCAACTTCGTCGCCATGCCAGCCGCAGTGGCGGGTGCTACCCTTTTCTGGCATGAACGGTTACGGAATATCAAGCATTGATTGGACGCTAAACCACACCCTGACTGATCAGGTCCATTTATGGTGCGGTTGGGCGGCACCCTACTGAGAGAGAAAACCTTTGATCCTCTCAACACCCTCCTTCAAACGATCCAGGTCAGTCGTATAGGCAAAGCGCAGATGTGATTCAGGATGGTTGAAGCCGAAATCGAGACCTGGCGTTACCGCCACACCCCCCTCTTGCAACAGCCTTCCTGCAAATGCCTGACTGTCATTGCTCAACTCACCACACCCGGCATAGAGATAGAAGGCACCTTGAGGTGTTACCGGGATGGAGAAGCCCAGCTCACGCAGCGCAGGCAGAAGAAAATCGCGTCTCTGTTGAAAGGCTTGGCGACGCTGCTCAAGAATCTCCATGACATCAGGAGTAAATGCGCTCAATGCAGCGTATTGGGAAAGGGTCGGTGCCGATAGAAATATATTTTGTGCCAATCTGTCTATAGGATCGACAAACGAATCAGGCGCCACCAGCCAACCCAATCGCCAGCCCGTCATACCGAAAAACTTGGAGAAGCTGTTGATGACAAATAGATCGTCAGCATAGCGAAGCGCTGTCCCCCCCATCTGGTCATAGACCAATCCCTGGTAAATCTCATCCACGATCAATACCCCACCCAGACGCTGCACCGTGCTATACAATCGTTGCATTTCATCATCGGCTATCAGGGTACCGGTCGGGTTGGAGGGTGAAGCGACCAACACGGCCTTGGTATCCTCCCGCCAGGCAGCCTCCACCAATTCAGCGGTAAGCTGGTAACCAGTCTCTGGTCCAACGGGTAGTGCCACCGGTTGTCCCTCCACCAACTCCACAAAGTGTCGGTTACAGGGGTAGCCCGGGTCAGCCATCAAGACCGATTCCCCCGGATTGATCAATACGCTCATCACCAGTTGCAGTGCACCGGAGGCACCCGGTGTAACTATCACCCTGGATGGATCGATATCTGTCTGATAGTAGTGGCGATAAAACCCGGAAATAGCTTCACGCAGTGCTGGAATTCCCTTCGCTGGCGTATAGTGGGTTTGACCTGAGGCAAGGGCTGCCTGTCCCGCTTTGATAATGGGTGCAGGGGTATCAAAATCTGGCTCACCAATCTCCATATGGATGATTGAGTGCCCCTGGTCTTCCATTTGGCGAGCCTGTGCCAATAGATCCATGACATAAAAGGGGGCTATGCGCTGCATTCGTCGCGCAACACTGCTCATGAATGACTTCTATTGTGCAGATTTTGAAGCATGGCAAGATCGACATAGTCAAAATCGCCCACTTTACCTGACAGCACATTAAAGGGCTGATTGGGTTCCCCAAGTTGGTCTATCACCAAGCTGGCGCCATTAAAATCATCGTTCGTTGTGTAGCCATTGGTGGTGACCAGGATCGACTTGATTGAGGCACGGCTGGCGGATTGGACGCCGTTGTGTGAATCTTCGAAGGCGACACAAGCCTCTGGTTGAAGCCCCATCTGCTGTATTGCCCATAAGTAGATGTCTGGAGCCGGCTTCTTTGAAGGTACGATATCTCCAGCAGCGATCACCTCGAACCAGCTCTCAGCCTCAAGATCCAAACTGTGCTCCAGTAAAGCGCTGACATTGGCCGGTGTAGTGGTGGTGGCGATCGCCATCCGCATGCCAGCTTGTCTGGCCTCCTGCAATAACCGTTTCACCCCGTTTCTCATGGGTATTAACCCTTCTGATAGCATCCGAGTGTAGTGGTCTGTTTTACTGGCGTGAAGTGCAGCAATAAATCCATCCAACTCCTCAGGTCTTGGAAAATCCTGATTATAATGATCCAGGTAGTGACGGATACGCTCCTTACCACCGGTCACTGCCAATAACGCTCCGTAGCGTTCTACCGACCACTTCCAGTCAAGTCCTGCGTCGGCAAATGCTCTGTTGAAGGCCACTCGATGACCATCACGTTCTGTATCGGCGAGGGTACCATCCACATCAAATATCAATGCCTCTATATCAGCCATTACTGCACCTTGTTTGTCTTATTTCTGCTTATTTATTCAGGGTAATATTAATCCGGCAACCTAATATGTCGCATTCAGGGCTTCAATAATGCCCTTGTGGCATAAGGAAATCTGCAAAAAAAATGTCCTGGAGCAAGATGTAAGTGGATATCAACCTTTAATTCCACATGATATGGGCCAATCTTATGAATGGGAAAGCGATTAACAAAGCCTCTCCTGTTTTGTTGTTTCGTGAAGCCCTTTCTGGTATAGATATGCGCCTTCACTGAAGAGGTACCATGAATGGCCCAGAAGAAAGCCACCACACAAGGGGCAAATACCTTCGGCATCGCCCCCTACGAGTCCGCTAAGGGCGAAGAGTATATGAACGATGAGCAGGAGGCCCATTTCCGCTCGATACTTGACGCTTGGAAGTCTAATCTCATGCAAGAGGTTGACCGAACCGTGCATCATATGCAGGATGAGGCCGCCAATTTTCCTGATCCGAATGACCGGGCGACCCAGGAGTCAGAGTTCAGTCTTGAGCTGCGCACCCGCGATCGAGAGCGCAAGCTGATCAAGAAGATTGATGAAGCCCTGGAAAAGATCGACAACCACGAGTACGGCTTTTGTGACTCATGCGGCGTTGAGATCGGAATCAGGCGACTCGAGGCCCGACCTACAGCAACCCAATGTATCGATTGTAAAACACTCGATGAGATACGGGAAAAACAGATGGGTTGAATCGATCCATATGTATCTGACAAAAAAACCGGCACCAGCCGGTTTTTTTGTTTTTTGGTGCGCCCACACTGGAAAAATATCGCTTAAGATTAGGTATTGCCGCCGATCAGCTTAACCTGAATCCATCGGTTCAGATCTAACACTAGATGAAGAAATTCATTAAAAATCATCACTATAGGGGCCGTTTTGCTCCTTCTCCAACAGGTCCGCTCCATTTTGGCTCATTGGTTGCCGCGATGGGCAGCTACCTGGATGCCCGCAGCTGCGATGGCGAGTGGCTTATTCGTATAGAGGATTTGGACCGAACCCGGGAAATCAACGGCGCCACCCAGCTGATACTAGAGACATTAGTGAAATTCGGATTCTGGTGGGATGGGGAGATCATCTATCAGAGCCGAAGGACTGATGCCTATGCTGCAGCTATAGAAAAGCTGGTAAATAGACATCTTGCTTACCCCTGCGCCTGTACTCGCAAGGAGATTATGGAGAGGGCCGTAACCGGGGTGGAAGGGGCGATCTATCCAGGCACCTGCCGCAAGGGGTTGGCTGAAGGGAGAGAAGGAAGGAGTATCCGTGTCTTAACATCGGAAGGACCCATAAACATCTCTGACGCCGTCCAGGGGCCACTCATACAGCAGATCGATAGGGAGATAGGCGATTTTATCATCCGCAGAGCCGATGGCTATCATGCCTATCAGCTGGCCGTTGTTATAGATGACGCTTGGCAGGGTATCACTCATATCGTGCGTGGTGCTGACCTGCTCACCTCGACACCCAGACAAGTTTTTCTGCAAAAATTGTTTGGGCTCTCCCATCCTATCTACGCCCATTTGCCCTTAGCTGTAGACAACCAGGGTCGAAAGCTGAGTAAACAGCATCACGATACACCGGTTGACCCAAAACAACCGATGGATGCTCTGCTGCAAGCGCTCGCCTTTTTGCATCAACCCCTGCCGCCGCAGCGACCTAACAGCCTTGATGAGTTCTGGCGATGGGCAACCGCTCACTGGTCATTGGCAGCGATTCCGGCAATCCATCAAATTCCGGCCAGCTCTCTCAGGTATTTAAATAACTTGCGGTAGGCGGCTGGTGGACGTTCCTGCTCACGTTCGCGTCGTGCAGCCTGGATCAGTTGCCTAAGACGCTGACGATCTGTGTCGGGATATTCCGCAACAAAGTCACCAAATGCCTCACTTTCCTCATCCAACAACCGATCCCTCCAGCGTTCCAGTGTGTGAAACTTGTTGACTGAAGCCTGGTGAACATTGTCGATTTCATTGATAACCTGTCTGATTGGATCGAGCTCCTCATTGCGCAGCAGCTTGCCTAGCCGTCGATAGTGGCGACGCAGGGCATTCAGCGATTTTATCCGCTTGCTCTCACGCAATGCCTCCTGCATCTCATCACTCAACGACATCCGACCCAACTGTTTGGCCGATAGTGTGGTGAGACGCTCCCCAAGATGCTGCAGCGCCAGTAATTCACGTTTGATTTCGCTCTTACTGGGTCCATCCAGTCCCTCATCATAATCGTCATCTAGCTTGTCGATTGGATAGTCTCCACAATCAATTGCGGCGATCTTTGGCCGCGAAAGTCATTCACATCAAGACGGTAGGTCAATCGCAGTTGGCGGTTAGGCTCCGATAACTGTGGTTGATTGAAGGCAATCGCATCAATTATCCAACCGCTCTCCTCAGAAGATAATTGTAACTTAAGGTGATTCTCGCCAACCACACGTTGTTGCCTGAGATAAAAAGTGCCCTCAAACAGGGGTTCGGGATAGCCTTGTCCCCAGGGGCCTCCATCTCGTAAAGCCTGAGCCAAAGTCAGATTCAACTCGTTCGGCATCAACTCACCATCAGTGAACACTACCCCTTCCAGCATGGCGGGTTCGAGCAGCGCTGTTGCTGCTTGTTCAAACGCGCTCTTGAATTGGGGAAATTGCGCTGTAGAAAGGCTCAGACCAGCAGCCATGGCATGTCCACCGAAACGTATAATCATGTCAGGATATCGTGTTGCAATGCCCGCCAACAGATCGCGCATATGCAGGCCGTTTATCGAGCGCGCCGAGCCCTTGACGATACCCTCTCCACCATCGGCAAATGCGATAACGGGCCGATGATATTGTTCTTTGATGCGGGATGCCAGAATACCAATCACACCCTGATGCCAACTCTTGTCGTACAAGCAAAGCCCTGCCGGTAACTCACCCTCTGTGTGGAGATGTAACTGCTCCAATGCCGATTGAGCCTGACTTTTCATCTCCTTTTCAATCGATCGCCGTGTCTGGTTAAGTTGGTCCAATGCTAGTGCCATCTTTTTCGCAGTACTCTCTGACTCAGTTAGCAGACAATCGATCCCCAGACCCATGTCATCAAGGCGACCCGCAGCATTCAGACGTGGTCCGACCGCAAACCCGATGTCCGAGGCCACTATATTTGAGAGTGATCGCTTGGCCACATCGATCAGTGCACGAATGCCAGGCCGGCAACTCCCTGCCCTGATCCGTCTGAGCCCTTGAGAAACCAGAACCCGATTATTGTGATCGAGTGGAACCAAATCACTGATCGTGCCCAGAGCAACCAGGTCGAGCCAATCGGCTGGGTTGGGCTCTTTTAAATGCTGATTGATAAACCAATCTGCCGCTCTCAGTCGATTAGCGAGGGCTGCCATGACATAGAAAATCACCCCGACACCAGCCAAGTGTTTACTGGAAAATGGATCACCCGGCTGATTCGGATTAACAATGACGGTTGCTGCCGGCAACTGCTCAGCTGGAAGATGATGATCGGTTATCAATACTGGAATCCCCAGTTCATTAGCCCGATCAACACCCGACAAGCTGGAGATGCCATTATCAACAGTAATGAGCAGCCCCGGATTTTTCACAGCAGCCAGCTCAACAAGCTCAGGGGTCAGACCATAACCGAACTCAAATCGATTTGGTACCAGATACGAGACCTTGTCGGCGCCAAAGGCACCTAACGCCAGCATCGCCAAGGCGGTACTCGTTGCCCCATCAGCATCATAATCACCAACGATAAGGATCGATTTCTTCTGCTGCAGCGTCTGAAACAACAACTCAGCTGCCTGAGTTACCCCTTTCAATCGACTAACCGGTACTATTTTTGATAGATCAAGCCTGAGATCATCATCATGCTTCAACCCCCGGGCAAGGTATATGCGCTGTAAAACCGGATGCATACCGGTAGAGAGGAAAAATGGCTCAGATGGCAATGGACGCTGTAGGATCTTCACAAATACCTATTCCCCCTGGAAACTTCTGTTTGTTGCCCCCATCTAATGGGGTGGCCCATTATACGGTTCTATTCTGTTTAGACTAAGCATGAAATGAAGCAGTTTTAACACAATGCAAATGACGAAAAGATCTCTCACCCAGCCATCAAAAGCGCTCTTGATCCTGATACTGCTACTTTTGTCGGCACCTATAAACGCCAAAGTAACGGCAATTCTATCCAGTGAAAGCACGAGTCTGGACCAACCCGTTCGACTGACCCTCCAGCAAGAAGGCGAGCAGGAGATGTCACCCGATCTACGTGTTCTGGAGAAGGAGTTTGAGATCCTCGGACGATCTTCGCAACAGAGTATCTCTGTCATCAATGGCCAGATGTCTGCGAAACGTTCACTCTCGTTGACCCTATTACCCAAGCGGGCTGGAAAGCTGGATATTCCACCTATCAAGATGGGTGCAGAGTCAACACATCCGCTCACTCTGCAAGTGTCCGAACAACCCCAGGATGAGCCGCTTTCCAAAACACAAGATGTGCTAGTGGAATTAAGCCTGAACAAACCCAAGGCCTATATCGAGGAAGAGGTACTACTTACCCTAAAGCTATTTCAGGCTCCTGGAATACGAGGTGAATCCCTCGATGAACCGAGCCCATCCATGCCAGACACCCAGATGAAGCTGCTCCAAGAAGAACACTACAATAGTGAACGAGAAGGTATCAAATATCGTGTTTTGGAGCGTAGATATGCAGTTTTTTCCTATCAAAGCGGAAACTTGGAGATCGGCGGGGCTAGGTTCCGAGGTCGTACCGGTAAGGGTGCCCTGTTCTCTCTGTTCAATGATCCTTTCACAACACAACGAAAAGCCCCTCGTATCGTCAGAAGTGAATCCAACAAGGTTAGTGTCGAGATCCTGCCGATACCCCAGAGCTTCAAAGGCAAGTACTGGTTACCTGCCAGGAATTTACAGATCGTAGAAAATGGTATAGAAGATCAGACACCTATTTTCGCCGGTAAACCACTGACCAGACGCATTATGGTCTTTGCAGACGGCTTGATGTCGAGTCAGCTGCCAAATATCGAGCAAGCATTGCCAAGTGCAATCAAACAATACCAGGAGAGACCACAGTTTAACGATACACCCACTAGAACAGGTATCAGCGGCAGTCGCCAGAGTAGCCTAACATTGATTGCGACAGAGCCTGGACACTATGACCTACCTGCCATTGAAATCCCCTGGTGGAACACCGAATCTGATCGTCAAGAGATGGCTCGATTACCTGCCCAACTGCTGGAGATTCTACCCAATCCCACAGCATCATCGCCCTCTCTCCAACAGCAACCCCCCCCTCAAGCATTGTTAGAACACTCCCCGCTTGTTAGCGAGGATGAGGTAAAGTCTACTCAGGAACCATCACTACCAGAAGAGACTCTTAGTAGAGACTATTGGCTCACCTGGCTGTTAGGGATTGCCTGGCTGGCGACCCTGTTCGCCTGGTGGTACACCCGTCACACCAATCAGTCTCATCAAGATGTGCCAAAAAACATACCCACCAAACAAGACAATCCAGATCAGCGTGCATTGGATGAGGCACAGGAACGCATCCAACAGGCCTATGCCAATAATGAGGCAATTGCAGCCCGCTCCGCCTGGTTGGATTGGGCTCAGCTAAAATGGCCGGAAAATCCCCCAAACAATCTGACGCGTCTAGCCAAACGATGTGGAGAAGAGGTTTCGCAAGCAGTTACCAGCTTGGAGCGTGCTCTGTACAGCCCTTCAGCGGAACCTGGATGGACTGGCTACGATGTACTGAGACTGATCGAACAAATGCAACAGGAGAAGAAGCAGGAACCACAACAGGAGCGATTGATACCGCTAAATCCCTAAATCGGTAACTGTCCGAAAGTGTCCGGTTTCTCAGTAGCCAAGTCATACAAGCATAGGATAGGGTAGAGGGAATTCAGTGAGTTACTGGATTCCGGCATGCGCAGAGAAAACGGGGAGTGTGGCATCTGGACAGATAAAGATTTGTCCTCAGGTGAGGAGCTAACTCTCTTCCCAGCCACCGTAATCGAACGTGATCTCTTCGTGAGGCTCGATATCCTGCAGTGCATAGAGATCAAAACCATCGAACTCGGCATTTCCTTCATCCTGATGGTTCAGATAGCGCAATAGATTTCTACCACTACGGCCCACAGGTTCCTTTTTCTCCTCGAAGACCCACAGTACATAGGTGCCATCTCGCTTAGCCGTAGGTCCTTCGTAGGTACCGATGAAGTCACCCTCTCCAATAGAGGTTTTTGCAAACAGCCCACTACCGTGAATGTGTGAAGGTGCCCGATAAACTATATTACCCAGACGTATTTTTCTTTTCTTGGCCATGCTGCAAACTGCCTTTCTCTCTCTCTACCGGTTGAACGATTGGGCATCCATCGCCATAGACTGCCATGATTGAACGTAACTCTTTGAGAACCATCTGTCTGGCCAAATCGTCAAATTCTTTCAATTCAGGTAGGATCACCCCTTGCCTCAACAAATGGATATCCTCACGTACTGATCGACACCCTTTTTGACATATGGCCTCGACACTTTGATCTATCAAATCTCTTCGCATGAACTCCAACTCGCATATACTGGGCTGTATTTGGTTAGTATATGTCCTGTTCGGAATGATCCAAATCATCTATACCGTACCGGGAACCATACTGCTATTCAAATTTCTAACAAGATTCAATAGGATTCGATCCTAAACAACTATTCACAGACCTGAAGGACAGAACATGCCCTGGATAAATCGCCTTTTCATACTTCTACCACTGCTATTTTTAAATGCCGTCAACGCTGAATGGGGCGAAGGATGGGATCCCATCGACCCTCCTGTCGCTACAACTGCATCAGAAGGTAAAGTAGAAGTAATTGAGTTTTTCTGGTATGGATGCCCCCACTGTTATCATATGGAGCCCCAATTGGAAGAGTGGCTCAAGAACAAGCCTGAAAATGTGGAATTTATTCGTATCCCCGCACCATTGAACAGCAAATGGACAGTACATGCACAATTTTTCTATGCTGCAGAAATACTGGGCTTGACTGAAAAACTGCATAACCCGCTGTTTTCCGCTATACACGATAAAAAGCGTAAACTCTACGACAAAGACTCACTCATCGATTTCGCCGTTGAGCATGGTGCAGACAGACAACAGTTTATCGATGCCTTGAACTCCTTCGGGGTCTACGTAAAAGTACAAAACGCACGAAAACTGGGACAGCGCTATCAACTGGATGGCGTCCCAGCCATCGGTATCAATGGAAAATACAAAACCAGCGGCAGTCTTGCCGGCACGTACAGCAAGATGTTTGAAATAGTCACACAATTGGTCTCCAAGGAATTAAACACTACCCCTTGACCAACCAGGCACCACCCTTCTTTAGAAATTGCCTGAGACGCTCGGAGAAATCATCCACCACCGATTCCCTGACACTGGGCAGAGAGATCAATCTCTCTGCCCAGTCGGCTATCGGTTTAGGATAGATCACTTTTGCAGCCTGATGAAATCCAGCATATAGATCAAGTCGCATAAACAAAGGTGCATAGGCAGCATCGACCAATGTAAAGTGGTCTGGATGACCAAACAACTGTTGCTCAAGCGGTAACACCAGTTGTTGTAAATCGTTCTCAAGCTGCTGCTTTTTTTCAGCCAGCGCCTTCCTATCAGCAGCCATCGCCATACCATGCTGCACCATCAATAGTGAGGAACCAAACTCAATCCAGGCTTTGTGTTGAGCCCTTGTTAAATTATCCTTTGGATGGAATCTGGGTGAGTAACTCTCATCAAGAAAGTCGAGGATCACCGATGATTCAAACAACACCTCACCATCCACGAGCATCAAAGGCACCTTCCCCATCGGGGATAACCGTTTGAACCATTCGGGTGGCTGCTCCAAATCGATATATTCGAGTTGGTATTTAATCTGCTTCTTTTTCAGGAGGATCACAGATCGCTGTACAAAGGGACATAGTGCAAAACTAACCAGTTTAATATTCACAGTACAACCTATCTCAGAGTAGTGAGCACATTATGTGTGTAGACACTTCAATAAGGAATATAATGACTGAATAATCCCTATTTCAATCACATTAATTTTACAGCCATTTAATCCAAACTCCGACAAATTAATACTTTCTTTCTTTTAATCAGTAAGTTAGGATAACATGTTCGATTACATGGAAAAGGCAAACAGCCGGTAACTCAATCTATTTCAGTTAATTTACAATTTGTAACAAATTCTGTATTTTGTGGCTTAGTTGGCAGTCTAATCAATTCATGGATGACCTTCATATCATTCAAATTTCGTGGTACTGAACTCCCTGGGGCAGTCGCACACCACCATCCCACCCATATAGACACTGGTTCAGCGGGTGGAGAAGTGGATTTGTGTATGGATAGTGTGTGGGAAGAACACTATTTAGTGTAATTTTACTGTGACGGTCAGTAACAATCCGTCGATTTTTCGTCCTGCTCGTGTAGCAGACAGGAAAAGTGACTATTCTCTTCCCTTATGAGCAACAGATAAGCCTAGGCAGTATGACAAATATGGCAACAGTCAATCCAACCGGTTTAAGAGTTCCAGACCAAATATCCCCCGTTGAAACTCCCTTCTTTTTAGATGATAAGAGGGTTGCTGCATGGGCCAGGGATCTTCCCGTTGCAAATGTAGGTGAGACATCTCGTCTACTCTTCCAAACATTGCGCGAATTTAATCGAACCCGAATTGCGAGTGTTAAACGGATAAATAGTGCGGAAAAATTGCGCGAACCGATGAATTATGTAGCATCGAATCTGAATAAACACTATCTGGGTATCCGATTCCCCTTGAGAGAGAAAGCTCACAAGATAGCCATTCTCAATCGGGAATTGCATAGTGGCATGGCGACCGCCTATAAAGCAGCGATCATTGATCTGGTGATGGAAAGTCAAGGCGTGCCTGATCTACCTCACCTCACCCTCGCAATCCATCGCTGTATCAGTTATCTATCGAGAGTCATTCTTCAGTCTGTAGTGGTCTACGATCCCTACCCGAAGCGTACCTGGCGAGAACTGCACATTCTTCATCGCTTGGCCAGCCGCTACGAAATCGGCTCGAAAACTGTTGAAGATAGTTTTGAGCCAAATGGCAAGAAATCGAGTATTGACGAGATCTACTGTCGTTGCCTGCTATTCTCCCTTGCTTCACCCTACAAATTACGCCAAAAGGAGAATATTCAAGTATTCGACACACTTCTTGAGTGGAGTCGCTACGCGCTGTTCTACACCTATGAAAATGCCCCCGAGGATTTTTCAATAACAATCCGACAGGACACTGATTTGGCGCCAAGCCATGAGCCCAAAATCCATGATACTGACTCCAAATATCTGTTGATATTAGATGCTTCACCACTACTCTCAAGTCTACGGGAGCAGTTCAACGACACACCCGAAAAGCATCACTCCCTTTTTGGAATTGATGAGCTTGACAAGGGATTGATACGTCAGTTGATCATGCTCTGGTCGAAGGCCCAAAAGCGGGCCTTTGTTCGGACAAAACTCAATTTTGAGCTGCGCATCGCAGTTGGGCTCCGCTCAGTTTACAAATTGATTACCCTTGGGGATAGACCCTCTTCAATCGATGATAAAGATGCCGATGACGGCACATGGATCGAGACCCAGTTTGCCCATGGCAATGAGCTCCATGTTTCACAACATTTCTCATTAATGCCCATGGATGTTGCGGCCTATAATCCTCGTCGCGGAGATTTCGAAGAATTTGGTCCCAACTCCACCGAGTATGGCGAATCGAACCCTGAGCCAGAGGTAAAGATCTGGGAAGATGACAAAAAGAAACAGGTAGACACCTCTACCAACGTTTTCAAAACCATCAATGAGAGCGCTGGTGGCTACTGTCTTGACTGGATAGGTAAGCAGATCCCTAAAATACAAGTGGGTGAACTGATCGGCGTTCAATCAGCAATGTCGGCTACACAATTTGGCGTAGGCATGGTGCGCTGGATGCGCAGCTCTGACAAGGAATCAATGCAGGTAGGTATACAGATGATTGCCCCGAATGCTCTGGCTGTCACCGCAAAATCTGCTGATATAAAAGACAGTAAAAATGAAGAGTGCTTACTACTGCCCGAAGTTGGTACTTCAGGTCAGCCAACCAGTTTTATCTGCCCGTCCTACCCATTCAGCCTCGGCAAGATACTGCTTATCAACGATGGTGAAAACAGTCGAGAGATCAAACTGACTCGATTACTCGAGTCAAGTGGCTCCATATCCCAATTCCAATTTATCTACATCGACCAGCAATCACCCCCCAAAAGCTACAATGATGGTGAAAATTTGGATGATGATTCAGGTTTTGATAGTCTCTGGTCAAACCTCACCTAGTGTAGGACTCTGCACTAGGTTATTCAAAAACCGGCCAACTTGTACCAACGTTTGGCCTCATCAAGATCCTTCTCCACACCTCGCCCCTCTTCATAAAGCATGGCGAGTGTAGTCTGTGAACCTGCCAATCCCTGCTCTGCAGCCTTCTTGAACCAGTCCACTGCTTTAGGCAAGCTCTGTTCAATGCACTCACCCTCAAGATACATAAATCCCAATCCATGCTGCGCCATTGGATGACCCGTCTCCGCAGCAGATTTCATAAATTTGTAGGCCATCAACTCATTCACTACCATCCCCAGGCCTCCCTGAGCCATGATAGCGATCCTGTATTGAGCCTCTTCATTGCCAATTTCAGCCAAAGGAGATAGTAGCGAAGCGGCTCGAGAGAAGTTCTTCCCCTCAAACGCGGCGATGCCACTACTTAGTTCAAACTCCATCTCACTCATTGAATCATTCATAGCTGTACTCTTGATCGTTAGTCATTTTGATGGCAGATCTCCTGCTCCAATGGGCCTGATAGCGACACGATTGTTTACCCAAGCGACCACTTGGTTACTGGTATCGTAAAGGCCAAACTCAAAGAGTGGTGTACTACGCCCTTTAAGAGAGAGCTCCCGAGTAATTTTACCCATAGCGTGTGGCGGGAAATCAAATCGAAGTTCCAAATCAGTCATTCCCGGTCTGCGAAAATCCACTGTTAATTCACGTGTCCATACCGCAAATCCTGGGAACCTGCGATTAGATGCCAACGCAGGGATTGGGTCAGCCAGTGCAGCAATACTACCACCAAACACACTTCCTCCCGGATTCATGGTATCCCGGTTCAAAGGGAGTAAGATACGTACACGCCCCCAATCATCAGTCAACTCCAACACTTTCACTCCAAGATGGAGAAAAGGCGGAAAGCGCTCCAATATTTGTGCAGAAGTTGCACCATCTAAGAAATCAAGCATGGTCCAATCCTATTAACCCGGTAACCAAATATGTCGTGTTCAGCCGATGTGTGCCAGCCTACAACAAGGCATCAAAACGCCGCTGTAGCACTTCTGCAGTCAGTTTTGACAACCTAGTCTGTAGGCTGGTACACATCGGCCTGTCTATTTGAAATCAATCGGTTAGGGCTTCAAGAATGCCCTTGCTATGCGTTGCAGCTCTTACCAGGGAAATTACCATTGGTTGCGAGCCACGCCTTAATCAAAGGCATTCTTGTAGCCCTGAACTCGATATATTTGGTTATCGGGCTAATAATAGAAATCTTATATCATTCACGGAATCATATACTCCCTTGAGGTTCTCATGGAATATGTTGGTTTTCCATCGAAAGAACATCACAATAAGCTGAAAGCTGAAAGCTGAAAGCTGAAACCTGAACCCCTGACACGCAATGCAGACACAAATAACCAGCCAAATCCTACAATCCAGTGCAGGTCGTGAGGCAGAGACCATCCTGCGAAACTGCGTCCATTGTGGTTTCTGCACTGCCACCTGTCCCACCTACCAACTATTGGGAGATGAGTTGGACAGCCCACGTGGGCGTATATATCTGATAAAGCAACTGCTTGAAGGTGCCAAACCCTCCTCCAGTGTACAACAGCATCTAGACCGCTGCCTTCTATGCCGCAGCTGTGAAACGACTTGCCCATCAGGGGTGGAATACGGCAGATTACTGGAGATCGGCCAAAATCACCTGGCAAATCACCATCATCGGCGTATGCATGACAGACTGTTGAGATGGTTGCTTCGTAAAGTAGTGCCTAACAGAACCCTCTTTTCAACGCTGTTGAAACTTGGCCAGGCTATTAAACCACTTCTCCCGAAAAGTATTGGTGTTACCATCCCTCACAAAGCTGCAGCATCAGCCCGCATCTGGCCGACAGTAATACACCCACGCAAAATGGTGATCCTGGATGGTTGCGTGCAACCTTCCCTGGCCCCATCAATCAATCAGGCTACGGCTCAGGTGCTAGACCGACTTGGTATCAGTCTCATTCGCACACCTCAGCTAGGCTGCTGTGGGGCAGTTGAATACCACTTGGATGACCAGGTCGCCTCAAAACGTGTCGCCAGACGAAATATCGATACCTGGTTGCCGCTTCTGAATGGTGAAGCAGAGGCACTCATCATCACCGCAAGCGGCTGCGCTCAGATGGTCAAAGAGTATGATCATCTACTTGCAGATGATCCCGACTATGCAAGTCTGGCAAGACAACTTGTCTCACGTACCCGCGACCTTGCAGAAATTATTGACGAAGAGGAACTGGAACCCTTAAAAAAGGGGCTCGATAATCAGATCCGGGTCGCCTTTCATGCTTCATGTACACTCCAGCATGGCCAAGGCTTATCAGGCTGTGTTGAGGGCATTTTAGAGCGACTTGGATACCAACTGACTACTGTTGCCGATGCACATCTATGTTGTGGATCTGCGGGTACTTATTCGATTTTACAATCCCACCTAGCTGATGAACTGGGTAAGCGAAAGAGTACCTCATTACAAGCCGATAAACCGGAAATCATTGCAACAGCAAATATTGGCTGTCTCACCCACTTACAAAAGAGTGCAACTCGACCCGTTGTCCATTGGATTGAGCTATTGAATGCTACTACACCATCAACCGAATAACTTATGATGGCAGAGTACTAGGACCTGACAACAACAATTTGGCCAATAAAAAGCCTCCCCATCATCAAGCTTCAACTGCTACTATCTCTAGAGTGAGTGCTGATACTATTAACCTGACACCTTATTTGGGGCTCCAAGAATGCCCTTGATCAAAGCGTGGCTCGCAGCCTCTGGTGATTCAATGAGGGTTAAACTTTATTATCCACGGTTTCAGGGTTAAACAAGAACATGCTATCTCACCCTTACTTTCTACTGCTGACCCTATCGCTATATTTAACTAGCATCTGTTCCGCTATCGGCTCTACCCAAAACCAAGAAGAGTCACGTTTACAGAAACAGAGAGTAATTTTCCTGGCTGCCGAAATTGCATTAGAAAAAGATGAAATTTCAAGCTATCAGCAGTTGAGAGATAAATTACTTGATTATCCGCTGCTCCCCTATCTTGACTATCAAGAGACCCTGTCGACACTTGACCAGCACTCCCTTAAGAGTATTACCAATCAACTGCAACGATTTGAAGGCACACCACTCGTATCACAATTGAGACGGCACTGGCTTGCGCTATTGGCTAAGGAGAAACTCTGGACTACCTATCTTCTTTTTTCCCATGAAGGTGGCAGCATCGAACAACAATGCAACCGTCTGCAAGCAATGATAGAGACTGGGCAAGATCGAGAGGCATTCAAAGCGGTTAAGCCAATATGGCTAAGCGGGCGATCCCGCCCTAAGGCCTGTGACCCTATTTTCGAACGATGGATCGCCACTGGCCACCTGAAAGAGAAGCTGGTTTGGCAAAGAATTAGCTTAGCCATGTCTAAAGGCCAAATCCGCCTTGCGCGTTACCTGAAACGCTATCTTAATCAACGAGAATCGGCACTTGCTGACCGTTGGCTGAGGCTCTATCAGCATCCTGAACAAATTGAGACACTACTCCAAATCAAACACCCCATGCGTGACGAAATGGCTGTACAAACTATTCGCAGGCTGGCTTGGCAGGATCTTGACACTGCCTTTGCTGCCTGGGAGAAGTTACATAAACTCACCAACTTATCAGACCGCCAGCAACGCAAAATCGTTTATACCTTGGCCAGCCGACTGGCCCGACAGCCCAACAAAAAGATCAGCCAACGACTTAATAGGCTATTACCAAACCACCTACGTCTTGACAGTAAGCTGTCAGAAAGAGAGCTGCAGGCTGCACTGCAAGAAAATGATTGGCATTGGGTAATGGAGATTTTTGATCTACTGCCCCCCAAGGAACAGCAACAGGAGCAATGGCGTTACTGGCGTTCCCGTGCACTCATCGAGCTTGGAAGAAACCAGGAGGGAATAAAACTCCTACAGTCACTCTCGCAAGAGCGCAGTTACTACGGCTTTTTGGCAGCACAGCGTCTTGGAGGCAAGCCCAAACTCTCTCATGTCGCACTACAGTCAGACCAGCAGATAATGCTGGAGCTAGCAAAAAGACCTGGCCTGCTACGTTCCCGAGAACTGATTCTCCTAGATCGTCCACTACAGGCACGTCGGGAGTGGAATCTTGCCCTTGACAATGCGAAGCAAGATGAACTGAAAGCAGCTGCACATCTGGCTCAACAATGGAGTTGGCCATCACAGGGCATCACTACCCTCGCCCGTTTGCGTCAATGGAACGACCTGGAGTTACGTTTTCCACTGGCCCATCGGCAGGCGATAGTCGACCGGGCTAAAGATTACGGTATCGACAGTGCTTGGATCTACGCGATACTGCGTCAAGAGAGCGCTTTCATGAGTGATGCTAAATCCTCGGCAGGAGCCCGTGGACTCATGCAGCTAATGCCAAGAACCGCAAAACAGGTAGCTAAAGAGCTGCAACAATCACCTGTTGATCTGAAGGATCTCTACAGACCTGTAGTTAACATCAAACTAGGCACAGGTTATCTCAATAAAATATACCGCCAACTCCAAGAAAATCCGGTTCTAGCCACAGCCGCTTATAACGCGGGCCCACGACGGGTAAAAAGCTGGCTACCAGAGCAACCACAAGCAAGTGATATTTGGATAGAGACGGTACCATTTCGGGAAACCAGAGAGTACCTGAAGCGTGTTTTCGCCTATACGGTAATCTACAGCTTTCGTTTGGGGGATGCCCCTATTACGCTTCCTTTAGAGTGGCTACAACCGATTGAGGCAATTAAAATGGATAAGGGAAATCAGGCTAAATCAGTTTCAGGAGTCTGACTCCAACTGCAGTGGGCTTTCCGGCTCTGACTCAACAACGCTCTGATTATGTGAATAGCGCGAATTTAATTTTTCCTTAACCCGTCCTACCAGGTCTGTATCAGTGATGACCTCATAGAAAGATTCATCCGAATCAGGTAAATCTTCAACAAGCTCGCCGTCACGCCAACCTTTAATCGGTGCTTGTCGGATAACCAACCAGTGAGAGCTTCCCTGTCTGTCGACAAACCGTCCAACATGATAGTGATGAGAATCACCTGTGCGGCTATGAATTTTTAGCTTGTGTAACACCATTTCAGATTTTAGTTTGTTAAAAGCAGGGGGTGCTAACTCGATACCGTTGACATTATAACGAAGGCGGCCTTTATCTCCCGTTGCTTTATTCTCCGCATACTCTTGCATGACTTCAACACGATGACGTTTGCTTCTACGCCAGGCAGTGTCGTGGCGAAGTTCTGTAGAACAGGATGAAAGTCTATCAGCCTCATTGATAGCGGGAGAGATCATAATCTTGCGCTGTTCATCGTAGAGATAAGCCGGAGCATCTCCAGTAAAGGCTATACCCAACCCCAACTCCAGTTTTGGTAAATTATGTGCCCTGTTCTGGCTGTTTTGCGCCTCCATGACTGAAAGTATTTTTCGCGCCAGTCCGCAAGCATTGGCCACCGTTAATGCTTGCGTTGAAATTCCGCCTGTCTCCATCACAGTTAGGATTAGTGCATCTCCTTCCACAAATACCTTTTGTGCGCCAAAGCGTTCCAGCAACTTTGTGATTGGACCAAAAAAATTCATACTAAAGTGGGTAGCAGGATTGAGTTTTTTCTCCACCAGTAGACGCGTAATCTCTGTAGAGCCTCGAACATCCGCCTTTAAAACGACATGTGCCTTGACCTTCTGCTCCTGACTATCCGTTTCTCGGCCAAGACGAAACTCGTAGAGGCTCCCATTGTCACGTGAAAGTTTTATATTTTCACTATCCTGCAAAACTCGCAATCGACTCATCTGTTGGTAAGTGTAGTAGGCAAGTTTCAGGTCACGACGGAAGGTCAAGAAGTCTTTCAGGTAACGAATCGCGTAATCTTGCTGTTTATTCGCTGGCATACGACGAATGTAATTAAGTACTACATCCAGCGCCTTGATCACAGCTGCACCCTTATCTGGAGAGTTGACAAGCCGTTTTGTCAAAGCACGCTTAGGCAAGGCTTCTACAAGATATTGGTATATATCCTTAATCGAGACCTGCCCATTCAGTTGTCGGTATAGCCGGGGTGTACGATAGGCGGCTATAGCACGTCGAATTATTCCAGTGCGATCCATCTGTTTCAACAGATTCGACTGTAGCTGCTTTTGTAAGTTATCGCATTCCGGGTTATCCCAGTGCAACTTTCTATTTTCAGTCTTCGTGCGAGAAAACCAACCCGCTTTATCGCCAGATGGGCGCTGTACCAAAGTCTCAAAATTTCGTGGCACATCCAGCCAGGAGACATTGATATGTTTGAATTCCTCTTCAGAAAGGCTCCTCTCCAACAGACGCTGACCGTCAAGGAATTCTGAAAAACCACTATGCAGTTCTCGATTGCGGATCTGAAAACCCTGTCCATCTCCCTGCTGCCCGGAATCATCACTTTGATGCTCCTCGACAATGGTCCATTCGGGGAGATACTCCTGGTAGGTACCAGTGATAATCCTGTTTGTCAGATCGAAGTAGTTTTCACGATCCCGATCCACACATAGCAGTGGATAGTGATTCATGATGTACTCTTCACTGGAAAGGTTGGGTAGATGTAACAAAGGATTGAACAATATCTGTTTTGATATCATCCAGGAACTGCCTACAACCGATTTCCTCAGCTTACGTAGCTCTTTAGATTCCAGACGTTGGACAATTTTGAATAACCTGCGCAGGGTACGATAACGAATGCCTGGTTCAAGTCGTGCCAGGGTTACAATGCGCTCATGCAGCTCCATGGCACGCCCGCTGTTAGCACCTGCCGGTGAACTGCCATCCTCCTCTAACTGGTTACGTAACTTCGCAATTGCCACCCCGGGAGACTCTAGCAGAAGTTTCAATAGAACCAGATGCAGCAGCTGTAGCAGATCCTTTGCAGCTGCATTCTTATGCACCTGTTCTAGTGCCCCCTGCATAATACTCCGATAGACCGACTTGAAGGCTTCTACATCACTGCCAGAGGGTGGCGCGCCAAGTTTAGCCCAGCCATGTTTAGTCAGATCTTCATAGACAATCTTTTGGGCAAACTCCGCTAAGGTTGCGCGAAATTGGTGGCTTAGGGCCACATCGATATGATGGTTGTCTATGCCTATCTGCAAGTAATCCAAATGGCATTGCGGCGTGGCGCTATTGCGCAATGGAGCCAAAAATTCACCAACATCCGGTTGAATGTGTCGCAGTGTACTAATCCTCGTAACCATGTAGGTAACCCGTCAGATTTCCAATATCAAAAACAGTCGCCACAGCCTATCTGCTCAAAACAAACTCTACGTAAAAAAGTCGCTTGTAACTCAGCGTGTTACACAGATTGAGTCTAGATGATCAACAGGCACAGTTAAACATTCGCTGAGCGCCAAGGAAGGCTGAAAGCCGAGGCGGTTAGTCCCCGGTAGGCGTGAGGCGAGACTGTAGACCCGTCGTGCCTTGCGCCAGAGGGGATGCAAAGCGAGCATCCGAACACGGCGTCCAGTCATTTGGGAACTGACGGCGGAGTGGTCACGAGCTTGCGATGTGATCACGTAGTGTCAGTGACCAGGACCGTCCGGGGCACTAATAGGTTGTCAAAGATCGAGTGTCTTTTAGGCCTGGGACGCCTAAAAGACATCACGAGATCGAAGACTCACTTGTTGAGAAGAATCAGACTCACCTACGGCTGGAATTGTGATCAAAGTTGAAGAAAACCTGGAAAAAATAGAAAAATGAACAATATACAAAGTAACGTTAACAGCTCGATAACAGCCAATTTTATATCCATCCGAAGATACCGAGCCTGTCTACTTAGAATCGAAACCCCGAAAATCACTACTCAATGGATAATATCTATATTTATCAAAATGTTAACATTTTTTATTAATGTAAATTCAAAGCTATTTCGGGTTAAGATGAAAAATCACATGACTAGGTATGCTATCTGTTGAGCATCGCAGAAAGCAGCTGATCTTCCAGTTCAATGCGCACTGCTAGCTCTTCACCCAGTTGAGAAAGGTCATCTGCCAGATTATCCAGCTCTAGTTGGTGATCTGAGAGATCATATCTGTCATTGAAATGTACAGCCGCCTCGCTTGCTTTTACAAACTCGGGATAGATAATCTCAGCAACCTTGATCACACCACTTCGACGCTCATTGCCGTTACTGATACGACCGAAGACCTCAAAATGACCAAAGGCTGTATAGTCAATCAACACCTGACAGAAAGATTGTAGCTGTTGATCTAACGAGCTAGACCGATGGTAGGGCTCAAGCCCAGCCACTTCACAGAACAGCACCAGCATCTCCTGTCTTTCTGCTAGCAGCTTGTCAATCAAATCTTGAGTGACTGTTCTGCGCTCCTTAACACGCCCCTCTTGAGAACTCATCAGGATCCTCCCAAAAAATTACATTTCTAATTATCTGTTAATTTTTCAATCTAGGGTTTTGTTGATTAGATTCTATTACTCCTCGATATACAAGTCATTGAAAGGTAAAAAAACCTCTTCAATCCCGACACATCCATATATCAAGTCAAGCATTGCCAACATGGAGGTTGTTACGTTATCACAGACCTCCTTCTACCAATTGTAATTTTTTATCACTAAAATCAAATCCATCTGATTTCTGGCACCTGTAAAGCTAACCATCATTGAGCCATTCTGGCAAGAGTCGATCGTTACCCCCTTATTCGGCTATCATTACCATTCGAATGGTTCTGCCGTGTATAGTGTGTGTTGTCATAGATTCTGTGCCATTCAGTACCACCCGAGTGTGCCAGGTCAAGGCGCACCCCAAGGGCACTTCCTACGGGGCGCGGCTAGCCTCTTCCAGGTCCGCTAGATGGTAAAGGATCTATGGAGAGGTACACAAGCCAGCGGATTACGGAAGCACCCAATCATGCATCGACTGAGACTCATTCCCTGGTATCCAATGATATGGCTGATACCACTGCTTTTTTTTACACTTTCAAGCAGCTTCGCTGCGACATCACCTTCCCGTATCATGAGCAAGGCGATGATTGCCATGATGGACACCATGGGTGATCTGGCCCATCAATTCAAAGGTGATAGCAGTTGGGGGTTCGGAAGCAATGCATCACCCTCCAATAGCTGGAATGGCTTTAACAGCGCCCCCTGGGGAGTACCGAGATCACCCTATCCAATGTCACCCATACCGGATATGGGGTTGCCAGGTCAGTACCCTTACTTGCCACCCGGCGCAGGTGGGTTCCCGATGCAAGGTAGCAACCCATTTTCATCTGCACCGATGCACCCTGCCGTACCGAAATCTATCGTGGATGGCATTTGGATAGGTCAAGCAGGTGAGATCGTTCTTGTCATGTATGGTCATTTCCGGATCTATGCCAGTGCAGAAGTCTATCGTGATGGACGCTACCGCATACAGGGTAACAAACTCATCATGTTCGACCCTGAGACAGAGACTACCCTCGAATATGACTATGCGCTGGATAGTGGCAGGATGATTATGCGTAGCGATTCAGGCACTTTTCTACTCTTCAAGCAGCTGCCAATCCCAATTCCGCCCTATTTACTGACTCCAAGTAACAAATCACCTGATTAACCGTTTCGAGCTAATGGCTAGTAGATAGAGAACATAGTTTCTTTTTTCAGATTGGCGTTGATCGCATCTGCCAGGAAGTTGTATGTCAACCTGGAATTTTACATTCTGATGCGATCAGACCGATAATAAAGTCAATTCCGTCACTTAGTAACAATGGATAGGAAATGAAAAAAGTATGCATACTCGGTGGCAGCGGATTTGTTGGTTATCATCTGGTTGCCAAATTAAGCTCACGTGGTTTTGCCTGTCGGCTTCTGATCCGGCATCCACAGCGCCATGCACTTCTGAAGGTGTGTCCCAACACCGAATTGATCCAGACACATCGTCTTGACACAAAAACACTCGCCGAGCAATTTACCGACTGTCATACAATCATTAACCTGATCGGCATATTGAATGAATCGAAAACGCAAAAGTTCCGAGATATTCATATCGAGCTGGTCGATACCATTGTGGATGCTGCAATCCAGGCGGGAGCCTCACGCCTACTGCACATGAGCGCTCTGAACGCAGATGCAGGTAAGGGACTCAGTAAATACCTGCGTAGCAAAGGTGAAGGTGAGAACCGTGCTCATACCTATGGCAGTACAGCATTAGATGTCACCAGTTTTCGTCCATCGGTCATTTTTGGCCCTGGCGACAGCTTCTTTAACCGTTTTGCATCCCTACTGAGACTCTCCCCGTTTATATTCCCGCTTGCCTCACCTCAAAGTCGTTTTGCGCCTGTATTTGTTGACGATGTCACTGAAGCCTTTGTTGTTGCTATGGAAAATCCTGAAACAGTAGGTAAGCACTATGAATTATGTGGCCCTCAAAGTTATTCACTCTCAGCGTTGGTCAAATACACAGCGGATACACTTGGCATCAAACGTTGGATAATTCCTCTCAATGATGGATTGTCTCGTCTCCAGGCCCATCTGCTTGGCCATGTGCCGGGAAGACCCTTTACCCTAGATAACTACCTCTCTATGCAGAGCGACTCTATCTGTCAACAAAACGGGCTTTCAGAACTTGGAATTCAACCCCAAGCTATTGAAAGTCACGTCCCTTTATATCTGATGAACAGGGGTTACCGTGGTCGCTTTGATCACTATCGTAGCCAATAAGGCAGCGAGTCATTCTATTTACTCTTGCCCCGGTGTGAAACAACCCACAAATTTTCACCGATTTTAACGATTTACCTATCAAATCAGCACCCTGTTTATTGCAATATTAGTAGATTTTGATATACTACTATCCATCATCTGCCTTGTAGTATCTATCGATGATTAAGCAGTACCTATCATTAGCACTCGCCCTCTTTGTCAGCTTCTGCCAAGCTGACTCCTCCTTAACCACAACCGATTGGGCCGATACCTCCTCTGTTGCTCGTCAGACCCATTCGCCTATCCTAGTGGTCTTCGGTGCTGAAGAGTGTGGTTATTGCGAACGTTTGAAACAGGAGGTCATTGAACCGCTATCACACCAAACTGATAGCAAACTCCCGCTAATACGTGAATTTGATATCTATTCGGGCGGTAAGATTATCGATTTTAATGGTGACTCCATCCGCAGTCGGATGTTTAAAAATCGCTACCGAGTCTATGCCGTTCCGACCCTGTTGATTCTGGATGCAGACGGAAAGCCATTGATTGACCCCATTGTGGGTTATAATTCTCAGGATGAATATCTGGAGTTATTGCGCACCTCGCTGGTCGCTTCTTTCCAGGCAATTGAATAAGAGCCGTTAGGCTCCACTCCTGCGAGTCCAGCTGAATGGCATGTCATGTAATAGGTATAAATGTCCTTAAACTACTTTCCAGGGCGCTCATACTTAATATCCTTTTCATCCTCAGCGTTTCGGCTGATCCTGAAAAACTGATTTCTGTTGAGAATATTCAGAAACTGGCAGCAGAAGCTAAACAGAATCAAATACCCATCCTGCTATTGGTTTCTCAATACCACTGTGGCTTTTGCGATCTGATGAAGGAGGAGATTCTTCAGCCGATGCAATTGGATAGCAGTTACCAGGAACGTGTATTGGTACGCGAGCTGTTGATCGATCAGGGAGAGACGGTCACCAATTTTCAAGGCAATCAAGAAGCTGCTGCGGATTTTGTTGATCAATATAATATTTTTGTCACACCCACCCTGTTGTTTCTCGATGCTGATGGTAAGGAGGCTGCGGAACGTATCGTAGGCATAAATACCGTCGATTATCTGATCTTCTACATCGAAGATGCTATTGATTCAGCAACAGCCAATATGGTTCCGAAATAGTACTAGTACTACTCGACGTATTGCAGTAAATGCTCAGGCAGCGGATAGTCAGGGTAACGCTTTCTGAACTCGGTGAGAGCCCGCTGCCCTGCCTCAACCTTACCTGACTCTATTTGCTGCCCAATTATCTCCAACCACAATTGAGGATCACTGTCGATTTCCCTGGTATCTTTTTTCTGCCTTCCCAGCTGGAGTAACTCTTTACGCCTCACTTCCTGTCGATCGGTCTGTTGTATTTGACGGTTTTGTGGTTCGGCATCGTGAGCGAATCCAGCAGGCGCTTGTCGGGTTTTGGCCGAAGAATCCTGCGGAAATTCCATACTCGGTTTAGCAACAGATGGTGCCGGCATGGACATAGATTTGTGTGGAATCTCACTCGTTCTGGACCGTTGATTTGAATCTGGTGCTTCCAGAAGGAGTTCTTCTGACTCAGGTGCCAATTCTGGTGGTTCCACTAACTGTAAAGTCAATGTCACTCCCAGTAGAATAACGGCCGCTGAGGAGAGAGGGAATAACCAACGCCGACGCCGACGACTTGCTTCACGGCTAGCGAGTGCCAAGATTTGTCGGTCAAGTTCAGCGCTTGGTAGCTCTTGTCGGGTTGTCTGATAGAGGGCTTGAATCGGATGATCATCCAAAGGAGTTTCAGGCTGTTTGCGCTGGTCACTCACAGGCACTCCTCCATCAGCTTACGAAGTTGTCTCAAGGCATAACGGAGGCGACTCTTCACTGTCTCCCTGCCAACGCTAATCATGGTTGCTATCTGTTCCAGAGTGAGGCCTGCCTCCTCCTTCAGTAGAAACACTTCACTCTGCTCATGAGGTAGTGATACTAGATGACGCTTCAGCATTTCACTGCAGTCGAGATCGTGCAACAAGCCATCTGGTGTCTTACCTGGATCTTGAACAGTCGTCATATCCACCTCATCTGCGACAATTCGCAGATGTTCCCTCCTGAAACGATCGATCTTAAGATTACGGGCAATCTGAAAAATATAGGCCTTGAATGAACCTTGCTTGAAGGGTTTTGCCGTTGCAATAATCCGAGACCAAACTTCCTGATAGAGCTCTTCCGCATCTGCACGTGTATTGCATGACCTGAGCAGGAAGAGATAGAGCGATTGACGATATCGCTCATAGACCAGTTCGAAGGCCTGTGTGTCACCCTTGCAATAGCGTCTGTACAACTCCTCATCACTGATCTCATTCACTCGTACAGTGTCCTATATACAGCGTAGTAACCCATTGTAGACATCAACCATCCAGACTTGCAGCAAGATTCACCAATCGTTGAAACTCTCCCCGATAACCAAACCTGTCTTTCCCACGTGCACTCATCACTAAATTCGTCACATCATCAAAACTAAATGATTCAGTGTATCGCCCTCCCCGAAGTAGTTGAGAAAAACCAGCTACAGCAGCGCTGAAGCGATAGTTGTCACTGGTACGCTGGAGATTATTCTGCAGGGTATGCGGCAATATCGGTTGTTCAATCAAGTGGGAGGATCCTTCAGACGGAAGCTTATAACGCAACCGTAAATGAGCGATCTCATCCTGAACAGCTACTGTACTCTTACTAACACCATAGCGTAATCCGCCAAGTCGTTGTCCCGGTTCTCCTACCAGGGAAATCTCATACAGTGCAGTCACCGTATGACCAGCCCCAATATCACCTGCATCAACCTTGTCGTTGTTAAAATCCTCCTGTGCCAACAAGCGGTTTTCATAGCCTATCAACCGGTACTCGGCAACCATTGCCGGATTCCATTCAATCTGGATTTTCACATCCTTGGCGATCATCTGTAAAGTGGCGTTAAGCTCCTCAACCAAAACCTTCTGTGCTTCATTGACTGTATCGATATAGGCATAGTTACCATTACCCTTATCCGCCAGTTGCTCCATTAAATGGTCGTTGTAGTTCCCCTGTCCAAATCCCAATGTTGTGAGGCTGATTCCCTGTTTACGTTTAGCTTCGATAAGCTCCATCAGCCGCTGATGGTCTACCGTACCCACATTAAAATCACCATCTGTGGCTAAAATAACCCGATTGATTCCTCTGTCGATACGGCCCTGCTCTGCCATAGCGTAGGCGAGGTGGATACCAGCCGATCCGTGGGTAGAACCACCTGCAGTCAATCGCTCCAGGGCAGCCACGATTTTAGCCTGTTGATCACCCGGTGTCGGTTCCAGCACAACGCCGGAAGCACCTGCATATACCACCAGTGAGATGCGGTCATTACCATTCATCTGCTTGACCAACAGTTTGAATGCCGACTTCAGTAAAGGCAGTTTGTCCTGCCCATTCATCGAACCAGAGACATCGATCAAGAAAACCAGGTTGGATGCTGGACGATGCTTCTTTACCGCTTCATATCCCTGAATGCCTACATGTACCAAATGAGACTGTGCATTCCAGGGTGTTGGACCTACCTCAGTGGTTACAGAGAAGGGTTGAGTCGACCCATCAGGTTGAGGATAGTCGTAGTTAAAGTAATTGATCAGTTCTTCAGCTCGCACCGCATCCTTTGGTGGTAGCTGTCCCTGATTAAGGAAGCGTCTTACCAAAGCGTAAGCACCTGTATCAACATCAATACTAAAGGTGGAAACCGGCACTTGACCAACTGACTTGACCCCATTATCGACAATTTCCCCATACCTCTCCCTGTCTACAGATGTAGAAGGTGCACGAATACCAGCTAGTCCCGTCATGGCTTTATAGTGAGGGTGTGAACCAGAAGCCATCTCCTGGTCTGCTGCAGCTGGTGCATGGGGTATTCGCATCAATCGAGCATCCTTCTCCGTCCCTGACCGGGATTCCTCTCTATCTTTTTTACTGATATGAGGTAGCGTTTCGAGGGAACGTTCGGATAACCGCTCTTGAGTGGTGGGATTATCGACTGCAGTTGTACAGGCAGCGAGCAGGCCACACAACACAAAGGTTGGCAGCTTACAAATCAGGTTAGGTGTATACATCAAGGGTTCTCCAATTTGTTGTGTTGTATTTAGGAGAACGCAGCAAAAAGCTGAATGGGGTTAATTGGTGTGAATTTTTTAATCCCTGGTTGCAGTTTATGTTGCAGCCAATGTAGGGTGCGGCCCTGCCGCACCATGCTGTCCGATATTCGGTGCGGCAGGGCCTCACCCTAGCTCACCAAACTTAATCGAACATACAAATTCGGGCTTGCGTTTTGTACTTTACAGCCGCTCACAAAAGTCCCGCAGGCTGAAGCCCTGCAGGTTCATGTCCAGATCTTTCAGTAGTCCCAATACCTTGAACCGTTCACCCATCTCTGAAGGCAAAGTCAAACGTTTCACACCCTGTACCAATGACATATGCTTTTTCAGGTTATTGGGATCGGAATCGGCCAACAAACTATCAAGACCGTTGGCAATTAGAAAATGTGCCTGAGTTGTATAGCCACCCAAATTGAAACCCGCCTCAATCGCAGCCCGAGTGGCTGCCGTAAAATCGACCTGGCTGGTAATATCCTGCAGACCAACCCAACGGAATGGATCGGTATGGGACCGATGGCGATAATGGCACATCAGGGTACCCCGGTTGCGTTGGGGGTGGTAGTACTCCGTACCGCTGTATCCGTAGTCGATCAGGATCACTGCACCACGCCGCATGGCCGCCGCCAAGGCAGATATCCAGGAGGCTTGACGTAGATTGATCTCCGAAACATAATCCGATGGCAAGCTGCCTCTGGCCTGCTGGATGTCGTTTACTGCATCTACCAGCCCCGGCGTTACCGGGTCATCGAAGCACTCTTTCAAACCCAGTTCATCGGAAACAACAAAACACTCCTCGACAGCACCATCCATAATCCGAAACCGGTTGACCGGCATCGCATCCAATAACTCGTTAGCGATCACCACACCGCAAAACCCACTTGGCATATCATCCAACCAGTCCACCAGAGAGAGTAAATGTGGAACACGCGCTTCCAGTGTCTGATATTGGCGAGATTGTAACTCTGGACTGACCTCTAAGATCAGATAGCGCTGAGGTAGTGCTCCAAGATCCTCCAATTCTGTCAGCAAATCAGCAGCCAGGAGACCTGAACCGGCACCAAACTCCAATACCTCACCCTCTAACATAGCCGATAAGACAGGTTCTACCTGGCGGGCCAGGCATTGCGCAAACAGCGGTGAGACCTCAGGAGAAGTGATGAAATCCCCCTGTTCACCAAATTTACGACTGCCCGCCACATAGTAACCAAGCCCTGGTGCATAGAGTGCCATCTCCATAAAATGATCGAAGGGGATAGCACCACCCGCCTTTTCGATAGTGCGTCTTATTTGACGCAACAACCTATCGCTCACTGCCTGTGAAGTGGCGTCAGGCAAAGGCAGTGTCCTGCCTGATGAGACTGGCTGATCGCTGAGACAATCTGGCATATGTTTAGAAACCTGTATGAATCCGTTAGAGTAGACGCTGCATTCAACCATGGAGTTCCTGTATGACGCAAAGCCGAGTCGACTTGGCGGGAAAGAGCGCCCTGATTACAGGAGCAGCACACCGAATCGGTGCAGCTATCGCCTGTCAGTTACATGCGGAAGGCATGGATATTGTACTGCACTATCGCAACTCTAAAGAGGCTGCTGAGAGACTGAAGCAAGCGCTAGAAGCTGATCGACCCAACTCTGTCTGGCTATTACAGGCAAACCTTCACCAGCCTGATAGTTACCAGCACTTGATTAGCGAGGTCGAGGCCAAGTGTAGCCGATTAGACCTACTGGTAAATAATGCCTCCAGCTTCTATCCGACCCCTGTGGAAAGCGCCAGCCATGCCCAGTGGGACGACCTTATCGGTAGCAATCTCAAGGCCCCCTTTTTCCTCTCTCAGGCTGCTGCACCACTGTTGCGCAAGACAGAAGGCTGCATCATCAACCTGGTGGATATCCATGCTAGACGGCCACTCAAGAATTACCCCATCTATTCAGTCGCCAAAGCAGGCAATGCAATGCTGGTCAAATCCCTGGCCCGGGAGTTGGGACCTAAAGTCCGTGTGAATGGCATTGCACCTGGCGTCATACTATGGCCAGAACAGGGGCTGAGTGAGCAGCAACGAGAGACTATCCTTGATCGTACTGCCCTGAAACGAGCCGGGACACCTGAAGACATCGCCCGTACCCTGCTTTTTCTCTATCGTGACGCCCACTACGTCACCGGACAGATTATTGCCGTCGATGGTGGTAGAACATTGCAACAGTGATACAGATTGTATTGACGCCTTAAATCGTATCGTTCTTATATACGACAAGAAGATCAAGTGATCAGTAACAACCTGCAAGCAACACGAGCGCAGCATTTCAAAATTCATAATAAAAAACTCAACTTAGATATATGAGCTAGAACCCATGACAGAAGTGACTACTGGCCTGACATTCAGACAAAGCGTCGACCACATGGTGGATCGTGCCCTGGCACTCATGGAACTCGAACCCGGCATTGCCAATGCAATAAAGTCCTGTACCTCCGTTTTACAAGTCAGTTTTCCTGTGGAAATCAGGGGAAAGGTGGAGGTCTTTACTGGTTGGCGTGCTGTACACAGCATCCACCGCCTCCCTGCAAAGGGGGGGGCTGCGCTATTCAGAAAGCGTAGATCAGCACGAGGTTGAGGCTCTCGCTGCCCTCATGACCTACAAATGCGCCATTGTCGATGTCCCTTTCGGTGGATCGAAGGGGGGACTCTATATCAATCCGAATAACTACTCTCGGGATGAGTTGAAGTTGATCACACGCCGATTTGCACGAGAACTCGCAGCACCTGGATTTCTAAACCCCGCAACTAATGTCCCCGCCCCTGACATGGGTACCGGGCAGCGTGAAATGGCCTGGATAGCCGACACCTATAAACATCTCTATCCCGAAGATATCAATGCCCTTGCCTGTGTAACCGGAAAACCGGTGGCCCATGGTGGTATCAATGGCCGCACAGAGGCCACCGGTCGCGGTGTTCAGTATGCCTTACAAGCATTTTTTCGTCATAAGGAAGAATTGAATGCCACAGGACTGGATGGTGACTTGGAAGATAAGCGAATCATCATCCAGGGACTGGGGAATGTAGGTTATCACGCAGCCAAGTTTCTCTCTGAGGAAGATGGCGCCAAGATTATTGGCATCATTGAGTGTGATGGGGCAATCTACAATCCAGAAGGCATACATGTGGAAGAGGCCCACTATCACAGATGCGCTCATGGCGGTCTAAAAGGCTTTGCGGGAGGCACATTTATCGAGAACGGACCCTCACTCCTGGAGTACGAATGCGACATTCTAATTCCTGCCGCTATTGAAGGGGTAATCTCTGAGAATAATGCACTGAAAATCCACACAAAACTGATCGCGGAAGCAGCCAATGGCCCCATCACATTCGAAGCTGACCGTCTTCTGCGTAGCCGAGGTATCACCATTCTGCCTGATGCCTATGTCAATGCTGGCGGCGTGGTAGTCTCATACTTCGAGTGGATCCGCAACCTCAGCCATATGCGCTTTGGACGTATCGAACGTCGTCTGGATGAGGCTCGCGGCCAACATGTTGTGGCGGCACTAGAACAAACCACCGGAAAACAGGTACCCGATTGGATCAGCGCCAGTCTTTCACGGGGTGCCGACGAATTAGACTTAGTACGCTCCGGCCTTGACGACAGCATGCGACTGGCCATGCAGGAGATCATCGATATCCGCAGTCGTAAACCTGAAATTGAAGACTATCGAACAGCAGCCTATATCATTGCTCTACAGAAACTTGCACGTTCCTATATCGATATTGGTGTATAGCTCACACTCTAAAGACAACGCCTCTTTACAAAATGGAGATTCTGTATAAGAATTAACTTCCTATTCTGTCTGTATAGTAAGATATCTCAATTTTTTTTTAATAATTCGATAGACCATCGCCCACACAATGGATTAGCAGGACATGGATGTTAGATACAATCAAGCCTTTTATCGTGGTTTCAGCCACAACACACCCTCAACTCCCGTTTCACTCGATAGGACTACACCCTACATTCGATATATCCAGTGATACGGCAAAGACAGCATCAACATTAAAGTAGTCGTTTCTCAAACAACCCATATCCTATCTATCGGGTGAAATGTTGATCTGTCATGGTGGCAACAGCATGAGTAAAAATATTCGATTTCAATATGAATAGCATCGCTACAGACTGCCCACTAAACCTCAACTGAAAAATCGGAATGAAAACTACATATGGATATAACCCTTAAGTAAAGAGGAAATGAAGCATGTCATTAATGCAATGGATAGATGAAAAGTATGCTACCAATGTTGAAGTTTGCGATGATCAGCACAAAGAGCTGTTCGACCGAGTTAACGCCCTGAATGATGCAGTCAAAAGTAACGACCGCGCTGACATCGGCAATCGCCTCGATAATCTGATCGACTATGTCGCAGTCCACTTTGAAACAGAAGAGCGCATGATGGAAGAGCGTGGGTATCCCAAACTCGATGCCCATCGTCAGGAGCACAATCTACTCGTAAAGATCTGCACCGATCTTCAAGAAAAGTTTCACTCTGGCGAAGCAGATATTGGAGAGAGCACCATGGAGTTCATTAAAAACTGGCTAGACCATCATATCCCTGTTATTGACAAGTGTTATAGCCCAGCACTGAGTAACTGAACTTTCAAAAAATGATGTTAAGCCAGATGTGGCTTCATCCTTGCGGGACCCAGGGTGCCCCCCACTCAAGGGTCCCGCTTTTTTCAGTCATCTGATAATGAAAAAAATCGCCTCAATACACTCAGGTCCTGGGTTTTTGTCATTGGCGGTAAACTGCGGATAAAAATTTTACCGTAGGGCTTATTGAGCAGCCTAGGATCACAAACCACTAACACGCCCCGATCTTTCTCGTCACGAATCAGCCGGCCCGCCCCTTGTTTCAAAGCAATCGCTGCTTGAGGCAATTGAAATGTCATGAAAGGATTCCCCCCACGCTTGCGTAAAGCATCGATCCGCGCCTGCAGTACCGGATCTCCTGGTGAGGCAAATGGCAGTTTATCGATGATCACACAAGAGAGCGCTTCACCACGTACGTCTATACCCTCCCAGAAACTTGATGTCCCGAGTAGTACCGCATTACCGAGTTTGCGAAACTGTTCTACCAATTCTGTACGCGGTGCTGTCCCCTGTACCAACATCGGATAGTCCAACTTCTCCTTGAGATAGTCTGCCGCTTCCTGCAAGGCCCTATGGCTGGTATAAAGCAAAAAGGCTCGTCCACCACTCGCTTGCAAAATTGGTAGCGTGAGATCAGAGACAGCCCTGTTGAATTCTGGATTGCTGGGCTCCGGTAGACCCTTGGGAACATACCAAACAGCTTGTCGAGGGTAGTCGAATGGACTATCCCAACAGTGAGTCTCCGCTTCATGCAGGCCCAGTTGATTGGAAAAATGTTCAAAACTGCCACCTACTGCCAGTGTGGCAGAAGTAAAGACCCAGGAAGCTTGTCGTTCTTCCATTACGCTACGAAAAATATTTGAGATCTCCAGCGGTGTACGATTCAGGCGAAAGCTCTGGCGCTGAGTCTCGAACCAACGGATCGATTCGGCCTCATCACCATCCTTCAAACTATGCAATCGCTGCAGAATTAGATCACAGCGCTCTTTACAACTATCAAGACCCTTACCTCTTCCCTCAATGGCACGTAGCACTTCCGACAATTGATCGAGGGCATCCAATAACCCGTCAAGATGTGCAATTACCGAAGGATTACCCGCAACTTCCAACCAAGCACCACGACGTTGTTCCAAACCGAATGCCAGTCGCATATCCCGGGTTGCCTGTTTCAGTCGCTCAGCACGTTCTGTGACTTCAGGAACATCCTTTGCTTCACGATGGTACTCGGCAATGGTGTCTCGGGTCAGGTCAAGCAATTGACGGCCACTGACGCTGTCACCAAAGAAATTACCCGCTACATCCGGTAACTGATGGGCCTCATCAAGGATAAAACAGTCAGCACTTGGAAGCAGTTCCCCGAAACCTTCCTCTTTCAGCGCCATATCAGCACACAGCAAATGGTGATTGATAACGACCAGATCTGCTTCTTGGGCCCGCTTGCGTGCTTCCATCAGATGGCATTTACTATAAACAGAACACTCCTGGCCAAGACAATTATCGGTTGTCGAGGTCACATAAGGCCAAATCCCGGCATCCTCAGGAATCTCCGTCATTTCAGTGATATCGCCACTCTTGGTTGCCGATGACCATCCACGGATCATCTGTAACTGTTCAACCTGCTCCCTGGTCAAACGCAACTCTTCCAGCAGGGTATTCTCAAGTCGATGGATGCAGAGATAATTGGCACGTCCTTTCAGCAGTGCAGTGGAAACCGGGCTCGACAGGCTTTGCCGTACGACTGGGAGGTCGCGATGATACAGCTGATCCTGTAGATTCTTGGTACCTGTAGAGATGATGACTTTACGCCCCGACATCACGGCTGGCACTAAATAGGCGAATGTCTTTCCGGTACCTGTTCCCGCTTCGCAGATCAGTACACCACCCTGATCCATAATGCGGCCGACAGCCTGAGCCATTTCCTGCTGTTGAGCACGATAAGAAAAACCCTCGATACGGGTCGCCAACCAACCGTCCAGCCCAAAGATCTCAGCTAAATCTGTCATCAAATGATGGGGCTACTCTGCCTGATTGTCCCAGACTTCTGACTCAAGACCGCTCTCCCGTGTCCAGGTGAGACGACCGATAATCTTAAAGCGCGCTACCGACATGGCGCCTCGTTTTGCCCGGCTACTGCTGCTTTTATCGACAAACTCGAGGATATCGTCTCGTTCCGCTTCGTAGATCTCATAAGGTTCGTACTCCTCGTCCATAAGCACCAACACGACACTATCCCAATCTCTATCCAGTTTAAGCTGACCAATCCTTTGACCGGATTTGCTTTCATCGAAAATAGTGCGGGACTTAATTTGAATATGTTTGTCACCCCGGGTGGGGTCGATAGCATCATAACCACCCTCTCCCTGAGTCCTGGCTTCGAGATTGAGCAGCTTTACCGCATCATATTCTGCAATTTCATTGCTGATACCAGGCAGGGGTTTACCCATGGTACGGCGATACTCCGCTGCCAATACCCTGGCCTGGGCGATCAGTTTGTCTGCGGCATAGAGAGTCAAGCCATGGCTCCTTATATTTGAGGAAGAGGATTCTGCCCGGATTGTAGCCTATCTTGGGAGGTTTTCGCATGAATTGAGAAAGGATGTGTGTTGTTTTGAGAATTCTGGAAAGCAGGAGTCAAAGGATACCTGACCTCTATGAGGCATTAAAAACCAGTTATTGGTGATTAATTCTGCTAGGCGCTCGAAATTTGCAACGAGTTACCAGCAATCTCTTCCAGAACGTCGGCAAAAGGCTGGGGGCGTCCAAAATGATAGCCTTGTGCATAGTCGACACCCATTTCTTGCAGCGCTTGACCTATGGAGGCGTCACTCACATGCTCAGCAATCACTAATTTGTCCATAAAATGGGCAAGCTCCATGATTGAAATCACCATCGCCAAATCAGCTGTTTTCTGTATCATCTCGCGTACGAAAATACCATCGATTTTTACATAGTTTACGGGAAAGTCCTTGAGGTAAGAGAAGGAAGCATAACCCGAACCAAAATCATCCAGATAGCAGGAACAACCCATATCCCTAACCTCTTTCATAAACTCCACGGTATCCTCAATGTTCTTTGCAAGTGCTGTTTCTGTGATCTCGAAGCCAAGTTGCTGGGCTGCTACAGGTGATTCAGCTATCCGTCCATGCAGGTACTTTTTAAATTCACTGTCAGCGACAGATTTTGTTGACAAGTTGACAGAGAAACTGACATCTTCTCCCATCTTGTCTTTATAGGGTATAAGTGCATTGAAGAAATGTTCAATAACCCAGCGGTCGACAGCCCGCATCATATCGTATTGCTCAGCAATTTGAATAAATGTCTGTGGACTCTGTAGTTCACCTGCATCATCTACGATACGCAGAAGAAGCTCATAGTGAGGTTTCAATCCCGCGTCTTTCTTTAGTGGGACTATTGGTTGAGCAAACAGAACCATTCGATCATTTGCCAAGGCTTCCTGAATGGCGGGAATTGTCTGAATAATCTGTTTGTGGTTCTGATAGGCGGTATCTGAAGCCACATAGAGACGTGTGCAGTTTCTACCCCCCTCTTTAGCCATATGGCAGGCAGACAGTGCCGATTGCAGCAACTCGCTGGTACTGGTTTGTTCCTGAGAATTGATTTGTACGACACCGAGACTGGCTGAAACGGGTATCAGGCGATCTTCCCAAGTGAAGCGATACTCCTCAATCGCACGACGTTGGGACTCGGCAGTCTGATAGCCCTTGTCCAGATCTGCATTTCTGACAAGCAGGGCAAACTCGTCATCACCTATACGTGCCACCACCCCATCTTCTGTAAGATAACTTAACAGTATTGACGACACCGTTTGCAGCAGTTGATCTCCACCCTCAAAACCGCACAGATCATTGACTACTTGAAATTGATCCAGATCGAGAAGTATCAGCACATGTTGTGAGTAACCGCTTTTCATCTCAGCCAGCAGTTCACGCATATGACGTTCAAAACTACGTCGATTCATCAAGCCGGTCAGCTCATCAATCGAAGACTCATCCTTAATTTCGTTGTAGCTCTTGATCAGTATATGGTCAATTGCCCGATCGACAATCGGTTGGACTTTATTCTGCATGACACCGTAGTCATAGGAAGCGAACAATCGGACCAATTCACTCGACGAGACATCCAATGCCTTTAATCCGTCCCCATCAACCAATAGATAACGTGTGGAATCAGCACTCTTCCAGGCTAAATTGAGCATCTGCGGAGTCGGGCCACCAGACTCAGTAACAATCCAATCATCAATATTGAGAGCGACTACTTTTTCCAATGATTTCTGATCATCTTCTGATTCTGTGTTTCCAATTGGCACCTCCTTGCTGGAGATATATTGGGAGAGATACGCTTCATCAATGACGATCTGTTGCTCAAAGTAAGGTGTTGCTGTCTCACCACCGTTTATCAGTGCTTGCTGTAGTTCAATGGCAAAACTCCGACTACCCTGAGGATGAACAGGGTATTCTCTAAATCCCTTTCGAATAAGCGATATCAGGTCACGGACACGGCTTTCTGACATTTCATGAGGAGATGCTTTACTGAGAAATAGCTTAGGCAAGATCTCCACTACACGTAAATAAGCCTTCCAGGCTGGGCTCTCATCGCCCTGGAGTGCTCTGGTCTGCACCAAAAGATTAACCCATCCAAACTGAAACAGTTTTTCGAGTGCGATGGTTACCGATTTACCCGACAATTGGTGGCGTAGATGGGCTATAACCGTACGCTCCGCTTGTAATAGAAGCTCATCCTTTTTACAACGGGAAACAGCAATCTGGCGATTACGATGATACTGTTCCAGCTGTTTCTGTTTTAGCGCCTCCAGCGCTTTCGTCACTTCTACAACACTCGTCAGCTTATCAGTATCGATCGCCTCCAGGAGTTGGGAAATTCCCGCTAAATCACGTAACCGCGCCGCCTTACTGGAAATGTTGAGATAGGGGGTTATTGCCTCGATTGTGGCAAGCATATGCCTGACCGGGTGATTGCTATTTTCCAGCAGTGTTGGATCTCGCACCAGTTCCTGAATGATAGGAATCTCCATCCGATTGAGCAGTCCCTTCAGTTCAGCAGGTAGATGTGAATCCTGCAGCAGAGCCGCCACTAACTGCTCACCGGTACTGATAGCAGCGCGAATGACGGGATCCAGATTTTCAGACTGAGCAGACTGGCTTTCCAGTCCCCGTTCCAACTGCTTCAACAATGGAGAACCATGCCTCAGTGGCATACGATTTAATGACTCAACAACATGCTCAGTTTCAATCTGTATCTGGTCTGATACTGACGGATCCTTTTCCCGTAGCTGCTTAGCATCAAGCAGTGTAGTCAGGTGCTGTAAAGGCTCACCAACTGTTGCGATGTTGGTTTTCTTATGCGATGGAAATTGCCAGGTATTGATCTGACCGTCAGATGTTAGATCAATTCCTTGCTGTTTGAGCAATTCCAGCAATTCGTCATAGAGTGGTTCAATACCCTGTAATACAGTGCGATGAAATACCGTCAGAATAAGATGGAAGCATTTCACATCCAGATCATATTCATCCACTGCCTGTTTTATGGCATTCAGCAGACTGACAGGAGAGAGTGGATTACTCTCATCTTTGATCGTACATTGCATCAAATAGGAGAGGGACATATCCAATAGATACAAACTACGGGCTAAACCGGATTCCGCCCGCCTGGCTATATCGTTAATGACTACCCAATGATCGATTTCAACCTTTTCCACCAACTCAAGCTCATGGGAGATTTCTATATTCGAGTCAGTCGAGATCCCGGCAAGATTGCTCAAATTACCAAAAGAGCTCTCCACGTTGTTGAGAAATGCGGCTGTTATCTTCTGCTCACCCTGTTCCAGTGCTGACATTGCCAGAAAAAGCACTGACTCCTGAAGACCATCAGAAGGTTCACGAGCACGAGCCAACAAGGCTTCTCTGGACTGATTGAGAAAACCGACGATCTGTGGATTGAGATAATCAAGTAACCGGTCCTGTAACTGCTGAATAACAGGTGCTACTGCTGCCTGATCAAAAGAGACCTGTTTAGTCTCTTGTTGCTGTAATTCGGACTGAAGATATGAGAATAACTGCTGACCTTCACCACTATCGAGCATGCATATGCCCACCCCGTGATTATGCAGGTAGACAATCGCAACATGCACCCGACAGGATGCCACTTCAAGAACTGCTTCCTGACGTTCAGATTCTCCAAAGTAGCCATCTGGCAACAGCTCATTTAAAGAAGTATCACCACAGTACAGATAGACGCCACCTTCGGAGAAATTGCGAATACGACAACCACTTATTGGTTGTCCCTGAAATATCAGAGTTACCGGATGGTCGATATCCAACCTTGGATATTTTCTGCGATTATTCATTACCCTTTAGCGCTTTTATTCTTAACACTTTAATCATTGTTAATAACTGTTTTCTGTAATATCTCCAGTGTATCGGCCTTTAGGGTCAGTGCTTTAATAGAAAAGGTTATAATTTGTTAACACTATTCTTTAGTTAAAGAGTCGCTGTAGCCATAAAATCCCCTCATCCACAAGAGATTCAGAATGGGCGCATGAAGCCTCGGATGTTGGACCACTCCCCGCAATGAAGGGATAGTTGGTCGTTTGCGGACACCCCTCCCCCAACAGACCCGATAATGGATCAATGGTTAATACGTCCACCCCCATCGGTGGATCCTGTTGCAATGCAGCAATTCCAATTCCATTCATTAGCTTGGCCCAAACCCGCATCGCCCCGGAGGAGCCCGTAAGGCCTGTCGGTGCATTGTCGTCACGTCCTACCCATGCAACAGCTACACGATGGCGATCGAATCCTGCAAACCAGCTGTCTCGCAGTTTGTCAGTAGTCCCTGTCTTACCAGCCACCTCTACCTCTCCGGGTAACAACCATTGCAATGCCTTGGCTGTGCCGCTTCGGGTTACTTCATTCAGCGCATGTTTCAACAAAAAAACAGCTCGGGTATCGACCCTGGACTCAATCGATAGAGGATAGCGTGATAGCGGTTTTCCCTGTCCGTCAGTCACGTCACGAATCGATTTCAGAGTAGCGCTGTAACCCCCATTGGCCAGGGTTTGGTACATCTGAGTCATCTCCAAAGGAGAGAGAGAAACAGCACCGAGCAACAGTGAAGGATAGGGTTCTAACGGACGTTGTATGCCCAATCTATGCAAATTATCGATAACCGATTCAAGTCCCACAGAGAGCCCAAGACTGACTGTTGCCAAATTTAGTGATTCCACCAAGGCCTGTTGCAAGGTTACTTGGTCATGACTCAGGTTATCGTAATTTCTCGGTGCCCAGATCTCACCGTTTGCGCCTTTAATGCGTATAGGTCGATCCTCCAATGTGCTCAGTAGGTGGTAACGATTCGGTTGTGACAAAGCGCTGAGATAGATAGCTGGTTTGATCAGTGAGCCCACCGGACGTATTGCATCGAGTGCACGGTTGAAACCGGCAAATTGTGGATTCCTGTCACCCACTAAGGCCATAACCTCCCCCGTCTCCACATCCGCCAGGGTGAGAGCACCCTGAAGGGTTCCCTTCACTATTCCATGGGCCTCCTCCAACACCTTCAACTGCTGGGATATTGCTTGTTCAGCACGACTCTGGAACCAGGGATCGAGGGTAGAAAATATTCTTAATCCACCCGCATTCAGATCCTCTTCGCGATAGTCTCTGCGTAGCTGGCGCTTTACCAGATCCATAAAAGCAGGGCTCCCAGAACTACGCCGATCACCCTGTTCCACGCTTAACGGTGTGTCGCTTGCCTGCGTCGCCTGTTGCTGGCTAATGACGCCCTGATCGACCATCAGCTGTAATACCAGATCTCGCCGTTTTTCCGCCTGTTGTGGGTGTCGTCTTGGATCATAAGCCGATGGTCCTCGCACCAGGGTTACCAGCGTCGCCAGTCTTGACAGATCAAGTTCTTGCAAAGGACGATTGAAGTAGAAGCGGCTAGCTAATGCAAAACCATGTATTGCCTTTCCTCCCTGTTGGCCTAAATAAATCTCATTCGCATAGGCCTCGAGAATTTCATCCTTGTCATAGCGCCAGTCTAAAATCAGCGCCATCAGCACTTCGTTAAACTTTCGCCAAAGGGTACGATCAGCGCTGAGGAAGAAATTCTTTACCAACTGTTGAGTCAGGGTACTGCCTCCCTGTACCACTCTTTTAGCGACCAGATTGGCCCACAGAGCACGCCCAATAGCTATTGGATCGATTCCGATGTGTTGGTAAAAGTTGCGGTCTTCTATGGCTATTAAGGCATTCACTAACAGTGCTGGAAGCTGATCCCTCTTGAGCAGAATACGGTCTTCACCATGGGTAGATGTCAGGCTGCCAATGAGTCGGGGTTCAATACGGTAGTGACCGATTGGATCACCGTTTCCCGCTCTCTTGAGCGAAATAACACCCTGCCCATCTATAACTACCTCCAAATAGTCACTTGGCCGGTCGATGTCAGGAAAATGGAAGGCACGTGTACGTAATAGGAATCGTCCGCGGTAACTGGAGTAGTACCCCGGCTGATTGGGATGCTTAACTTGCCGATAGCCAAGACCATCCAGTGTCTGTGTTAGATGTTTAGAGGTCACCGAGGCACCCGGGTACAGGTCAAGCGTTCGCCCATAGACCTTTGCAGGCACTGCCCATCGTTGACCTTCAAACCTTGCCTGTACAATGTGGTCGAGGTAAATAGTATAGAGAATGGCTGATAACATGAGGGTGACCAAGCCAAGAAGCAACCACCGTTTCCAACTGCTTCTTCCAGTCCGTTTTTGTCCTGCCCTGCCGCGTTTAGTTCTCTTTTTGACCATGCTCTACAACTATTTTGTCAGTGTTTCCTAAGGGAGCGATGCCCCTCTCTTCAAAAGACAGACTGCCTAGTCTGACAGCTTACAGTAGAGCAGCAGAGAATAGACATTACTCTGAACAACACAAACCCATCGCATCTAGCATCAGGCATAAAACTCCTAAATATCCATTTCGTGAATCAAGTCTCAAAAAACTTGGCCGCTATTTCCAATCGAAGCACTCATCACGGAGGGAGTTTAATTCAAAATGCGATCAACCGTTCCAATACGTCACTGGCTGATGTCCATCGTAGTAATCGCCATTGCCTTAATGCTAATGGAACAAGCTGCAATGGCCGACAGCCTGAAAGAGGCCACTCAACTCCGGAATACTCTCGAGGGTCGCATCGCTGAAATTGCCAAAAATAAGAAACTCAAAAAACAGATGGTGCGAGAGGGGCAAAATCGAACAATACTTTGTAATACATGCCATGGTAAAGATGGTATGGCAATACAACCACTTGCGCCCAATTTGGCGGGCCAAAACCCTGCTTACATTGTCGATCAGTTCCAACGCTTCGGTGATGGCAGACGTAATGACTATCTGATGAGTAATCTTGCCAAGACCTTCAGTTTAGAAGACAAAATCAAGATCGCTCTCTACTATGCAGATATGGACATGAGGCCCTCGGGGGGTGGCGATTTAGCACTTTTGCCAAAGGGAGAACGGCTCTATAAGGAGATCTGTGTCAAATGTCATGGTGAGAACGGCCGAGGACAGGAAGGGTACGCGCGTCTTGCTGGTCAGCAGCATGACTATGTGGTGAAGATGCTGAAGGAGTTTCGCGATCATTCAGGCAGGCGCACCAATCTCTGGATGACCAGTGTGGCAATTCGCCTCAGTGATCAGGACATGGAAGCAGTTGCTACCTATTTGGCAAATCTGAAATAGGCATGTCAAGTTTTCCTGAATAGGGTAAAGACCTGCCGCACCCTACATTTGCTACGGGTGTCTGACACTTTGGCGCACATGCGCTTCCTCTCTGCAACCGTAAGCACACTGCAATGCCTTATCAGCCAACGGAAATTGGTCCAGCCGTAATTTCAAATAGGCATATAACTCACTCAACCACTGAGGCTCAATAACCAAGGGAGTCGCTTCCTGCGCTCGGAAATCGTAGGGTGCAATCAATACAGCTGACCGCTCCATACCCACATTGGCGACCAGATAGAAAAGCTCTTCGATGTAACGATCACCCAACGCAAGGCACCCTGCCGACCAGGCACTGCCATGAATAAAGATATTGGAACCCGGTGACACCCTGCCCTCTTTATCCGCTTGCAGCCAATCGAATCCATTTGGATAGTTGAGTTTCATGGAGAGATGAAAATGGCTATTGGGATTGAGTTCCACAATGCTGTAGAAACCCTCTGGTACTTGCTTATCCCCCTCACGCAGTTTTGGTCCCGGCCCTCCACTGGCAGCGAAAATCGCATAGTCGTGGATAAACTGCCAGCTATTCTCCTGAAAGGCCCATAACTCCAGACGTCGACTCTCTTTCAATGCGATCAACTGCACCCGCTGTGGAGGATAGGTGACACCAGCACGGTCAAAACGAGCGAGCAAACGTTGTTTCACGTTGCTACCCAGTGCATCTAGAGCTGCCTCGATTTCAGGGTTAGGGGAGGCGAAAATATCCGCCATAAATGCCAAGCCTATAAGGAAAGCCAAGACCCTCATGCTTTCCCCTGACGATCAAGTACACGCTGCAACCATCTGCCGTAGATCAGATCGGAAATTTTGTGCAACTGCTCCATATGCTGATCGAGGGACTTAAAAATCATCTGGGCAGATTGACTGCAAGCCGAGTCAAGCAGAAGATCGCTGCCATATCGTTCAATCCAGTTTTCCAGCATCTCCCGTGTCATCTCGAGATGAAACTGCATGCCGATGTGGTCCCCCATCACAAATCCTTGTTGATCAAAGCATTCACTTCGTAACAGATGCTGACTCTGGGTCGGCAAAGTGTAGGTATCAGCATGCCAATGAAAGGCATTAAACTGATCCGGAATCCCATCCAGCCATCCCTGTGGGTCATTCATGGCCAACTTTTGGACAGGATGCCAGCCTATCTCCATACCTTCACCACGACTGATCACCCCTCCCAGTGCCTTGCTCATCAGTTGAGCACCAAAGCAGACGCCCATCACCGGCACATCACGATCAAATGCCTTGCGGATCAACTGAAGCTCCCCCTCCAACCAGGGTAATGGGTCATTGACGCTAACCCCAGCACCCATAAAAACCATAGCTGATACATCATCCATCTGCTGTGGAACGGGATGCTCCTCATCAATACAGACCATCTCCCATGGAATGGCACGTTGCTGCAAATACTCTCCCAGATAGCCCGGATGTTGGCAAACAAGATGACGAAAGATGCGAATCGGCTTCATTGATATCTGTGAGTAGACTGTTTCTTCTCTCAGATTCTAACCCGAATGCTTACCAAACTGGCAAGTCAGTGTCGTCGCCGATGCTATCTTCAGCTTCTGCACGCACCACGTAGCGCAAATTGCCTCCAGGCAAGAGGGCATCAAAAGGGTAACAAGTAACCAATATCAATGCCTGCGCACCCTCTTTTGACATCAACCAACTCTGTTGCTGATCTAGAATGGCCTTCTCAGTGACCCGATAGGCAACTTGACCGTCCCCAGGTGTACGGACCACAACCCGGTCTCCCTGTTGTAGTTCTTTGAGAAAACGGAAATGTGTATCCCTATGACCTGCGATCAGGCTAGGTCCTATCTTACCTGGCCGAATCGTTTGCTCAGCCCAACCAGGGCCGAATGCAAGAACTCGACCACTGACACCCGACAGCACAAAGCGCTCAACATCCAGCCTTGGGACTTGTAAAACGGCAACTGGCCAAGTATCAGCCCAAGGCCAGGGACGGACGGAATCAGTACCAGAATGCGTCTCATTCCATGCTGCTGCGATCAACCCTTCAGCCAGCCAGGCCTTCGCCTCTATCCAAACCCCCTCCCCAAGAAACCAGCAGGCAATCAGAAACAGCATTTGTGGCGCCTTGCTCCTAAGGATCTGTACAACCCGGTTCGGACCAAAATACCGGAAGTTGCCTCGTTGCTTGGAAGGCGTTCCATTGATGTAAGCACTCGTCATTTAAACAGCCTCTATAGGTCATGACTTTCACTTAAAAACGGCCATTGCTTCGCCTCGTCAGAGTACCACGGTGTAGCAGCAGCGATACCAGCATCAGCAGAGCGCCTAATAGCAATACAAACGGACCTCGCGTTGCAGTCTGTGGTAATTTGCCGAACACAGATTGAGCCTGCCATCCATGCGGTAAATTCACCGGCATCATGCCACCTCGCAGCGGCTCATCCAGAGGCCTAACTGGCTCCTTTTCCACTGCAATCAGGCTTGTATAGCGAGAAACCAGTTGATGTTTCAGTGCCAAATCAAGTACCACTTTTCGCCTCGTCTCACCACCCTCTTCATCTACCGGTGCTGTCATCAATGCTGCAATACGTTGTCGAGCCCAGAGGGCATGGACGCCCTTCGACTCTCCTTTGGAGGAGATCACCACCTGTTGATGCCAAGGATCACCCTCTCTCTCCCCTTCGATAACAAGTGTGCCATCAAGATTTGACCCTCTCATACTGATCATCAAAGGCTCGCCCAGGTAGAGATCGGGTAGGCGTTTTGGTTCGATATCAATATCCCCTGCACCCTGCCAATCGAGACTGATATCACTCATGGCAGGATGTTCAAGTTTTTCGAACAGGGCTTGCATACGGCTCGCCACTTCGCCCAAATCACCAATATAAGTAAAGCTGCCTCGTCCAAAACTCGCGGCACGCTGCATAAAATAACTGTTTGGAGCCGAACCGATACCGACAGTAAAAAGCCGGCTATCACCCAATTGTTGGTGTATCAGAGTAAACAGTGCTTCTTCATTTCCGACACTACCATCTGTCAGAAACACAATCTGGCGCAGACGACTTGCCTCACCAGGATAAGCAAATGCCCTCTCCAGGGCGGGCAACATTTCAGTACCCCCCTTGGCCTGTAATCGATCAATGAAATGCATCGCACGATTTAAATTGGCACTGTCTGCCAATCTGGGAGCAGAGAATAGCGCCCGATAATGATTATTAAAGCCAATCAGATTAAAGCGATCGGTCGGTTTTAAGCGTTTTACCGACAATTTCAAGGCTGCCTTTGCCTGGTCCATTGATGGGCCATGCATGGAGCCAGAGTGATCGATCACGAAGATCACATCACGTGGCAGGTCCACATCGAGCTGATCCTGATCCGGGGGCAGCAGCATCAACAGCGCATAATCCTCGTCTTGCCATTGATCGGTAAATAGCGCAGCTCTCGGCTCAGCACCTGGTTGTGGACGCCAGCTCAACAGAAAATCCCTGTCCGATGAAACTTCTCCCTCAGCCAATCGCAGATGAACGATACCTTCCTCATCCTCGCGCTCAAGCATTTGATGGTAGTGGCTGACAATCTCCCGTAGAGGGACACCTGCATCGAGTTTGACACGTAACGATAGCGGATTGATCTCACCATCACGGGGATCGACAACTGGTGGAGTAATCTGACTGGCATCCGGTACCTGGTCAGTATCAGTCGACCATCCTGCACGGGTGAAACCTGACGTCACCTTGGCAGGTAGTGGTGTCCCCGGGATGTAGCGTGGTCCGATCACCAGAGGTAGACGAAGCTCAAAGCGTCTATCCACATAGCGGATGCGTTGCTGATATTCGATAGCCACCCGAATGCTCTCTCCTGGTGCTATATTGGTGAGTGCAACGGTAAAGATGTTAGGCCGCTGCTGGCTCAGTAGACTGGCCCGCTTACCGGTTTCTCTCGCCTTTTGATAGACCTGCTGTGCCTTTACCTTCTCCTCAATATGTCCCTCGATAATACGATCACCAATCTGCATATTTAACCGTTCCACAGCACTCTTTTCAGGTAATGGAAATTGGTAAGTTCCCTCCATCCACACCCGGCCCGGATTAGTAAAGAGGTGTTCAACACGCACCAAAGCGAGCATACCTGTGACATCTATCTGGACATCGGTCTTGAGCAGAGGGGCCTGTTGCAACAGTTGGCCGTCCAATGATCGAAGTTGCAGCTGAACCCCACTCTGTTCACGGGATTCGGCCTGTGCGCTACCCCACCCAAAGACCAGCAGGATGAACAGCAGGCTACCCGAGATGCCGGTCAGAATGGCAGCAAACAGGGTCAACAGCATGTCTCTTACAAAAACCCCGTCCTTGAAATTAACAACCGATCCCGGCTCATTGATCAGGTTAGTCTCTACGCTTTGTTGCACTGTACACCCCCTTACTCGCTAGCTGTTTACGCGCTGGCGACGTCAATCCAGAAGGAACCCATCGATAGCTATTGCGTGGAAGCTTTTCAGGAGAGCTGTAAAAAAATTCCTCACTCAGTGGTTGTCGGTAAAACTTCATGAACCTTCCCCTTTTAACAGGGTAAGCTGAACCATGCGGTCGAACGCCAATCCCTCAAGATCATGCACGGGATATCGGGCTTCCGCTTTACCGATAAAGCGGGTTACTATCCGCTCACTAGACAAGCCAGCAGCCATCAACAAATCGGCAACTGCTTCTGCACGCTGCTTGCTCAGTATTTGGTTGTGAAGTTCACTACCCCGTATGTCTGCGCCTGCTTCGATCCGCAACTCCAGCTCAGGAAAGGCCTGCAGAATGCTCACCAGCGCGTTCAACTGCGAAACAACGATTGGCTCGATCTCAGCACTATTACTGCGAAATCCAAGACAAAATGAGTAGCCCTGTTGTAAAGCATCTATCTTGGCTTGCTGGAATACCCGTTGCTGTCTAAATACAGACTGGTGCTCAGCAGCGACTTGCTGTTCTCTGGCTCGATCTGTCTGAATAACATCCAGATCCGTGTTCAGCTCCTTGAGCTGATATTTTCTTGCTTCAAGTTCACCCACCATCGCACCACTGGTAAATCCCAACACCGCGCCGGGCGGCCCCCCGACTAACCCACCGACCAGAAGACCAACCATCGATCCCTGGAATATGGTCTTTTCCACCTCATCCACTGCTTCTCCAGCTGATAGGGGCTGTTGCTGCAAGATACAAATAACAGTCAGTACAATTGAGTATTTTTTCATTTTTTACCTCTCCTGGAGATTGATCCAGCGTGCCTTCCTTGGCAGGAAGCGGCTTATCCTGTCCTGCGCCGGGTTGGGGTGTTACCGACAACAATTACAGCCCATACTTTTGGCTTTATTGGTGCGTAATGGGGGCACAGTAGTGACGAAATGCGGCAACAATCTGACAAGCCTGCCGAAATAACAAAAACCTCCACATGAATTTACAAATTAATGACTTGGTTATGAGCTAAAGTTAATATCAGTGGGTGCCGCCAAATAGCAGGGAACACAAGGAATCTCCCTCACAAGAATGAAAATTGCTTACCACGCATTTGCTATCGGATTGCTGCTATGTTTCTGCGGAACGGCACAATCTATCGATCTGGTCATCAATCTTGATGTCTCCCAAGAGACAGTCTCGCGCAATGCTTTGCGCTCCATTTTCAGCATGCGTATGACCCGCTGGCCTGACGGTAAGCCAATCCATGTATTTGTTATGGGTGATAAAACCAACCTGCACTCGGATTTCAGTAAACAGCTGCTCGGCGTTTTTCCGCACCAATTGCGCCGAGCCTGGAATCGCCAGATCTACTCCGGTATGGGCCAAGCGCCCACTAAGGTGGAATCTGAGGAAGAGATGCGCAATCAGGTAGCGAAAACTCCCGGGGCTATCGGTTATCTTTCTGAAGGAAATATCAATGAGCGTATTCGGACCATTTCAGTCGAATAGTAGTAGGGCAATTTGCCTGCTCGCACTATTCTGTCTGCCTGGCAAGGGATTGCTGGCCGCAGAACTTTCAGAATTTAATGGTGTTTTTCAAATCCATGGCTTTTTAACCCAAGGCTATGTCAAAACGACTGAAAACAGCTTTTTCGGTGAGAGTAAAGATGGCAGTTTTGATTTCAATGAAATAGGTATCAACGCCTCTTATCGTCTTTCGCCGGCAATGATGGCATCTGCTCAACTACTCTCCCGCACAGCGGGTGAGATGTATGACGGCTCCTTGGATCTCGATTTCGCTCAATTCGATTACGCTTATCAGTTGAATGAAACGAGCCGTATCGGTTTTATTATCGGTCGCAGTAAAAATCCTCTCGGACTCTATAATGACACCCGGGATGTAGCCGCTACCCGGCCAGGTATCTTCATGCCTCAGGCAATCTATTGGGATCGTGTGCGAAATATGGTCCTCTCTAATGATGGGGGACAAATTTACACTGAGGGCCAATTCGCCAACCACTTTTTCAATCTGCAACTGTTTGCCGGTAAAACACCGATCGACGAAAACGTTGAAAAGAGCTACCTTGACCCTAGCTTAAATCCGAAAATGGAGCAAGATGGTGTCACAACCGGTGGCCGGTTACTCTATGAATGGGATGGAGGTAGAATCAGATTGGCATTGAGCAACGCTTCCCTGACACTGGATAGCCAGACAAGTCTTATCCCCCCGGGCAGTATCGATATTGATTACTGGGTACTTTCAGCCCAATACAATGATGGCCCCTGGAGCCTCACCATGGAGTACATGGAGGAACCGATAGACTATAGGCGTTTTGGTGGTTTCATGGATGTGGCTGACACAACCGTTGACGGCTACTACCTACAAGGCAGTTATCGCCTGCAAGCAGATTGGGAAATGTTTGCCCGTTTTGAGGAGAGTCATTACGACAAGCACGATAAGAACGGTAAAAAAAGCAGCGCTAGAATCGGTCTCCCTCCCCACACATTCTTTAGTAAACTATGGACTCTGGGGCTGCTCTGGGAGCCCACTGAGCAGTTAATGTTTCGCGCTGAATTCAGTCAAGTGGAAGGTACTATTTTTCTCTCCAATCTGGAAAACCCTTTACCCAACATAAAAGAGCGCGATTGGAACCTGTTTTCGCTACTTGTCTCATATAGCTTCTGAGCGACTGACATGGATTCATCGGATAAGAAAAACAGCACAGAATCGTCACATTCGCAGAAAGGACCATTTTTCCTCAGTCTGAAATGGAAAGTCGTTCTGTTGTTCAGCTTGGTATTGTTCATCATAAACGCCGGCTTGGCGGGCATGGGGTATCTACAACAAAGAAGCTTGTTTGACACCTATCAGGGACAAATACGCGAGCAACAAAACAGACAGGTTACATCCCTTCTTGACACTAGCTTTTACCGCTTGGAACAGATAGCTCTGATGATTCCAGCATTGTCTGAGGCAGCCATCACTCAACAAAATCTTACCCTAAGCAAGAAGCTGGAAAGATTTTTTCAACATAGCGAAACAACACTGGACATTGATTGGGGGCTTGAACAGGCCGCTTATTTCAGCAATGACAACAAGCTTCAGTTTAATTGGCAAACCGGAGAGCTTGATGGCATTTTCGATGAGCTGGTCAAGTCGGTTAATCGCCTCGAGATACCGATGACTACTTTACACTGTGATATTCGTTGTACTCAATATGTTGCCGTACCCTTACTCGAAAGAGGAAAAGATGCCGGAGTGATACTGGTAGGTCGATCATTGGCTGATGTGATCATAGAATTCAATGAATTAGCAAAGACAGATGTCGCCATAATCAGCCGTCCGAAATCACAGGAAAATCTGTTGGGTAGAACCCGTTATCTCGCAGCGTGGCAACGGTATATTACTGCATCGAGTAATTTAGACAGAGTGATTCCTCTATTACATTCAACTGCTGAGAACATCACTCTCAAGACACTTGCAGAAAGTGAATACACAACCTTCAGTAACGGTGAGCACTATTCTCTAAGCCTTATACCGGCAAGTAGTGATACATCAGTCATATCAGCGGATTTTATTATTGCCAGTAATATTACAACTGTGGTCAATCAAATTCAGCAGGCAACCACACAATCTGTCGTAATAGGCATTATTGGATTTATTGTATCTGAATTACTCTTAGCGCTGTTCCTTTGGCAGCCGATGAAACGACTGCTGATGATATCCGACAGCTTACCATTGCTGGCGAAAAATGCCTTTTACGAAGTAAGAAGTAAACTCTCCGTCAAACACCGTGACTGGTATCAGGATGAGATTGATATTGCCAGCGATTCTGCCATTCAACTAACACATACGCTGGAGGATCTTCATGATGAGATTAAAAAAAATACCAACAGTCTCATCAAACGTAGCGATGAATTAGCCGTAGAACGGGACTTCCTCAACACGATCATGAACAGTGCTCAGGTCATAATACTGACACAGGACTGCAATGGTGCCATCCTCACAATTAATACAGAGGGTGGTCAGTTCATCGGCGCTAGAGATTATCAGCGTGGCACCCGCCACTTCTGCGATCTATTCATGAATGTAGATCAACTCAAAGAGATGAAGCATGTCATGTCACGCTTACAGGATGGCATGATTAGTTCCTATCAACACGATGCCAGTACCTTTTCATCCGATGGCCAGAAAAAAACCGTCTCCTGGGTACACTCACCACTAGCCGGCAAGCAGACTCCAGATATCCTGATCGTACTCTCGGTCGGACTCGATATCACTGATCGTGAAGCAGCGGAGCAACGCCTTACATGGTTAGCTAATCACGACCCGTTAACAGAACTGAACAACCGCCGTAATTTTCAGTTAGAATTCGAAAAGATCATTACGCTTGCTGAACGCTATCACCATGCCAGCGCTCTACTATTCTTTGATCTCGACCAATTTAAGTTCATTAACGATTCAAGCGGCCATCAAGCAGGTGATGCTTTGTTACAGGTCGTTGCCCGAAAAATACGCGAAATCACCCGTTCCACCGATCTGATTGCGCGCTTGGGTGGAGATGAATTTGCTATCGTGATACCGGAAACTGATATACAAAGTGCCACACTTTTTGCTGACAAGTTACGCAATGAACTAAAGAAGATTACCATTCCATTAAAAGGTCACAGCCATCGTATCTCAGCAAGCATCGGTATTGTTGCTTATCCGAAGCATGGCTCTTCAGCCGAGGAGCTGCTTTCAAATGCCGATCTTGCCATGTATCAGGCGAAAGAATCTGGCAGAGACCAGTGGCATCTCTTCTCCAGCAAGGAGCAAGCTCGTGAACAGATGACTGCCCGGGTTACCTGGAAAGACAAGATCGAGCAGGCCTTGACAGATGACCGTTTCATCCTCTTCTTTCAACCTATTATGGAGATCAGCAACGGTACCATCTCGCACTATGAAGTACTTATCAGAATGATTGAAAAGGACGGTACTATAGCTATGCCAGGAGAGTTCATACCTGTAGCTGAACGGACAGGTTTGATTCATCAGATCAACCGATATGTACTGCGTGCCTCGATTGAAAAATTGTCAAGCCTGAAGGCGCATAATCAGGATATCACACTCTCTATCAATCTCTCTGGCCGTGTTATTGATGACCCGGAACTACTGCCGCAATTGACCCAATTGCTCAACACCAGTGGCATTAACCCGGAGCGTCTGGTGTTTGAGCTGACAGAAACTGCAGCACTGGCTGACGTGAATGCAGCGATTGACTTGATGAGCGAACTCCAGGCGCTCGGATGCAGGTTTGCATTGGACGATTTTGGTGTTGGTTTCTCATCCTTTTACTACTTGCGCGAACTACCTCTGGATATCGTCAAGATCGATGGTTCATTCATCAGGCAACTACCCACGAACAAGATGGACCAGGTCTTTGTCAAAGCATTAACCGAGATGGCAACTGCGCTAGGAAAGGAGACAGTCGCAGAATTCGTTGAAGATGAAAACACCCTCAAACTATTAGCGGAAATCGGTGTAATCTACGCACAAGGTTATTATATTGGGAGACCTTCTCCAGATATTCCTATAGCCACGAAATCACTTTCTACGATAAATTATTAAGGTTTTTCCCCACACAGCAAAAAAAGCCTGTACAGGACAACCATATACCGTGGCAAAAAAAGAGATCGCCATCATCGAAGACGAACGGGTGATTCGCGAAAATTATAGCGATTATCTCACCCGGCAGGGCTATGCAGTCAGTGGTTTTGCCACACGACAGGATGCTATGGCTGCCTTTGATAAGGCGCTACCGGACCTTGTTATCCTCGACATCGGTCTGGCCGATGATATCGATGGTGGCTTTGAACTCTGCCGTGAGCTGCGCAACCGCTCCGCTACCCTGCCGATCATCTTCCTGACCGCGCGGGACAGTGACCTCGACAGTGTTTCCGGTCTAAGACTTGGTGCTGACGACTACCTCACCAAAGAGATAAGCCTGCCCCACTTGGTCGCACGCATTGCCGCCCTGTTCCGCCGTATCGAGGCTATACAACAGAAACAACCGAGTGAATCCCTATTGGTCAGAGGTGACCTGAAGCTCGATAGTGATCGTCTCGCTGCCCACTGGCAAGGTACCCTACTAAACCTTACCGTGACAGAATTCTGGATGTTACATGCATTGGTGCGTCATCCTGGTCATGTGCGAAGCCGCGATCAGTTAATGGAAGAAGCGAATATCTATGTAGATAGCGCCAGCATTACGACCCATATCAAACGGATTCGCCGCAAGTTCCAAGAAGTGGATACTGACTTTACCCACATCGACTCAGTCTACGGTGCTGGTTATCGATGGCAACCTTGATTCCAAGCTAATCTGTGGGTTTACTAACCAGAACGTAAGTTACCCGACACTCAGGGATTCAAGTTATAATCACCCAATGCAGCTAAAAAAGCATCCGCGCTTCACTCAGTCACTGCGATTCAAACTCCTCCTTGCATCACTCACTCTGTTGCTCATTCCATGGGCCGGTTATCACTATTTATCAGAGATGGAAGCATCACTACGCCAGGCCCAGGAGACCTTACTCCTTAATCGGGCCGAAATTGTCGCAAACATGCTTGCTACAGATAGTAGCAACTGGCTGACTGACTCACAGGCAGGGGAAAATATCTCAACCAATTCGCTGTATGTACATCCGCTTAAGAAGCAGCCGATCTTAGATGGTTATGCTGAGGAGTGGCTTGCCCTAAAGTCACAATCCCGTCAATTTAAAGCGAGCGCCTCACGCTCTGATGCAGTTAGTTTTGAGTGGCTTGCAGGCTTCTATGCGGACTCTCTATACCTGTTAATAGATATTCATGATCAGCAAATCATCTATCCGCATACGGAGAGAAAGCTTGGTAGTGGTGATCACCTGATTCTGGCCCTGCCTGGCCCATCGGGAATAAGTAGGCAGTATCACTTGGGAACCCCCGCTCCAGGTTGGATCAACGTGATTGAGCATGGCACCAATCGTTCGCAGACTGCCATTCATGGTGAGTGGCAGGAATCATCTCAAGGCTATCGTGTGGAACTAAAGCTGCCTCGTTCTCTAGCAAATGGACGTCTCTCACTGGCTGCAGTGGATATTGATCAGCTTGATGCAAAACCGGATGGCATCGCATCCACTTCTGGTTGGAACAAAAACCATAATCTGGCCCACCTGGTCATGCCCACCATGCAGGCGGATCGGCTTTTGCAAGGTCTGGATAGTACGAATCATAGATATAGTATCCTTAATAGAGCGCGCCAGGTACTCGGCCGGCATGGATCGATCCAACCGATTACCAACAACACTCAAACTCTTATAAGTCGCATTCTATCTCTATTGACATCCACACCAGAAGGATCCGCAGATGATTTAAGAGAGGGTGCAGGGCAACTGGATGGCCCTGAGATTCGCAGAGCGCTATCGGGTGACGGAGCGGTCAATCGTTATAAACTATCCGGTACAAAAGCACTGGTTCTCGCTGCCGCCTACCCGATTAAGATTGATCAGCATATAACTGGAATTGTTGTGGTTGAACAAAGCACCCAGAAGATTCTGCTCCTGCAGCAGAGCGCACTTGAACGTCTGTTCTACATCAGCCTGATACTATTCATCGTTACCGGAGGCACACTACTGTTATTTGCCTCCTCATTGACCCGGCGTATTACACTTCTCAATCGAAAATACAATCAAGCAGTCAGTAAGGACGGTAGAATCATTGAAGAAGTCGCAACAGTCATTGATGGTGATGAACTGGCTGAACTCGACCGAAGCTTCAGTGTGGTGTTGAAGCGTTCAAAAGACTATACAGGCTATCTTGAATCCATGGCATCCCGTCTTGCTCACGAATTCCGCACCCCATTGACGATTGTGCAGACCTCCTTGGAGAACATTCAAACCGATAACAACCCTACCCAGGGGGCACCCTATATTCAACGCGCATTAGAGGGTACACATCGACTCAACTTGATACTCACACGTTTACGTGAGGCGTCTCGCCTCGAACAGTCGCTGCAAAATACTGAAAGAGTAAAGGTTGATATCTCGGCTCTATGTAAAGCGCTTTATGACGGGTATGTCATTACATACCCGGATATTGAGATTGAGTGCCGAATGCCAACCCATCAGATATGGATCGATGTATCTCCTGATCTAATCAGTCAGGCATTGGACAAGCTGATCAGTAATGCTGTCGACTTCCATCGACCGAGGACAGCCATTAAAATCGAATTGGACACTGAAAACAGTAACAAGATTCTTATTAAGGTTAAGAATCAGGGTCCACAGATTCCCGAAATCGATCAGTCTAAGATTTTTGACTCTATGGTATCGCGTAGAAAAAACAGCGACCAACAACAAACCCATCTTGGTTTAGGACTCTATCTGGTACGTCTGATTGCTGAGTTCCATCAAGGAAAGGCATGGGCAATCAACGAAGTTGATGGTGTTTGCTTTGCGATTGATCTGCCAAACAAGTGCTAGACAAATCACTCCCGCTCTTCTATCCATGCCGCTTGTATGGCTTCAAGAATCTTTTCACCTGAGTGGGTGGGCTCATCATCGAAATTCCCCAGTGCAACCACCCAATCACGCAGTTCGACATAATTAACCTTACGAGGGTCTATTTCAGGATGGGTCTCGTCCAGCTCTATGGCTATATCCAGACTATCGATCCACTTCAATCCCATGAAAGCCTCCTGTTCAATGGTGCTCAGAAACCATGTTGATAGTGTATTTGGGAATCTCTATCACCAAATCTTCCTTCCCTACAACCGCCTGACAACTAAGACGCGATTCAGGCTCAAGACCCCAAGCCTTGTCAAGCATATCCTCCTCGCTCTCTTCTGCCTCTTGAAGCTCGTCATATCCCTCACGAATGATGACATGGCAGGTTGTACAGGCGCAGGATTTCTCACAGGCATGTTCAATATCAATCCCGTGCTGCAGGGCGGCATCACAGATGGTGGTACCCGGTTCCACATCGATGGCTGCGCCTTCCGGACAGATCTCTTCGTGGGGAAGAAAGATAATTTGTGTCATGCTACTACCTATTCAAATTCATCGACATTGTGCCCTGACATGGCCTGTTGAATACTCTGATTCATACGTCGTTCCACATAAAAACCACAGCGTTCTTCAAGTGCTTCGATAGCCTTTTTGATGATACTCTGATCGGTGGCGCGGGCAACCGATCGTAACTTATCCAGGGCGGACTCAACCTGCTGGCGTTCCTCACTATTCAGTAGCAGGTCGCCATCATCAACCAGTGCCGCATCCAGTGCTTCAATAACACGATCCGCTTCAACCTGTTGCTCGCGCAGGCTTCGAGCCAGTTTATCCTCACTGGCATGGGCAATGGATTCGAGCAACATGATCTCGATTTCATTGTCAGTCAGCCCGTAGGAAGGCTTAACTTCAATACTTGTTTGTATACCACTACTCTGCTCTACGGCACTAACACTCAATAACCCATCTGCATCAACGGCGAAAGTAACACGTATACGTGCTGATCCGGCTACCATTGGTGGTATGCCGCGTAGTTCAAACCTTGCCAGGGAACGGCAATCCGAGACCAACTCCCGCTCCCCCTGGACAACATGGATAGCCATTGCGGTCTGGCCATCTTTGAAGGTTGTAAACTCCTGTGCTCTTGCTACCGGAATGGTGGTGTTGCGATTGATCAGCTTCTCGGTCAGACCACCCATTGTCTCAATACCGAGTGAAAGCGGGATAACATCCAGCAACAGCATCTCATCATCCGGTTTATTGCCTGCCAGAATATCGGCTTGGAGTGCAGCACCCACAGCAACCACCCGGTCAGGGTCGATATCCACCAGGGGTTGGGTACCAAACAGTTCCCCAACCATTTCACGTACTCTGGGCACCCGGGTTGATCCGCCGACCATAACCACTTCCTGTACCTCTTCCGCAGATATGCCAGCATCACGCATGGCACGCCTGCAGGCGATCAAGGTTTTCTTGATTAAGGGATCGACCAATTCATTGAATTGGGTATGTTGCAGCAACCCTTGCCAGTAACTGCCATCCTCTAACTGAACATGAATAACAGTTTCATCAGCTTCACTGAGTGCTTCTTTAGCAGCACAGCCAGCAACCATCAGTCGTTTCAACTGAGCATGACCCACATCATTTTCAATGGCCGCTTGTTGCATGATCCACTCAGCCAGGACACGATCAAAGTCATCACCCCCAAGGGCCGAGTTGCCCCCGGTAGCCATCACTTCAAAGACGCCTTTATTGAGTCGGAGGATAGAGATATCGAAGGTGCCACCACCCAAGTCATAGATGGCATGTATACCTTCAGCCCCCTTGTCCAGGCCATAGGCAACCGCAGCAGCCGTTGGCTCATTGAGGAGACGTAACACAGGTAACCCAGCTAATTTAGCCGCGTCTTTTGTTGCCTGACGCTGTGCTTCGTCAAAGTAGGCAGGGACTGTAATCACCACCCCACTCAATTCTCCATCAAGGGTATCTTCAGCCCGCTGAGCCAATACCTTGAGAATTTCGGCTGAGACCTCGACAGGGCTGACCTCGCCCGCCACCGTTTGGATACGGGGTACTGTGGTATGAGCCTGAACGAATTGATAGGGAAGCCGGTTACCGAGGGTACTGATATCGTCGACACCACGCCCGATCAAGCGCTTTGCCGACGAAATCGTATTGAGCGGATCTTCCATTTCAGCCTGTTTGGCGTTGTAGCCTACCTGGACTAGATCCTTCTGGTATTGAACCACTGATGGCAGAAGATGACGCCCTTGCTCATCTGGCAGGGTTTCGGCTCGGCCACTGCGGACACTGGCCACCAGTGAATTGGTTGTACCCAGGTCAATACCGGCCGCCAATCTATGTTGATGGGGTGCCTGTGCTTGACCCGGTTCTGCAATCTGAAGGAGTGCCATCTATCTCTATTCCATCCGATAAGTGAGTTCAGTTCAACTCATCTTCCAATGCAGCTTCCACACTCTCCGCTTCGGCATGCAGCTTTTGCAGAAAACGCATTTTTCGCAGGATCTCTCTGGCGGCATGCAACTGTTCTTCTGTAGGGGTTTCGAATTGAACAGCCATCTGAGCCACCAGGCTGGTAATCTGTTTGTTGATCCGGCTACGCAGATCAATAATTGCTTGGTAGGAATCGTTTTGACTAGGGATCTCTTCCAGCTCTTCCCTTAACTCCATCTGCTGCATCAGAAATGCCATGTCCTGAGTGGATTCGTTCTGAGCATCCATCTCAATACCATGCAGTGTGAGCAGATAACTGGCTCGGGCGATCGGGTCCTTAAGCGTTTCGAAAGCCTCATTGATCAGTGAGGCACCCTGCACAGAGAGGCGTCGCTCTTGATCGGTGGCATGGGCGTAACGATCAGGATGCACCACCCGTTGCAGATCCCTATAACGTTCTGACAATGAGTTACCATCAACTATATAGCCGATCGGCAAACCAAATAGATCAAAGTAGTTTTTCGAAAAATCCAGCATATCGAAAAAACGGCCACCTTATGGCAGCCGTCTCATATCCTTTACTAGTTGCGCTTCAGACACCAAAACTCTCACCACACCCACACTCACTCTTGGCATTGGGATTGTTGAACTTGAAGCCTTCATTAAGACCTTCACGGCCATAATCGACCTCTGTGCCGTCGAGATAGACAAGACTTTTCGGATCAATAATCACCTGTACACCGCGATCTTCAAAAACCTGGTCATCTTCCTGTAGGTCATCCACAAACTCCATCTCATAAGCCATTCCGGAGCAACCCGAAGTACGCACACTTAAACGTATACCCAATCCTTTGCCCCGATTGGCAAGAAAGGCTTGTACCCTATCGGCTGCAGCTTCTGTGATCGTGATACCCATCGTTTCTACTCTATCAAATCGAATTATATCGATGCAGTCATTTGGTATTCTTGTCGGAAAAGTCTTTAATGGCTGCTTTAATGGCATCTTCAGCCAATACAGAGCAATGTACCTTCACTGGAGGTAATGCCAACTCTTCTGCAATTTCTGAATTCTTGATCTCCTGCGCTTGCTCCAGTGTTTTGCCCTTGACCCACTCGGTCAGCAGGCTGCTGGAGGCAATTGCCGAGCCACAACCATAGGTCTTGAAGCGGGCATCTTCGATGACTCCCTCTTCATTGACCTTGATTTGCAAACGCATCACATCCCCACAAGCTGGCGCACCCACCATGCCGGTACCAACACTGGTATCCTCTTTGTCGAAGGCGCCCACATTACGTGGGTTCTCATAATGGTCCAGTACCTTGTCACTGTATGCCATAATCTACAACCTCTGAATGATGCATGAAGCGCACTAATGCGCTGCCCATTGAATCGATTTTAGGTCGACACCATCCTTGAACATCTCCCATAGGGGCGATAGCTCACGCAATCGCTCCACCTCAGTACGGATCTTATTGATCGCGTAGTCCACCTCTTCCGCAGTGGAAAAACGGCCCAGAGAAAAGCGGATTGAACTGTGTGCCAGTTCATCTTCGCGTCCCAGGGCACGCAATACATAACTCGGTTCCAGGCTTGCCGACGTACAGGCGGAGCCGGAAGATACGGCTAGATCCTTCAGTGCCATGATCAGGGACTCCCCCTCTACAAAGGCAAAACTGACGTTTAGGTTTCCAGCCACTCGCTGATCCTCATCGCCGTTCAGATAGACCTCTTCAATATCGTTGATTCCGGTCCAAAGCCGATTTCTTAACCCTAAAACCCGTTCGTTCTCGGTTGCCATCTCCACCCCGGCAAGTCGGAAAGCTTCACCCATACCAACTATCTGGTGAGTAGCAAGTGTCCCGGAACGCATACCGCGTTCATGCCCGCCACCATGCATCTGCGCCTCTAGACGCACCCTCGGTTTACGTCTTACATAGAGTGCACCTATGCCTTTGGGTCCGTAGATCTTATGTGCTGAAAAAGACATGAGATCGACCTTCAAGTTCTCGAGATCAATCGGTACCTTGCCTGCACTTTGGGCGGCATCTACATGAAACAGGATCTTGCGCTCACGGGTCAACTCACCGATCGCCTGGATATCCTGTATCACACCAATTTCGTTATTGGTATGCATGATAGAGATAAGAATCGTGTCATCCCGGAGTGCCGCTTCCAACTTAGTGAGATCGATCAGACCGCTAGGCTCCGGATCCAGGTAGGTCACTTCATACCCACCACGCTCAAGTTGCCGGCAGGTATCAAGCACCGCTTTATGTTCGGTTTTACAGGTAACGATATGGCGTCCCTTTTTGGCGTAAAAATCTGCCACACCTTTGATAGCCAGGTTATCTGACTCTGTCGCACCGGAGGTCAGCACAATCTCTTTAGGATCGGCATTCACCAGATCGGCTATTTGCTGCCTTGCTACCCTTATCGCATCACCCGCTGCCCACCCAAATGCATGTGAACGTGAGGCCGCATTTCCAAAATCGCCATTCGGCGTGAGATAACGACACATTATTTCCGCAACACGGGGATCTACAGGCGTTGTGGCCGAATAGTCCATGTATATGGGTAACTTCATCTCAAACTCCGACAATCGATTTTTTAGTCAGGTGCCAGCCAGGTCATTCGATCCATCTGCCATGGATATGTCCAGTCCAGATAGCTCATCGTGATCGGCATGATCCTGTCGGTCCGCCACCTCACGCACCGCTTTGCGATCCATGAGATCCTGTAAGCTTATTTTATTGAGATAGCTATATATTTGATTACTGAGATCTGACCATAAATCATGAGTCAAGCAACGTTCATTGTTCTGGCAATTGTGTGCACCATTGCAGCGTGTGGTATCGATGTTCTCATCCACTGCCGAAATAACCTCGCCCACGAAAATTTCCTCAGCACTTTTCCCCAAGCTATATCCTCCACCTGGACCGCGCACACTGGCAACCAGGGATTTTTTACGCAAACGGGAAAATAACTGCTCCAAATAGGAGAGCGAAATTCCCTGGCGCTGGGCTATATCGGCAAGGGTAATCGGACCTTCACCATAGTGTAGGGACAGATCCAACATGGCTGTCACTGCGTATCGACCTTTTGTGGTAAGCTTCACTTCATCGACTCCGTGAATATTTCCAAACGCTAATATACATTCCCAAGCAAAATAGTCAAGATTATCCCACCTCGTTTATTCGATGGTTTTCTCTTCCTCAGGAATCTGTTCATCAAGTTTCTGCAGCTCCTCTGCTGTCGAAATAATCTCGCAGGAATCGAGATCGGGGAGATTGGATTGATCCTCATCCACTCCTAGTTTTTTCAACGCTTCACACATTGACTCCATCTTCCTGTCCATCACATGGATATGATCAAGCATGCAATTGATCGCATGAGCTACCGGATCTGCGGCATCTTTAGTCGCCCCGTAAGCATCGAAACCTATCTTCTTTGCAATTTGCTCTCTATGCCCATCCTGATCCGGTTTTCTGGGTGTAATGAGTTTACCGGGAACACCAACCACTGTAGCGCCAGCGGGCACATCTTTAACCACTACTGAATTGGAACCAATCCTGGCTCCTTCACCCACTACAATGGGCCCAAGCACCTTAGCCCCTGCACCGACAACCACATTATTCTTAAGGGTGGGATGGCGTTTTCCCTTCTCCCAGCTAGTACCACCCAGAGTAACACCGTGATAGAGCGTACAATCATCACCAATTACCGCTGTCTCTCCAATCACGACGCCCATCCCATGATCAATGAAAAAACGCCGACCAATCACCGCGCCTGGATGAATCTCAATGCCGGTAAGTAACCTGGCTATATTGGATACCACACGAGCTAGCCATTTCAGTCCGATATTCCATATCGCGTGGGTGAAACGATGATAGACAACAGCATGCACACCAGGATAGGTGGTGATTATCTCAAAGGCGTTACGGGCTGCTGGGTCCCGTTCAAAAACGCTCTGGATATCCTCTTTCCAACGAGAGACTTTCTCTTCACCTGAAGTTTCCAACTGCCTACCTACGCTTGAGTGTGAAATCGGTGGTGCCACACTGATAATGGTGGCATGAGGGAAGCAGATTATCCACAATCCCGCACAAAATACTAGGGTATTTGATTGCTATCAGTAGATAAACGGACTATTCGACAAGCTGTCGCTCAGCGTCTCATCGACTTTCGTCCCTGCATGGCGCTGAGGATACCGCGCATGATATTAATCTCATCCTTATCCAGCCGTGCCCGCTGAAACAGACTGCGCAGTCTGCGCAACAGTTTTTTCGACTGCTTTGGCTGGGTAAAACCCACATCATCCAATGCCTGAGCGAGATGCTCATGGAAGCCCTGTAGCATCTCGGCTGTGGCCAAATCTCTTGTACTCTCATCGGTTAACTCAACCTGCTGATGTTGAGCCTGGAATATTTCATAGGCCAATACTTGGACAGCAGCACCCAGATTAAGTGAGCTATAAGCCTCATTTGTCGGGATATGCACAAGAAAAGTACAACGATCCAATTCACTGTTGCTGAGACCAGATCTTTCACGTCCAAACACCAGGGCTACTTCTCCGTGCACGGCCTCCTGTACCAACATGGCAGCAGCCTCTCTGGGTGAAACTACTGGCCAATTGACACTACGTGCGCGGGCACTCGTGCCAACCACAAGACGGCAACCCACCAAGGCATCGTCAAGTGAATCGACTACCTGGGCTTTTTTCAGTAAGTCATCAGCACCTGTAGCACGGGAAGTGGCTTCTTGATGGGGAAAAAGTTGTGGGGTAACCAGATGAAGTTGCTGCAGTGACATGTTTTTCATGGCCCGCGCAACCGCTCCGATATTACCAGGATGGCTGGTATCCACCAGTACGATTCGAATATTGTTCAGCATAACCGGCAAGAGTACCTGAATATAAAAAGGGAATAAATTAGGAAATAGTTTATCCCCATCGCCACTTGCTGTATCCTCGCGGCCCATGAATCCAATGCTAACCATTGCAGTACGTGCCGCCCGCGAAGCCAGTCGCATCATCACTCGTAACTTCAACCGTATCGACAGGTTGACAATAACTGACAAGGGAAGCAATGATTTCGTCAGTGAAGTGGACCGTAATGCTGAAGCAGTCATTATTAATATATTGCGTGAAAAATACCCTCATCACGCAATATTGGCTGAAGAGAGCGGCAAGCATGTCGGGGATGACTACCAATGGATTATCGACCCACTCGACGGCACTACCAATTTTTTACACGGATTCCCTCAATTTGCCATCTCAATCGCCCTTAAAATTAAAGGACGCTTGGAGATGGGGGTTGTCTATGACCCTATCAGCGATGAGATGTTCACTGCCAGCCGAGGTGAAGGTGCGCTACTGAATGACCGAAAGATCCGTGTATCCGGTCGTAAAAGCCTGGAAGGTGCACTGCTCGGTACAGGGCTACCCTATCGAGATTTCAGCTTTACTGACAACTACCTTGGCATGCTCAAAGACCTAATGAAGGATAGCGCAGGTGTACGTCGACCCGGTTCTGCAGCACTCGATTTTGCTTATCTGGCGGCTGGCCGTACCGACGGTTTCTGGGAGTTGGGACTGAGTGAGTGGGACTTTGCCGCTGGCGCAGTACTGGTGAGAGAGGCTGGCGGTTTGGTTACTGACATTGGTGGTGGTGAGCGCTTTCTCGATACCGGGAATGTGATCGCTGGAAATATCAAGGTCCATAATGCCATGCTGAAACGTATCCTACCCCATCTTGACGACAAACTTACCGCTTAATTCCCATCCTCAAGAACCCGATTCACAGATTGTTGTAATCTGGGTAATTGCACCTCAAGAAAGCACCTTGGCAACCGTTAATTCGGATGAAGACACACATCCACAATTACGGACAAGTCCAAATGGAAAGCGACCATAAAAAGAGAAAAAGCTTGAGCGACCATGCCTTGGAAATGGTTATGCGTGACGTCCTGAGTGGACTGAGGGATTTCTCTCTAGAACTGCAGACGGAGACTACATCCGGCTCACCACAGATGAATGAGAGACGTACTAATCATCTAACCCCTGACAACTTTATGAGTAGGCAGCGGCATAAAAAGGGCTGATACCTTCTCTAGAGCCCATTAACATTCATTTGATCGCCAGTGAGCCTAATAAACATTGCTCAGGGCATCTCGTCCTGTCCACCATCCTCTTTCTGCACGGGCATCAGATCCGCCCGACTCACGCCCATTGAGATCACTGAGCTGCTTGCAACATAGATGGAAGAGTAGGTACCGACTACCACACCGACGATCAACGCCAAGGCAAAGCCATGGATAATCTCACCACCAAACAGAAACAGTGCGAACAATACCAACAGGGTAGTACCCGATGTGATCAAGGTTCGTGAGAGGGTCTGATTGACTGATGTATTGATGATGCCGATTGCCTCACCCTTGCGCATCTTACGGAAATTCTCCCTGATACGGTCGAATACCACAATCGTGTCGTTGAGTGAATAGCCGATAACCGCTAACACCGCCGCCAGCACCGGCAGATCAAAATCCACCTGGAAAAGTGCGAAAAAACCGATCGTTATCAGTACATCATGAACAATGGCAATCACAGAACCGACTGCAAACCTGTACTCAAAACGTAATCCCACGTAGATCAGGATACCGATTAAGGCATACAGCATCGCCAATCCACCATCCTCAGTCAGTTCATCACCCACCTGAGGTCCGACAAATTCGACACGGCGCAGGTCTGCCCCTGGATCGATCCCCTTCATGGCGCTGAAGGCACGATCACTGAGCACCGCACTCTCCATATCATCACGCGGTGCAAGCCTCACCAGAACATCCCTTGGCGTCCCAAAGTGCTGTATTACGGCATCGCCAAACCCGTCTTGGTTCAGTGCATCCCGTACTACAGAGAGTTCTACTGCTTGTGGATACCCCACTTCGACGAGTGTCCCTCCGGTAAAGTCGATACCGAAATTGAGACCACGCACAATGATTGCAGCCAGGGCGATCAGCAGCAGTACCCCGGAAAATACCAGCGCCAGACTGCGCTTACCCATCAAGTCATAATGGGTTCCTTTGTTAATAATCTGCATACTAGACTCCTTATACCGCTAACGCTTTAACGCGTCTGTGACCATAGATCAGATTGATCACTGCACGTGTTCCCACGATGGCGGTAAACATGGAGGTAAGAATACCTATTGCCAAAGTGACAGCGAAGCCCTTGATCGGTCCAGTACCGAAACTGAACAAAACAACAGCGGCTATCAGCGTTGTGATGTTGGCGTCGATAATGGTGGAGAAGGCCTTCTCATAGCCAGCCTGAATACTTGCCTGGGGTGAGTTACCGTTGGCAATCTCCTCGCGTATACGTTGAAAAATCAACACATTCGCATCCACCGCCATACCCACGGTCAGGACGATACCGGCAATACCAGGCAGTGTCAGAGTGGCCTGCAACATCGAAAGAATGGCCACGATCAGTACCAGGTTCATCATCAGCGCCAAGTCAGCAACCAGACCAAACACTCTATAGTAGAAGGCCATAAACACCATCACCAGGGCCAGGCCGATCATCACTGACAGAAAGCCTTGATCGATACTATCCTGCCCCAAACTTGGTCCAATGGTGCGCTCCTCGACAATCTCAATCGGGGCTGCCAGGGCACCAGCCCTTAACAACAGAGCCAAGTCACGTGCCTCTTCGGTAGAATCAAGCCCCGTGGTTTGAAATCGCCGTCCAAAGGGTTCCAGGATATTGGCGATAGAGATCACCTCCTCCACCTTCTTTTTCACCTTCACAGGCTTCCCATCCACCATTCGGGTAGTGACGCGATTCTCAATGAACACCACCGCCATCGGTTTGCCCACATTCTCATTGGTCATCCGCCGCATCCGTTTGGCGCCCACACCATCCAGGCTGACAAAGACCGCAGGCTGACCGGAACGTTGATCCAGGCCCGAGGAAGCATCGACAATTTGATTACCGGTGACGATCACCCGCTTCTTGAGTAGCACCGGCTGACCATCACGTTCGTGATAAAGGTTGGATCCGGGTGGAACACGACCATTCACCGCATCTTCAACGCTATGCTCAGTGTCAGCCAGACGATACTCGAGGGTTGCGGTAGCGCCTAGAATCTCTTTCAACTTAGCAGGATCCTGCGCACCCGGTAGTTGCACGACAATACGTCGCACACCTTGTTGCTGTATCAGAGGTTCTGCGATACCCAAGGCGTTGACCCGGTTTCGCAGGGTGGTGATGTTCTGCTGCAGAGCGAATTTCTGAACTTCCTGCTTCTCGGCAGGAGAGAGAGAGGCTCTGACCAAGAAGGCCTCTGCCTCATCGAGGCTTTGCAGATTCAGGGAGCGGAACTCATTACCGATCGCCTCTGCTGCCTGATCACGCTTTTCGGCATTGTTGAACTTGACCAGCACCTGATCATTTTCTCGACTGATACGGATATAGCGCAGCTTCTTCTCACGCAACAGGGTACGTATATCGCTACTGTAGCGTTCCGCCGCCTGCTCGATTGCTGATTCCATATCCACATCAATCAACACATGAATACCACCCCGCAGATCGAGCCCAAGATACATCGGCTCAGCCCCCAAGCCGCTCAGCCAATCAGGCAGATCGGGAGATAGGGTCAATGCCGGAGTGTAGTTATCACCAAGCTCTGCAGCGATTAAATCCATGGCCTTAAGCTGATCTTCAGAACTCTTGAATCGAATCAGCATTTTTTGATTCTTAATGACCATACCCTTGGCAACCACGCCAGCCGGTTGTAACGCTTGTTCAATACGGGACTGGGTCGCCTGATCGATGACGGCATCACGTTGGGCGGAGATTTCCATGGAGGGGTCCTGATCAAAGAGGTTGGGCAGGGCAAACAGCCCACCCAGCAGGACCACTGTCAAAACCAGCAGGTTTTTCCAAAGTGGGTATTGGTTCATTGTGCTTTCAAATCATTATGACTAAGAGAGAAGAGGTGCTCGTTCAACTGCGGCTAGAGCTCTTTGAGAGACCCCTTGGGCAGAACAGAGTCTATAGCCTGTCGGCGTACTTTCACCTCGGTCCCATCTGATATCTCAACCAGGAGAAAGTTCTCACCAAGATCAGAGATTTTACCCGCCATACCTCCGGTAGTGACTATTTCATCCCCTTTTGCCAGGGCTTCTACCAACTTTTTGTGCTCCTTCTGGCGTTTGACCTGTGGACGAATCATCAGGAAATAGAGCACAGCACCGAAGATCACCAATGGGAGCAAACCGGTAATTGCACTGGCCTGCTCTGCTGCCGGTCCTTCCGCCAACGCATCAGATATAAAAAAACTCATTTCTATCAACCTCTCAATCGGGTCAAAAAAGAATGCCAGGCAGAACCTGCCCTGCAAAAAAAATCAGCGGCCGATTATGACACAGAAGGCGACAAGAAACAGGGGGGGCAGTGACATAGTTGGATATTATCTGGCCTGAAAGTTGCTATTTGGTAGGACAGGACCACTGTTCAGGCTCTGACATAGTTAGGGTGTGGCCCTGCTGTATCGATGAAGTTGTTACTCTGTTTTAACTCGAAAACGACTTAGTACCAGATAGATAGGTAGGCCTTGATGACATTCGCCGAGAATGAGTAAAAAGGCTCCTGACCCACTACACCTCCACGGGTAATATCACGAAAATCATCATAATCAAAACGGATCAAATCAAGCGAGAAGTTGAAGCTGCCGCTATCGATAAACTGCCAGCTAACCGGTTTAAACGCGTAACTGACGCCAAAACCGATGCTGTGACTTTGAAAGCTACTTAACTCCTTGTCACGAGCTAGAAAATTCTGTTCATCCTGACGAGTGAAAAGATCACTGTAGAAATCGGCTGCCCCCTGGGTGTAATAGCGGTATCGGACATCGAATACCCAATCCTTCTGTAACGGATGGGTATAGGCAAATTCAAGATTATTTGCGCTGATGCCCCAGGTATCATTGAAATAGCGATACTCACCACTCAAGGCGGCGCGATAAGGGAGATAGTATTTCAGACGTAACGCCAACGCGTTACTGGTACGTGTGCGAGGATACTTCTCGGGTTGGAGACCGAATCCCTTTTCACTCAATGGATCGAGGAAACGGTAAGATCGATAGGGATTATTCAGAAAACCCTGATCGGTAATCGTTTCCCAGTCAACACCGAGAATACTCTCTTTAGTCAGAACCTGGCTCACTCCAATACGATAATTCTGCCTTTTCACCGACACACCGAAATCGCTGTCTCCGTTGCGACTGATATCGTCATTTCCCACTGCATAGCCAAGCGAAACGGTGGTGAGATCACCAAACATATCATGGCTGATATTAAAACTGCCGGTCTCTGCCTGGTAGTCACTTTCATCACTGCTGGTAAAGGCAAGACTCATTAAAGTCTTATTGTGCAGATAGTCCATTGCCAAACTGGTTTCGGTGCGCTCTTCGGTATAGGGGGATGCGGTACTGACCACATCGACCGAGGCACTTGAGATGGAATCCACATAGTAATTGGCATTCACAGAAACACTTTGACCGATCGATTTTCGCACCAAAATCGAAGGCCCATCTACTTCTACACCACCTCCGTCGTAACGGTGATACATGACGTCCGCCCGATCTTCCGGTAGTACTGTGGCATGCAGGCCCATACTGAATAGAAGTAGAAGGTGTAACCAACCACCGGACCATCTAATACAGTCCCAAAAAAAGGGTCTTTGGCTAGTTACAGCCACAACCACCTCCCCCGCCACCCTCGGCACCACGGGCCGCTTCTCGAGTCTGGTGGACATGATGACGATAGGCACCTGCCACAGGGTCACGCTCAAAACTCATGATCGGGTCTGCCAGATGTGCCCGCTCATAGGGTTGTACCCAAGGTTCGATACTGCACCCTGTGCCTGCCAAAAGTAACATACAAAAGAGAAACAGCCTGGTTTTGGATTGAGGTAGGTTCATAAAACTGATGATTACTCGCGTAGTAATGCCCGAATCTGCTGTTGATAATCCTCTTCATATCCAGGCTTGTAGCCCTTGTGCAGATGGCGCACTTGACCGTCACGATCGACCATGAAAGTACTTGGCATAGCTTTGACCTGGTACTGCTTGCTCACTTGGCTTTGGTCATCGAAAAGGATCGGAAAGCTGACCGAGACATTGCCCAGCATCTTGTCAGCAGCTGTATGATCTTCATCCACATTGACACCCAACAATGTAAAGCCCATGGATTGATAACGTTTATATAATTGTTCCAGTAGCGGCATCTCTTGACGACAGGGTCCGCACCAAGAGGCCCAGAAGTTGATCATGACAACCTGTCCGCGCAATTCGCTCAGCTTGATGTTCTCACCGCTTCGGCTCTTGAGTGTAAAGTCAGGTGCCGCTTGTGTTGAACTGGCTGCAATAGCCTGTCCACTGACAATCAACATCAGTCCGACCAGCAGTGCATGTTTCAATCGCAGTTTGATATGGCATTTACTTAACATCTCTATTCCCTCAAAAGAAAAAGGTCAGACCGCCGTGCAGTTCAAAATTGTGGGTAGTCTTTGTCTCGCCCAGCAAATCCGACTCGAACATGTGATCCCTGGCATCGAGGTGCAGGGTCAGCCAGTCACTGATCAATAGGCGGTAACCTGCTCCCAGATTGACAGTGAACTCATCGTCACCGGCAAATCGAGTGCTACCAATCCCAGCAATCAGATAGAACTGGCTGTTGTAGGCATACTTGCCGCCTAGAAACACCTCTCCCGGGAGAATGTTGTACCCGGCAGACAGGTTGTAGTAGGTGAGCTTGCGATCGTCATCGGTTAACAGTTGCACATCACCACCAAGCAGTTCAAAGCTTGTCTCATTTGCTTCACTGGTACCAATTGCAGCCTCCAGGAAGATCGACTCTGTACCATGATAGGCAAGCCGAGCCCCATAGACTGCACTAGTGCCAAAATCCTCAATAGTCATGAGCCCCGCGTAGACGCCAACCTCGAAATCCTCCGACTCGATCTCAGGTTCCTCAATTTCACGTCGAGCAATCTCGGGTTCTATCAGTAGCTCCTCACGCAGGTTGTCACCAAGGGGCTCAGCCGCCTCACAAGGTAGCAGCAGCAGAGATCCCAGCAGTGTTGCTGTACTCAGAAAAAGAAACCGAGTCCGATTTTCCACTGGTCAAATTCCTCATTATCATCACGACTGGTAAAAACGGCGTAGTGGCGGAACTCCCCACGCATGAAAAAGCGCCTTGTCAGATAGACGCGCAATCCTACCCCGACATGAGCAGTAGAGTCTGTGCGATCCTCTGTCTGCACTAAGGTGGCATTCGGTTTGGTGCGGATGATACCGCTCCCAAGGGTAAAAAAAGGACTATAGGTCCATTCTGGAAAGGGTTGCGACAGCAGATTGATATCGATCAGATACTCACTGGAAAAATCGCCCAGAGCCTGTGAAAAACTGATCTCGGTGGAGAGGTTCTCATTGAATGAGTAACCACCATACAGACCCAGTAAAGCAGCCCCTTCCATCTCTCCACCATAGAAGCTGAACTCCCATCTGCGCTCTCTGAAATCATCTTGAGTGTAGGAGACCAGTCGCAGTGGCTCTCCATCTTCGGTACGGGTCTGGCGCATCTGATCGATGATAACCCAGCCCAGTCGGCCACGGCGGGTATGGACCTGAAACCAGTCAGTACGACGCTTGCGGATCTCGACCCACTCTCCCCGCTCCACTACAAAGTCAATCGGATAGGAGCTTCCTGGACCTGTATGCATCTCAATATAGGGAGCTGTCACCTGAATACGCCGATAATTATTATCTGCATGACAGATTACAGGCAGCAGCCAAACCAATAGCCAGCTCGTACAGAGGTACCACTTTAACCTAAGAAGTCTCAAGCTTACTCATCCAGGGGGGCAGCAATAAAGGGATCATTGTAATACTGTGCACCGATATCGAGCCATTCGGAAAGCAGTTTTTTTTCTGCATTACTCAGGTAGCCCGCATGGGAGCCACCTGCATCGAACAATTCCAGAAAACGGCTGTTATTGGCAGAGCCAGCCGCCATTGAAGCGCCTCCCGGTACGGGTACAGGTAGATCGGGGAGTGGTACTGGATTACCGTCACCATCCAGGACCAGTTCACCGTTTTCATCCGTCTCAAAGAGCTGATTACCGTTAGCATCCGTTGCCGGTACCAGGACATCGACCAAGATACCATCCACAACCTCCTGCAGATTATCGGCAAATAGCAGCTCCCGGTAAGCGGCAAAATGCTCTGGCTCATCTTCAGAAGGACCGTCACTGAGATCCAACTGGGCATCCGGTACCACAGTCACACCAGCATCATCACTATCGTGGCAAAGGGTGCAAGTATGGTCATCGATCTGAGTATCAGTAGCATCGAACACCGGCCGCGGCAGACTCCATAATGGATGAATATGCTGCTCGTAATGAATGATGGCACGACAGAGTTCATTCCAGTTAGATGTGCAAACAGCATCACTTAAGGGAGAGGTGCTATCCAGGTCAACATAACGATAGTTGAATGCCTCATCAATCGCTCTGGTTGCAGGATCTGTCCAGACGTCACTGAAGAGTAGATCCATAATTGGATCACAAGCAGCGGCATTGCACTGCAATCTGTTTCGTGTCTGTGCCATGGTCTCACCCGTATCACTCCACAGCTCAGGATTCGCATTTGGAAATGGTTGACCTGTCTCAGTGTTGCCACTATTGACGCTGGGTGGTGCTGCGCTCAGGCGACCATGTGCAAGGGGATTATCGGCCTCATGACAACCACCGCACTCAACCACCTCACCCGGCCGGAATTGTAACCAGAATCCATGGTCTTGCCCGGTACGTCTACCATTAGCATCCAGTACACTGAAGCTGACAGGTACATTCGCCGGTACCTTAACCTGCACCGACCCATCAGGTTCTATGGGCGCATAACCGATCACCTCACGCATACCAAACTGAGTGGTCCTTCCGAATGCGCTGGATGAAAATTCAAGCACATCATCATCCGGAATCGTGACCTGCTTAATCAGGCGAAGAAATCGTGCAGGGCGATCATCTGCTCTTGTCTGTACCGGATCAGCCAGGGTTGCTATATCGGGATCAGCCATATCCACACCGTCTAGATCATAAACGCTACGGATGTGTAAAAGACCGGCTTTGTCAGCAACCAGTGAAGGATCGAGATCGATACCCGCTGTCTTATCATGGCGTATGATCGGCAGTGAACGCCCCACAGCCACGACTACATCAGTATAGATAATGCCCTCTTGCGGTTTTACGATCGGCTGCTGGGTCTGTTCCGCCCCGTCATAGACAAACAAACTATAGAGTGGCGGTGCAGGTTCAGCGTCAGGATTGGCCAGACGTTCCTCTGTACAGGGAACAATGCGTTCCTGTTCCAGTAATCGACACTGATTCCAACTGATCAACAATCTGTCAGTGCCGTCAAATAACGGGTAAGCACTGCGCAGATTTCCTCCCCTGGAGAGGCTGCCGTCGGTCGTGATCTGATGTACCGTCGCACGATTTTGCGCTGGTCCGGCTAGACCCAGGTTGTCCCATGTGGGCTGCTCATTATCGACAAAGTTGGTGCTATCAATAAGGATCAGATCACCGCCCTCATCCGTACCATCCACAGGCAGCAACAAGGCCATGACGCGACCATCCGGCATCTCCTGTGGTCGCATGAACTGCACCGTGCTTCCTGATGTGCCGGTATCGTGACTGTTCAAACCATACAACAACTCCATCTCCGTCCCATCAGGATTCATACGGTAGAGATGGATGGCATTGTTGCCATCTGCATTATCCCAACGACTGTATACTATCTGACCATTGGTGAACACGCTCGGAGAGAAATCGTGGCTACGATTAAATGAAATCTGGGTGATATTGCTACCGTCATCATTCATGACATGCAGCACCATGGCCGGCTCGTTAACGGCACGTTCGATGGCTAAATATTGAGGCTTACCCTCATCCAGCAGACGAGCCTTGGCGAGACGCTGACGGGTGGAAGAGAAGACGATTCGTCCGTCGGGCAGATAGTGGGGAAAGCGGTCATGGCCATCTTCTGCGGTAATATCCGAAACGATGATCCGTCTGAGTGTACGGGAGGGAATATCGTACTCCCAGATATTCCATGTAGGTTGATCTTCCGGTTCCGCATCTTCAATTAGTGGCAAACGGAGAGAGAACAGTAACTTCATCCCGTCGAATGAGACAGAGACATCCCTGACATCACCCAGGCCACCGGTCACTGAGCCAGTGAGGTTGGTCTCATCAGCTCCCCCAGCGGCGAAATCTTTCAGATAGAGATCACCACCCGCTTCGGTAACCTGACTTACCCGGATATCCGAATTGCTCATCTCCGTAACAGGACGTTTAACATAAGCAACCGGATAGTCGACCACGACAGGATCCTGCTCCTGGCTACTTCCTCCACCGCACCCCATTAGGGTAAGGAAAAATAGGACCGCAAAGACATCTATCAGGATTGTCACGCGATTAGAAGATTTCATCGGCAGATAGGTTCCCCGCAGATCCGATAGCACAGCCACAAGTTGAGCTGCATGGGTAGACTTAAATACCACTATCGTCTAGTAAAATCATGGACTTGAGAGTCTACCTTAACGAATAGGCCAATCAGTGCACGAGTTCACAACCTGAAAAAACAAAAGTCTCGTAATCGCCACTTTGCATTGACAAAAAAACCGACTGATATAGAAGAGAGAGAAAACTATCGCATATTCACTCGGGGCTAACCTTCAGGTCTCGTGAACATACGGCTTCAGGGGTGTATTCATTATGTCAGGACAGTGCCAATCCAACTATCCACTATCACGATCTGGTTTCCTGGTACTGCTGTTGGCACTAACATCTCTATGTCTCTATGCTGCAAGTTCGTTAGCTGGACCACGCGAACAGGCTCAGCGGATTCATGATCGGATCGCCGGTATACCACCGAGTGCTACCATCCTCACCCAAATGGTCAGCGAGATAGTGGATAACAATGATCCACTGGCAGCTGCCTTGCTTGCAACAGAACACCCAGACTTTTACAACGTCACCTTAAAGAACTGGGCCACTCCCTGGACAAATGAGGACCAGACACCCTTTGCCCCGTTGAATGACTACTCAGCCATAGTCATTGGTATGGTGCGTGATGATGTACCGTTTAATCAATTACTCTCTGCCGATATTCTCTATATAGGCAGCAATTCTCCTGCCTACTCCAACAACAACAATGATCACTACGAAACGATGGAGAACCAGGGAGTGAACCTCAAGGATGATCTTCAAAGAACAACCCAGTCGAGTGTGACCGGTCTTCCGGTAGATGGAACTGCCGGCATCATCTCCACCCGAGCTGCAGCAAGGGCCTTCTTTATCGATGGTACTAACCGAGCCATGTTCCGTTTTACCATGCTCAATCATCTTTGTAAGGATCTTGAACTAATCAAAGATCCGACACGCCCCAGTGACCGGGTACGTCAGGATGCTACACGTAGTCCCGGCGGTGACAGCCGGGTGTTTTTCAATAACTGTGTAGGATGTCATGCCGGTATGGAGCCATTGACTCAGGCCTATGCCTACTACAACTATGAGTACACCAACGATCAAGAGGCCGGCAGACTAAGCTACACGCCCGGTACCGTCCAACCCAAGTACCTCATCAACAGCAGCGTCTTCAAGGATGGCTATGCAACCCCAGATGACAGCTGGGACAACTACTGGCGAGAAGGACCCAATTCCCTCCTTGGCTGGGATTCTAACTTGCCGGGCTCGGGGGCGGGAGCTAAATCGATGGGTGAGGAGTTGGCCAACAGCCATGCCTTTGCCGAATGTCAGGTCAGCAAAGCCTTCCAGGCAGTCTGTCTGCGCTCACCGGTGGATAGTGCTGATCGCACACGTATTGCCGAAATCACAAATAACTTCAAATCCGGCTACAACATGAAGCGCGTGTTTGCTGAAACGGCCGTCTATTGTGCAGGGGATTGAGCCAGTGAACATGCTAAACAGGGCTAACAATAATCGTGGATGGGCAGATAAAACCATCCATATCATCATTGCTGCTATTGCATTGGCTGGGCTTCAGGCTTGCCAAGATGGTGTTTCCACCCAATCTCAGCAACAGACTAATATAACTACCAGCACCTATAATGGCCCAGCAGCACGCACAACGGATATTCAGGGTTTTCGTGTCAGTGTTTGGGAACCTCTGCGAGCTCAAAACCGCTGTGGTTCATGCCACAATACAGGTGGCCAAGCACCCTTATTTGTTCGAGAGGATGATGTCAATCAGGCTTATGAAGCGGTCAACCCTCATGTGAACAGGGAGGAACCTGACGAATCCCTGTTGGTCACCAAGGTCGCAAATGGACATAACTGCTGGGAAGCCAGTAATAGCGCCTGCGCCACGATCATCACCAACTATATCGAGTCATGGGTCGGTGATGGCAGTGGTGCCGGGAGGCAGATCGAACTCGAAGCACCTCCCGAAAATGTTGTAGGTGAGAGCAAGGTTTTTCCCGATGATGCCGGATTGTTCACTACCCACGTTCACCCACTGCTTACGCAGTATTGTTCCGAGTGTCATATTGAGGATGCCGACTCTCCCCAATCTCCCTATTTTGCCAACAGTGACACGGGAGCCGCTTATGCGGCGGTTAAAACATCCATTGACCTGGATACACCTGTCAATTCACGCTTGGTACAACGTCTGGTCGAACTTCATAACTGCTGGGATGACTGTCCGGACAATGCCCAGGAGATGGAGAGTGCCATCAGCAACATGGCCAACAGCATCACTCCGACACCGATCAATCCCAATTTGGTCGTCAGCCGTGCCTTGACCCTGCCTGAAGGGACCGTGGCCAGCGGTGGAAGCCGTCAGGAAAACGATATTGTCGCATTGTATGAGTTCAAAACCGGTAATGGCAACATCGCTTATGACACCAGTGGCGTCGATCCCGCTATCAACCTCACCCTGAACGGTGATGTATCCTGGGTCGAAGGCTGGGGACTCGATTTTAACAACGGTAAGGCCCAAGGCAGTACCGGCGACAGTCGCAAACTGGCTCAATTGGTTCAGGCCACCGGTGAATACACCATTGAAGCCTGGGTGGTTCCCTCGAATGTAACCCAGGAGGGACCGGCACGTATTATCAGCTATTCTGCCGGTACCGATGTACGCAACTTTACCCTCGGACAAACACTCTACAATTACAACCATCTGCATCGCTCCAGCACAACCGATGGCAATGGTGAGCCAGCCCATTCCACCTCCGACGACGATGAAGACCTGCAAGCTACGGAACAACATGTGGTTGCCACTTTCGATCCTGTGAATGGACGCCGTCTCTATGTAAATGGTTTATTCACCGACGATATGGATGAGACCGCACCAGGCAACCTGAATGACTGGGACGATAGTTATGCCCTGGTATTAGGTAATGAAGCATCCAGCAACCGTCCCTGGGCAGGAAAAATACGCTTACTGGCCATCCATAACCGGGCATTGACTCAGCAACAGATAACACAGAATTTCGCAGCCGGCGTCGGTGAGAAATACTTTCTGCTGTTTAATGTCAGCGAATTGGTCAATCTTCCTCAAAGTTTCATTGTGTTCGAGGTCAGCCAATTTGATAACTACAGCTATCTTTTCCGTCAGCCAAAATTTATCAGCCTGGACGAAACCGTACTACCGGGATCCATTCCTTTGGAGGGTATGCGTATCGGCATCAACGGCAAGGAAGCAGCTATCGGCCAAGCCTATGCACGTTTGATGACGACCATTAATGACAGCGAATATTCTGTAAACGGTCAACTTCTTTCGAATATCGGTACAACCATAGCCTCTGAGAAAGGCTCGGAAAGTGACCAGTTTTTCCTCACCTTCGAAAGACTCGGAGCCCACACAAATGTCTACACTGAGCCAGCTGTACTACCACCGGCTGAGCCAGCGGACAGTGACCCTGCCTCTCAGATCGGCTTGCGCACTTTTGATGAGATCAACGCAACAATGTCAGCTCTGACAGGTGTCAGTCACACCCTGAGTGCCGTGCAGACTACCTATACCACCATAAAACAACAGCTCCCTTCAGCAGAGGATATCAATGGATTTCTCTCCTCTCACCAAGTCGCTGTTTCACAGTTGGCTATCGAATACTGTAGTGCACTGATTGACGACACTGGCCTGCGTTCCAGCTTATTGCCAGGATTCGATTTCAGCGTCAATGCCAATGATATTCAGAACGCCACCTGGCAAAGCCAAGTGGTAGCTCCGCTGATGACCCGATTCATGGGACAAGACCTGATCACTCAGCCTAATCCAGCACTTGTCGAGAGTGAACTGATGAATCTGCTGACAGGTAGCGTGGGTCTGGCTCGATGCAGTGGCCAATGTGCAGCAGACCGTACTGAAAAGGCGACCAAAGCAGCCTGTGCCTCACTGCTGGGTAGTGCTGTGGTTTTACTGCAGTAAGTATCAGTAGTAGATCAAAGAGAAATCTAACGGAAAACAGACCATGCGCAGAAAAGTGAAAAACCTCTCTCCTGATGCCCCACTGCTCTACCCTGATCATCCACGTCCAGTGACGCGTCGTGACTTTATTCGTCAGGGACTCATGGCAGGCCTTGGCGCTGTTACTACACCCTCACTTTTTGGTCTCTTTGCCAACCCAGGAGAAGCCAGGGCAGCCCTCTCATCCGATCTCGAGGCACTGAAAAATGCCTGTGGAATCGATACGCTGGGTGGTGGAAAGATCCCTTTCATCTGTTTCGACCTGGCAGGAGGAGCCAATATCGCCGGTTCAAACGTATTGACAGGGCGACAAGGTGGACAACTCGACTTTCTCACCACGGCCGGTTATAACCGGCTTGGCCTCCCAGGAGACATGGTTCCTTCGATTACCAACCCGGATACCGGGCTCAATGATTTCATCAACAACGAACTGGGTCTCTCATTCCATTCGGACAGTGCCTTTCTTAGGGGAATACTCGAGAAGGTCTCTGTCGGCAATCGGGCCAATATCAATGGTGCTGTTATCCCAGCCCGTTCAGAAAATGATACCGGCATTAATCCTCACAACCCCATGTATGCCATCAATCGATGTGGTGCAGACGGAGAACTGTTAACCCTGATCGGATCCCGCAGTTCCGATTCTGGTGGTAACTCTGTAGCCCCTGCGGATCAAATCGATCCGTCTGTCCGTCCCACCAAGGTTGACCGACCCAGTGACACAACAGGACTGGTGGATACCGGCAAGTTAGTGGGGCTGTTAGATCAATCCGACGCGGTAGCGGTTATGGAAGCGATACAACGCATCTCCGACATGAAACTCGACAGCGTCAACACCGGCATTTCCACTGACCAGGTAGTCAAGGAGTTGGTACGCTGCGGTTATGTAAAGAGTGCTGACCTGGTGGATCGCTACGGTGACCCGGCCGCCCTTGATGTTACTGCCGATACCGACATCATTGGCCCGATCTTCACTCAGGCGGAGTTTGATAGCGACGGTGAATTCCGTAAGACCGCATCCGTGATCAAGTGAGTCTTCGATCTCGTGATGTCTTTTAGGCGTCCCAGGCCTAAAAGACACTCGATCTTTGACAACCTATTAGTGCCCCGGACGGTCCTGGTCACTGACACTACGTGATCACATCGCAAGCTCGTGACCACTCCGCCGTCAGTTCCCAAATGACTGGACGCCGTGTTCGGATGCTCGCTTTGCATCCCCTCTGGCGCAAGGCACGACGGGTCTACAGTCTCGCCTCACGCCTACCGGGGACTAACCGCCTCGGCTTTCAGCCTTCCTTGGCGCTCAGCGGAAGTTGGTCATCAATGGTTATGCCGGGGCCGGTACTATCACCATGGGCGGTTACGACTACCACACCGGCAATCGGGCAGTGGGTGAAATCCGTGACCTCCGTGCTGGACGTTGCATGGGTGCCTGTCTGGAGTATGCAGCCCGTATTGGAACCCCGCTGATGCTTTATGTATTCAGCGATGGATCTGTTTCCAGTAACGGCACCATCGATAATTCAGCCGATGGACGTGGCAAGGGTGTCTGGACAGGTGACAACCAATCCACTGCGGCCTCATTCTTCCTGGTCTTTAATCCAGGCGGTCAACCTGGGCTAGCAGGTGGCTCAGCCGATGAACAGTTGCGTCATCAACAGATCGGCTATTTCACTGCCGATGGTGCGGTTGACAATGGCTCAAGTCCGGCGGCAAACAACGTCAATCAATTGGTACAGACTGTGGCTCTCAACTATCTGGCACTACATGGTGAGCAGGGGCAGTTCAACGCGCTATTTGGTACCAATCTAGGCAATGCAACCATGTTGGATAGTTTGACGGCATTCAATCCGGTCGTTTAGCTGACAAAACAGTGGTGGCTGGAGGCTGACTCCTGCCGAACATGCTCATTGCTGAATAGCCCATGATGTGTCAAATACGTCAGCACGTTAAGTCATGCTGCTATTTTTTATCCATAAATTCCACCGCTGAGCGCCAAGGAAGGCTGAAAGCCGAGGCGGTTAGTCCCCGGTAGGCGTGAGGCGAGACTGTAGACCCGTCGTGCCTTGCGCCAGAGGGGATGCAAAGCGAGCATCCGAACACGGCGTCCAGTCATTTGGGAACTGACGGCGGAGTGGTCACGAGCTTGCGATGTGATCACGTAGTGTCAGTGACCAGGACCGTCCGGGGCACTAATAGGTTGTCAAAGATCGAGTGTCTTTTAGGCCTGGGACGCCTAAAAGACATCACGAGATCGAAGACTCACTTGTCGAAAACAAGACTGACAATGGTCTCCCAGATTGATTAGAATCGTCGGCCATTGATTTACGGCTATATCCGGATTTCGCAACGACATAATATTCAATTATGTGCAGCATAGTATAGCCTTGTAGGCATTTACAGTGTACGAAATTTAG
>JAIVEQ010000003.1 GCA_023838465.1 Candidatus Thiodiazotropha sp.
ATATTCTGGATCTGTTCTCGCATCTGTTCGATCAGCACCTTCATCTCCACCGCTGAACGGGTCACATCCACACTATTGGATTTCGAGGTTAGGGTATTGGCCTCCCGGTTAAGCTCCTGCATCAGGAAATCGAGTCTTCGACCAACAGGCTCATCAGCCTGCAAGACACGCTCTACCTCTTCGAGATGGGTTTCAAGGCGATCCATCTCCTCATCTACATCGAGCCGTTGTGCCAACAAGACCATCTCCTGCTCCAACCGTGTCTCATCCAGTTCTTCCATCGCTTCCGTCAGACGATCACGTATCCTGCTTCTAACCGTCTCCAGCACATCCGGCATCAGACTGCGCACATGAACGACCTGAGCCTGCAACCCGACACATCGATTTCGAATGATTTTACTCAACCGCTCACCCTCACGCAGGCGATTGTCGATAAGACTGTCGATGGCTGTCTCCAGCAGTATCATCGCCCGCTGTTTGACCGGCGTAAAATCCTGCTCCTGCTCTTCCAGTACGCCAGGCCAGCGCAATAGATCCGATGAACGGAGGTTGTTACCCACTTCCATTAAATCCGCCAATTGCTGTTCAGCACTCAACAGCTGCTCAACCAATCGCTGGTTGACCTGTAATCCCGCCTCGGCCATTCCACCCGGTTTGAATTTCAAGCTGACATCCAACTTGCCCCGTCCCAGACGGGCATTCAATCTCTCGCGTACCGATGACTCCAGCACGCGCAACTCCTCAGGCAAACGCAGAAAAGCCTCCAGATAGCGATGATTTACAGAGCGGATCTCCCAACTTAAAATACCCAGGTCTCCCCGGTACTCCTCCCGTGCGAAGGCCGTCATACTACTGATCATATATACCTGCCTAAGATCTATCGATATTATTGAGAAACATCATACCCGACATTTGTTCAACAGGCATTGCTACTCCTTCAGGATTCGCAATAAAGGCCGCTAAACTTGGATATGAGTGATAAATATGGGATTCCGACCATCCAATGGCAATGATCCTTTAACCAATTATTTGATGAATATCACTTTTTCCCCACCTGATGGTCGAAATCCTCAATCAGCAGAAGTAATTCTGTTAAAAGACCTTATAATCAGTGGGATGGTCTTCCTATCTCTGACAGTGACACAACCACGACGGAACCTGCATGGATAAGCTCCGAGACAGTCTGCCGGAAGGTACAGAAATCGACTGTTACGTGATCATGAAGGTGGTCGCGAGCGGTGGTTTCAGCCTGATCTATTTGGCTGAAGATGAAGATACTCAGGATGAGGTTATCATCAAAGAGTTTCTACCGAAAAAACTCGCCAAACGGGGAAGCAACGGCAAGGTTATACCGCTCGACAAAAAACAGGCCGATAATTTCAATCGCAGTCTGCGTCTGTTTTATCAGGAGGCAAAGGTACTGGCCTCACTACGACACCCCAATATTGTGCAGGTAAGAGGGTTTTTTCTGGCTAATAACACGGGTTATCTGGTGATGGACCACGAGCGGGGGAAAAATCTCGCAAGCTACATAAAAAAGCGCAGCGGCAGTCTCAGTACTCGCTTCATTCTAACCGTATTTCCACCAATACTGGATGCCCTTAGCCAAATCCATTCACGCAATTTACTGCACCTGGACATCAAGCCCAGCAATATCCATCTTCGAACCGGGGGAAATCCCCTGTTACTCGATTTCGGCGCTGTCCACGAAGTCCAAAACGAAGGTAGTCGCACTGGGCGTGTAGTGACCACTGGATTCTCACCGGTAGAGCAATACTACCAGTCAGGAAATGTCGGACCCTGGAGCGATGTCTATGCTATCGGTGCAAGTATGCGGGCCTGTCTGGATGGCAAGGCACCTCCATCGGCCATTGAACGACATGCAAAAGAGAAACTGAAACCGGCTGCAAGGATCTATCGTCGACGCTATCCCGCCGCCATGCTCGAAGCGATCGACTGGGCGATGGAGGTTGAATATGAGAAGCGGCCGCAAAATGCCAGCGAGCTACTTCAAGCTTTGCATAATACCAAGGGTGAGATTGATAGTGAGAGCGCTGTATCCAACCTGATAGATGAGAAAAGGGCCATATCGTGAAGTACGAAACTGCCCAATACACGCTACTCGGTAACCGGTCCATGAACCAGGATCGCTACCTGATCATGGAGGCACCTGATGCCATTCTGCTCTCTCTGGCAGACGGTATGGGTGGACACCCAAAGGGAGAGATGGCGGCACAAATCCTTATGGATAATGCCCGCAAGGCCTTCCTAACCAGTCGCAAACCCATCTCCAATCCCCGCTTCTTCCTCTCCGGATTGATGGAGATGAGTCATCGGCAAATTACAGAATTCGGTGGACAACAGGATCCACCAATCGAACCCCGTACAACTGGTGTGCTCTGCCTGGTACAGGAAAACAACGCTTATTGGGCTCATATTGGCGATAGTAGACTCTATATAATGCGTGATGGTGTGATTCATCTTCGCACCGATGACCACTCCTATGTGGAGCATCTCCGTCAACAGGGAATCATCTCAGCAGCTCAAGTGCATACTCACAAGTTTCGAAACTATGTGACCCGATGTCTGGGAGGCACCAACAATCGACCGGTTGCTGAACTCAGTGGGCCACATGAACTCAAAGAGGGCGATGTCGTACTGCTCTGTAGCGATGGTTTTTGGGGACCACTGGCGGAACGACCAATGGTGGATACCCTGTTCAAAGAGCAGGCACCATTGATCAACCATATCACAAAGCTAGCCAACCAGGCCGAGGCTACCGGCCATCCTGAAAGTGATAATGTCACAGTGGTGGCGCTACGCTGGTGTGAGACAAGTGCAAAATTGGAACCCACCGATTTCAGCATGGCCTTATCAAAGCAAAAGAGAGACCTGCTCGAGCCACCTGCGGAACAGGTTGATGTGACTCAGGCAATAGACGACCTACGCAGGTTTGTTGATGATATAGACATGGAGTAATCCTACTCTGAAACCTCTGTCTCACTCTCTTTTTTTGGTTGTTTGATCAACCGATAGGCAAACAACAACAGAAAAGCACCTGCTGTGGCGGTGAGAATACTAGCGATACTCAAGCCGCTAGTTGCACCAAGCCCAAGGAATGAACCGATATAGCCACCAACAATGGCACCGCCTATGCCTAAAAGGGTGGTAATGATAAAACCACCACCATCTTTGCCTGGCATGAGCAACTTTGCCAAGGCGCCGGCGATCAGACCAAGTACAATCCAGGAAATAAAACCCATAGTTAATCCTCTCAATCAGTCATTAATCAAACTGTTTAGACCGGCACAAGCGCAGGAAAATACTAAATAAAGAGATGGATAGAGAAACCTGCACTCACCTTTATTAGGCTTACAGTGTTCTCACTGAGAAGGTATCGCACTGCTTCAAGTCACCACCCTTAAAGCCCACCTTGAACCACTTGACCCTCTGTGTAGAACTGCCGTGTGTAAATGAGTCTGGGCTGACATATCCCTGGGACTGTTTTTGCAGCCGGTCATCGCCAATCGCACTTGCTGCTGTCAATCCCTCTTCGATGTCGCCGGATTCCAACAGCCGACGTGAGTTGTCCGCATGGTTAGCCCAGATGCCGGCAAAGCAGTCAGCCTGTAACTCTTGCCTCACAGAAAGCTTGTTTCCTTCGACTTCACTGAGTGAACGCTTTGCCTTTTGTACCTTTTGCGAGATACCCAACAGGGTTTGCACATGATGTCCCACCTCATGGGCAATAACATAGGCCTGGGCAAAGTCACCTGGTGCTTTGTAACGATTCTTCAGATCACTGTAAAAGGAGAGGTCGATGTAGACTTTATGGTCACCGGGGCAGTAGAAAGGGCCCATTGCTGCCTTACCAAACCCACAGGCTGTCTTGGTAGCACCACGAAATATTACCAAGTTCGGCTCTTCGTACTTGCTGCCCATCTGCTGAAACAGTTGCTGCCAAGTCTGCTCTGTGTCAGCCAATATGACAGAGACGAAATCCACCAGCATCTTCTCTTCGGTGCTTTGTTGAATTGACTGGCCCTCCTGGTTGGAGAGGTTTTCCTGATTGCTTCCGCCACCCAGCATACTGCCCAGATTACCGCTAAACAGGGCATAGCCGCCAATCGCTAGCACTGCAATGACACCGCCTTTGAAACCGAATATTTTAAATACCGTTGGTAACAGATTGAGCAGCCCACTGCCTCCACCGCCAAGGCCACCCAATGGGGATGATGGTGCCCGCATACTACGGCGGTCTTCAACATTTTCGCTTTTTCGCTGACCACGCCAACGCATCGATCTTCTCCTCAGTCACCCTGAAGGATCTGTCCAATCAGCAAACCTGCTACGCCCTCTGCCTGCTGCTGATCAGCAGCAGTGCCGACGATTAATTGCTGTACCAGTTCCATCATGTTAAAAACGCATGCAGCATCTGCAGATATGAAGTTTCCACACGACATCAAGTTTACAAAGAACCTGATATCCATGGCCTATCTACGACTTGCGTATCCGAGGTAATGATTTTGCCGCTGATACACAATGCTTCGCCAGACCAAGTCATATGGAATAACATCATCGGAATGCTACGACTCGCCAATTGCTTACTGGCATGATAAATATTGAAATTCGGATACAAACTGCCTACGGCATGTTCGGCTGAGTCTAACCCAAATAAGATGGCATAACAGCTGAGAATGTTAAATATTTGTCAACTCCCAAATCAGGAAAAACAAAGATGACAGACAATAATATCCTGCTTGGCGGCAATGGCGCCGAACAAATCCTGCTGAATGCAGGCATGGCCAATCGGCATGGACTCATCACTGGCGCCACCGGTACCGGTAAAACCGTTACCCTGCAAATTCTCGCAGAAGCCTTTTCTCGTCTTGGCGTACCTGTATTCACAGCCGACGTGAAGGGTGATCTGTCAGGCTTGGCAGGCAGTGGTAAAACACATCCAAAAATTACCGAACGTCTGGACTACATCAAGATTGAGGGGCATCAGTTCGAGCCCTGCCCCGTGTTGTTCTGGGATGTCTATGGTAAACAGGGGCATCCTGTACGCACCACAGTTTCCGAGATGGGCCCAACCCTACTCGCGAATCTACTGGAATTGAATGAGACCCAGGAGGGCGTGTTACAGATCGCCTTCAGTGTGGCCGATGACGAGGGATTGCTATTACTCGATCTAAAGGATCTGAGATCGATGCTCAATTGGGTGGCGGATAGCGCTAAAACCCTGGAAAGGGAGTATGGCCGCATCTCCAGACAAAGCGTCACCGCTATTCTACGCAGGCTACTGGTATTGGAAGAGGCCGGCGGTGAGATCTTTTATGGCGAGCCGGCCATTCAAATCGAACATCTGATGCAAACAGATTTCTCCGGCCGTGGCGTGGTCAGTATCCTCGACGCTACAACCCTTTACCACTCACCACGAATCTATGCCACCTTCCTGTTGTGGCTCCTCTCCGAGCTGATGGAGGAGTTACCTGAACGAGGTGATGCCGATCTACCCAAACTGGTTTTTTTCTTCGATGAGGCTCACCTTCTTTTCAGCAGCGCACCCAAGGCATTACTGCAAAAAATCACCCAGGTAGTACGGCTGATACGATCCAAGGGGGTCGGAGTCTTTTTTATCACCCAATACCCCAACGATGTACCGGATGAGGTCATCGGACAGCTTGGCAACCGAATCCAACACGCCCTCCGAGCCTTTACCCCAAGGGATAAAAAGGCAGTCAAGGCTGCAGCAGAAACCTTCCGCGAAAACCCTGCCTTCGATACTATGGAGGTCATCAGCAACCTGGGCGTGGGTGAAGCCTTGATCTCCACTTTGGACAAAAAGGGCGTACCTAGTATCGTAGAGAAGACCTTGATGGCACCGCCTCGTTCCCAGTTTGGACCGGTCGATCAAAAGGAACGTGAGAAAATCATCAAGCGCTCGCCTTTCAACACCACCTATCAAGCTGAGATCGATAGGGAGTCGGCCTATGAACTGCTAAAAAAGCGTGAAGAAGAGCTGATCAAACGTCGCGAACAGCAAGCACAAAAAGAGGCCGCTGAGAAGGAACAAAACCGGACAAAAAAAAGCAGTGGTGGCTCACGACGCCAAGGTATTGGCGAGGCCTTTGCCAAGTCAGTGGCACGTGCAATCGGTTCCAAATTGGGCAGGCAGATTGTGCGTGGTATTTTAGGCTCGATTATTGGTGGGCGTCATTAGTCATCTTAAGAACAGACGTAGGGTGCGGCAGGCTGCACCCTACCCATGAACTCGTTTCACCGCAATAGCTGACATCGCTGCCCCATTCACACATAATAGCGCCCCCTTTATCCATTCCGGTTTGCGCAAGCCAGACCGAATATTTCTACAAGCCGAGGAGCCAGCTTTAGATGAGACCATCCGCACGCCAACCTGATGAATTGCGTCCTATATCAATCACCCGGCAATACACAAAACATGCCGAGGGATCCGTTTTGGTCTGTTTCGGTGATACCCAGGTAATCTGCACTGCCAGCGTGGAAGAGCGTGTGCCCAGATTTTTAAAAGGTGCAGGTCAAGGCTGGATAACCGCTGAATACGGTATGCTTCCCCGCTCAACAACCGACCGTATGGGTCGTGAAGCCGCCCGCGGCAAACAGGGCGGACGTACTCTGGAAATCCAACGACTGATCGGCCGATCACTGCGTGCAGCCGTAGATCTCAAGGCGTTGGGTGAACGCACGATTACCTTCGACTGCGATGTCATTCAAGCCGACGGGGGGACCCGTACCGCCTCCATCACCGGTGCCTGTGTCGCACTGACTGATGCCATCGCCCATACCCGTGAACTGGGTCTGCTGGAAAAAGACCCGATGTTAGGAATGGTTGCTTCAGTCTCTGTTGGCGTATTCAAGGGGACACCGGTACTCGACCTGGATTATGCAGAGGACTCGAATGCAGAGACTGACATGAATGTGGTAATGAATGACGAGGGGGGCTTTATCGAAGTACAAGGCACTGCTGAGGGTGCTGCCTATAATCGCAATGAGTTGAACGCCATGCTCGATCTTGCCCACCAAGGTATTGCAGAAATAATTGAGATTCAGCGAACTACATTGAATGCATAAACCCAATAGAGGGGTACTTGATCTCATTTCTGATGAAACAGGTGTAAAGCGATAGGAACAGGTAAAGACAAATGACAGGACATCATGCAGGTGAAAAAATCGTACTTGCCAGCAACAATGCCGGTAAGGTTCGTGAAATCAATCAACTGCTTGCCAGTGAACAAATTACAGTGGTGCCTCAAAAGGATTTTAATATTCCGGATGCTATCGAGGATGGACTCAGCTTTGTGGAAAATGCCATCAAGAAGGCGCGTCATGCCGCCAGCTTGAGTGGATTACCAGCCATTGCCGATGACTCGGGTATCGAGGTGGATGCACTGAGCGGTGCACCCGGCATCTACTCCGCCCGCTTTGCCGGTCCGGGCGCATCGGATCAAGCTAATCTGCAAAAACTACTGGAACGCCTCAAGGATGTACCTGATGAGAAACGCAGCGCCCGGTTTCAGTGCCTGCTGGTCTATATGCGTCACGCTGAGGATCCAACTCCGATCATCTGTCAGGGCACCTGGGAGGGACAGATCTTGTTTGAAGCCCAAGGAGACAACGGTTTTGGCTACGACCCCATCTTTTATGTCCCTACCCATAATTGCAGTTCTGCAGAACTTGCTGCTGAGGTAAAAAACAGCCTAAGCCACCGTGGTCTTGCTCTGAGAAAGTTACTGCAGGCACTCACTTAGGGCCACCCCGTTGCATGAAGAGCATTGGGCGAAAATGTGAATCATTATTTAAATGAATTCGAATGAATGAAAATTTTTGTGTCTATTCACTTCCCCTACTAACGAGCTGCCATCCATTATCCTATGCTACAAGCTGTTCTGTGACACTCGGAATACCGAGTTAGACCCTGTAAGCGTAATATTGAAGTTTAGGATGAATAACCACTGCCCAGTACAACCCTACACTGAAGGTGTCTATACATTCCATCAGAGTTTCCTAAGCTTAAGCTGATGGAATGGTGGTTTTAATCTGCTCAACCGAGTTGCCATTCGCCCGATTTAGCAGACTGACCGTCGGCTGTTATTGTGCATTACATACGCTATATTGCATCGCGTTTTAAAAAAAATCTTATACCAAGAAAGGAGATATCATCATGTCAGTCGCAAAAGTTACCGAAATCATCTCATCGTCCAATAAAAGTTTTGATGATGCTGTCACAAAGGGGATTAAACGTGCCGACAAGACCCTGAAAAACATCAAAGGCGCCTGGATCAAGGACCAACAACTCTCTGTCAGCGGTGGCAATATCACTGAATATCGGGTTGTTTTAAAAGTCACTTTTGTATTGAAGGACTAGTCAGTCAATCAATTCTGCTCAATACATTGTCCGTAACGTTGCAATGGTTGATCAGCTATCAATGATGGGCAATGCCCACTAAACCTAAGACACCTGGATCATAGAGATCAGGTAAATATACACAAGGAGAATAAAGGATGGGTCTGTTTGATTTCGCCGCAAACATGGGCAGGAAACTATTTGGCAAGGACGATGATCCTGCCGACAAGATCAAAAAACAGATCGAAGCGGACAATCCGGGGATCAAGGATCTGGATGTCAATTTCGAAGATGGCAAAGTCGTTCTTTCAGGAAGTGCCGAAACGGCTGAGGCCCTGGAAAAGACAGTATTGATTGCTGGCAATGTGCAGGGCGTCAGCGAAGTTTCTGCCAGCGGTATCACTGCCCCACCACAAGAAGCCAAAGTCGAATATTACGTCATCGAAAGTGGGGATACGCTTTCCGCCATCGCCAAGCGTTTTCTCGGTAAAGGATCGGATTATCCAAAAATCTTCGAGGCTAACCGTGAGGTTATCCAAGATCCCAACAAGATCTATCCCGGCCAGAAGATCCGTATTCCACTGGATTAAGCCTTTCCCGATACAGGACCTGTCGCGGCTGTAACCCTGCAAATCATCTTCAATGATCAGAGGGGGTTACTGCTGCGATGGAATTCTGTCATTGATCAGCCATAAATAAGATCGGGTAACCAGGTAGCCAAGCTCGGCCAGTAAGCCAACAATCCCAACATCAGTAACTGTATGACGATAAACGGGGCAACTCCACGATAGATCTCTCCAGTCGTAACCTCTCTGGGAGCAACACCGCGTAGATAAAACAGTGCAAAACCAAAAGGAGGGGTAAGGAAGGAGGTCTGCAGATTGATCGCTATCATGACACCCAGCCAGACTGGATCGAGACCCATCGAAAGAAGTATCGGTCCGACGATAGGAACCACCACAAAGGTGATCTCGATAAAGTCGAGGATAAATCCAAGCAGAAACATCACCAACATAACGACCAACATGGCTCCGATTACACCACCCGGAAGGTCGGTAAGCAGCTCAGTCACGACTTCATCACCGCCGAACCCACGGAATACCAGCGAAAAAAGTGAAGCACCGATAAAGATCAGGAACACCATACTGGTCACCCTGGTGGTACCTGTCATGACTTCCTGCAAGGTTTTCAGATTGAACTGCTGCTGACTGATCGCCAGCAACATCGCGCCAATCGCACCTACAGATGCCGCCTCGGTCGGGGTAGCCAACCCCCCTAGAATAGAGCCGAGCACCGCAACAATCAGCAACAGAGGCGGCACCAATACCTTAAGCGCTCTCAGAAAGAGTCGCTGCTCCAGTACTCGTTCAGCAATGGGAATAGCAGGTACAGAATCTGGCTTAACAACCGCAACAGTGACAAGATAAAGGATATAGAGCAGCACCAGCATCAGGCCAGGCACCATAGCACCGACAAAAAGATCACCAACAGAGACGGTATCCGGTGAAAAGATCCCCATATTCAACTGTGCCTGCTGATAGGCGGCAGATAGCACGTCCCCCAACAGCACAAGTATGATGGAGGGGGGAATAATTTGCCCAAGGGTGCCTGCAGCACAGACAAGACCACAGGAGATCGCCGGATCGTAGTTTCGTTTTAGCATGGTTGGGAGTGACAACAATCCCATCGTGACGACGGTGGCACCAACAATACCTGTGCTGGCAGCCAACAACATGCCCACCAGGGTCACGGAGATTCCCAGTCCACCGCGTAGTGGACCAAACAGACTGGCCATGGTGTCGAGCAGGTTCTCTGCTACCCGAGATCGTTCCAGCATCACACCCATAAAGACAAACAGGGGTACCGCTATCAACGTCTCATTGGTCATAATGCCATACAGCCGATTCGGCAGGGCCTGTAGAAAGGCATCATCAAAGTAACCTGCCCAACCACCGATCCAGGCAAAGGCCAACGCGGTACCACCCAATGAGAAGGCAACAGGATAGCCCAGCAGCAACACCAGGCAGACAGTGAGGAACAGCAGCAGCGGTAAAAACTCCGCCATTAACGCCCGGCCTCTACCGATTCACTGACACCGAAAATCTGTGACAGACTACGGATGATCATGGTCATCCCCTGCAACAGCATCAAACCGGCCATTATCAGGATCAAACTCTTGAACAGGTAAACCCCATCCAACCCACCTGCCTCGCGAGAACCCTCTTGCAGAGACCAGGATTGGGCTACATAGTCCCAACTGATAGTAAAGATAAACAGACAAACCGGTAGCAACAGAAACAGAGTACCGAACAGATCGACCCAGGCTCGCCCCTTGGGCGAGCGGCGTTGATAAAAGATATCAACCCGCACATGGCCTTCATGTTTCAGGGTATAAGCAGCACCGATCAAAAACAGCGCTCCGTGCATGAAAGTGACCAATTCCTGTACCCAGATCCATCCCAAATCGAAGACGTAGCGCAGTACTACCACGGTAAAGGTAACCAACACCATAAACAGGCTCAGCCAGGAGACAGCCCGCCCTAACCATTCATTGAGGTGTTCGAACAGCTTAGCCAACCGCTCAAGTGAAACGATGACTTCTCTCATTGGGCATATCGGCCCATTACCATCGCATCAATATCCATTGCGGCACCGCAATACTGGTTGGGTCAGTGGAGCGAGAGTCGAATTCACCATCCCCATCCCGGTCGATCATATAGTAGGCCAGACCATTCTCTGGCTGGACCTTTACCATATAAAGCTGTCCATTGACCCGATATTCGTAGATTGTACCCTCCTCCCGTTTGATGATCGTCACATCAGGCTCAATCACCTCGCCATCGACGATGACATCAGGCAGTGGCAGTTCTGGTGGCTCGGGGACATTCTGATCCTCTGCCGCCAAAACCGTACAGGGAAGTATTGCCAAACAGAAGGCTGCTTGAATCATTTTTGCTCTATGAATAAACATCTTCTCCCTCCTGGGAGCACATCAAATGACAGCTGGTGTGGAGTAGCATATAACGGCACCAGACAACCCAGCTCTTTCCTACTCAAAGTCTAACATGGCCCCAATGCCAGAGCGTAAGAACGGCAAAATAAAGCTTCGGCATGATTGAGACAACACGGATCTACTAATCGATCCAATAGTGTTCCTATGAGTCTGTCGGACTTAGGTAATCGTAGCGAGGGAAAGCCATTTTGGACAGTAGATTCATCCTAAGTCCGACAGGCTCCTAGCACTCAAAAAATCAGCTTACAGTTCCAGCAATATCTCCTGCTCCGCAGGCGAGGGTTCGAATCGGCGGGACTCATAGTGGGCAAAGATGGCGTCCACAATCTCCTTTGGCTGATTACAGACCTGCACCAGGTCAAGATCCTCTGGATCAATGGTGCCTGCTTCACAGAGGGTGTTGCGAAACCAGTCCAGCAGCCCCTGCCAGAAATCACCATCCACCAGAATGATGGGGATTTTACGGGTCTTACCGGTCTGCACCAAAGTGAGGATCTCAGCCATCTCGTCCAGGGTGCCGAACCCACCCGGCAGCACAACATAGGCCGAAGCGTGTTTCACGAACATCACCTTGCGGGCAAAGAAGTGACGGAAATTGAGGGCGATATCCTGGTAGGGGTTGCCTGCCTGTTCCATCGGTAACTGGATATTCAAACCAATACTGGTCGACTTACCCTCGAATGCCCCCTTATTGGCGGCTTCCATGATACCGGGGCCACCACCACTGACGACAGAGAAACCACTGTCAGAAAGCAACCGGGCGATCTCCTCGGCCAAAGCATAGTGATGATGGTCGCGAGGCGTCCGTGCGGAACCGAAAAAGCTGACAGAAGGGCTGATTTGTGCCAACTGCTCAAAACCCTCTACAAACTCAGCCATTATCTGAAACACCCGCCAGGACTCACGGGTTAGCTGGTGGTCAGAACCGCCCCGGGGGCTTCGACGCCTGTCTTTTGTAATTGCCATCAACTATTTACTCATTGTCATTTTTTCGTTAAGAAACCTAACCAGCGTCAACCTACCCCTCCTTGCTTGAAAAGGCGGGTAGACATTGCGGATCGCATCATAACAAGCAACCACTGCTGTTGAAATGAATCGTCTCACTGCGTAATCTTCCGCCTCTCGATCTAGTGTAGCGTCCTACTCTCAGTTGAACATCACGATGGAAATGATGTAACCCATGACCGATCTTAATCCTCGTCAACAAGCAGCGGTTCGCTACATCGACGGTCCCCTGCTGGTACTCGCTGGTGCCGGCAGCGGCAAGACGCGAGTGATTACAACCAAAATCGGTCATCTGGTGAAACAGTGCGGTATCGAACCGGGGCGCATTACTGCGGTGACATTTACCAACAAAGCCGCGCGGGAGATGAAAGAGCGGGTGACAAAAGTCGTCGGTCGGGATAGGCAACAAGGCCCTGTCATCTCCACCTTTCATACCCTTGGCCTTAATATCCTGCGTCACGAGCTTAAACGGCTTGGCTATAAAGCCGGCTTCTCTATCTTCGATCAGCAGGATAGCGCCACGATCCTGAAGGATCTTCTACGCAAGCAAAATGTTGGCGATGAATCAGAGATTAATGCTATCCAATGGATCATATCGGCTTGGAAAAATGACCTGACCACTCCCGAACAAGCGCTGGATCAGGCTCAAGACGATTTACAGGTACGCCAAGCTCAACTTTATAGCGCCTACCAACGCAGCCTAAAGGCCTTCAATGCCTTTGATTTCGATGATCTGATCCTGGCTCCGGTTACCCTTTTTCGTGACCTTCCTGATGCCCTGGAAAGTTGGCAAAATCGTATTCGTTATCTGCTGGTTGACGAGTACCAGGACACCAATCAGGCCCAATACGAACTGGTCAAACAACTGGTCGGGGTTCGTGCCGCTTTCACCGTGGTCGGTGACGATGACCAGTCGATCTATGCCTGGCGAGGCGCTCGACCAGAGAATCTGACGCGCTTGCAATCCGATTTCCCGCGCCTGAAACTGATCAAGCTTGAGCAAAACTACCGCTCAAGCGGCCGCATTCTTAAATCAGCCAACCAATTGATCAGCAACAATCCCCATGTCCATGAGAAGCAGCTCTGGAGTGAACTCGGTCCGGGACCCGAATTGCGCGTACTGGAGTGTCGCAATGAAGAACAGGAAGCGGAGAAGGTCGTTTCTGAAATCATCCACATGAAGTTCACGGCTAAAGCTGCCAACAGTGATTTTGCCATTCTCTACAGGGGCAATCATCAGGCTAAAATTTTTGAAAAGGCTCTGAGAACCCATAACATCCCCTACTTTCTCAGTGGCGGTACCTCATTTTTTGCCCGTACCGAGGTAAAGGACGCCATGGCTTATCTGCGTCTACTGGCCAATCCTGATGACGACAGCGCGTTTCTGCGTATCGTCAATACCCCACGTCGGGAGATTGGCCCCACTACCCTTGAAAAGCTAAGCGGTTATGCTCAACAGCGAGAGATTGCCCTTCTGCCTGCCTGTCATGAAGTAGGCTTACAAGCCGTGCTAAACAGTCGTGCATATGATCGATTACAGCGCTTTTCTCAACTCATTGGACACTATACGCAAGAGGCCGATAACAACCCTGTAGAGGCTATCCGCAGTCTGGTCAATGAAATCGATTACCACCATTGGATAAGAGAAAACGCCAGTAGCGACAGTGTTGCCGACCGACGCATGGAGAATGTCACTGACCTGATGGAATGGCTCAGGGCTCTGCACAACGGTGAACTGCAGGAGAAGACACTGGCAGAGATGGTCAATCATCTGACCCTGATGGACCTGCTGGAACGACAGAATGAGGATGAAGCACAAGACCAGGTCCACCTGATGACCCTACACGCTGCCAAAGGGCTTGAGTTTCAACATGTCTTCCTGGTCGGTATGGAAGAGGATCTACTGCCCCACCGCAGCAGCATCGAAGATGGCAACATCGAGGAAGAGCGCAGGCTCGCCTATGTCGGACTCACTCGAGCTCAGCGCAGCCTGGTCATGACCTATGCCGCCAAACGCAAGCGCTTTGGTGAGATGGTGGCCGGTGAACCGAGCCGTTTTCTACAGGAATTAGTACAGGATGATCTAAGCTGGGAAGGTCGGGGTAGCCAACTTTCAAAGGAGCAGAAACAGGAGAGGGGTTCGGCCCATCTGGCCAATCTCAAATCACTGCTTAACTAGCACTCTGTTCTGAAACTGCAACACTCGTCACTCCGGCGAAGGCCGGAATCCGGTAACCCATTGAATCCCCTGGATCCCGGCCTTCGCCGGAATGACATCGCTTACTAAAAAAACCTGTGTTTCCTGACGAACACTCACTAGCGTGCGGTTATGCCACACCCTTTAAAACGTCAACAACCAACTAACAATGGCGCGGATACTCTCTTCAGGAACATGACCATTGGGTGGCATCGGGATCTCTCCCCAGGTACCGGAGCCACCTGTTTTAACCTTCTCCACCAGCATATCCACTGCAGCGGCATCACCCTTATACTTAGCGGCCACATCTTTATAGCTGGGACCAACCACCTTCATCTCAATCTGGTGGCAAGCCATGCAACCGGAAGTGGTTGCCAGCGCCAACTGATCACCCCCTGCTGCGGCAGCAGGAGCCGTTTCTGCTGCCGGGGCAGCGGCCTCAGCTGGTACTGCTGCAGCCGTAACAACCTCTTCCGCAGCCGGTGCTGCAGCTTCAGCAGGAGCGGCGGCCTCAGTGGGAGCAGCAGGTACTGGTGCGGGTGCAACCGCACCTTCGACCGCCACCTTTCCAATAGGGGCAATCCTACTCAGCACATCGGCCCGCTCTTCAGCAATGGACTGACCGGCAATCAATAACGCGCTGATACCTACAGAAATTACAGCGCCAAATTTGGCTACAGCTTTGATACTCACGAGCTAACTCCTCCATCATTCTATCAAGTGCGCCCAAGGGAAAGGGCAACTTCGCAAAACCCGGCAAGTATACCCGCAGGCGAAAAAAAGATCGAACAGGGTTGGACGGCATCAGTCAGGGCCGCTAAACTAGCTCACTCTTCGAATCCCGACCTCAAGATTAGGGATCTGTCGATAGACTAGCGCCCGTAGCTCAGCTGGATAGAGTACCGCCCTCCGAAGGCGGGGGTCACAGGTTCAAATCCTGTCGGGCGCGCCATCCATTAAAACAGCAAGCCAGTGAAAATATTATAGCTCTTTTCTACTTGCTGTTTTTATCCTTGCTTTTTTCATTCCTCTTGAAAACAATGGGTGAAGTACTGCCCAGAGCACGTGGTTAAAACCATGTAGTCTGCTAGGTGAGTTAATATGCTATGCCATGGATGCCTTCGATAGATAATTTCTTAGATGTTCATAGCAATGATGAAAAAAATATAAGCCGGAGGTGCCTACCAGACAGGTGGTAGTCTACCACTGATGAGAAAGCGCCCCCGATAACGGAGGCGCTTTACTAGGCTATGATAGTGTGGGTGAAGAAAATTTTGCTGGTTGGGATTGGCTGTCTTCGGTTTACTCAATTCACCACCTCGATTTCGTCCAGATTTCCTTGGTATTTGTTACTTTTCTGGTTGTTTATCTCATCAAATACAGATCCTTATTTCCTGCAAATCAATGTGTTACGAATTATTCAAGGTCGACTATTTACATAACAAGCCTGGGCACGGCTTGCCAATCTCACCCGCAGATTCGATACCCCATCAGCACTCGACAAGTGGACCGATGGTGGGGCGCAACCAAGGTCAATAAGCATTATCTGCAATCGTTTGCAGGCTATTTCTGAGCTCGGTTATGTTGGGTCGATTCGATGCTTCACTATCCAGCCCGCTTTCCAACAGCAGGCCCAGTTCATCGGCAGGTAGGAGATAGGCCCGTTTGTTTCCCATAATTGCCTTGGCATGCCCCATGTAACCATTGCCGTTAAACGGCGAACGGCCTCGTAGCCAGAAAGCCATTACGGCACACAGAGAAAACACATCGGCTGCATTATCCGGTTCCAAACCCAACCAAACTTCCGGAGCGACATATGTATCGTCGAAGGCAAGTGTTGTGGTGGCATCAGCTTTTTCCGCGCTGAAATAGAAGCGATCAGAACGCGGCACCAGGCCCGTCAGTTGAATTCCGCTCTTGCGATCAGTTGTAAGGTAAATGGATTGGGGCCGCAGGGAAAGGAGATAGCGTTGTTGCGCATGTAATCGTTCAAGTATTACTGCGATCGCTGCACCCAGATGAGCAACCGTTGCCACTTCGGCAATACCCTTATCCCGCTGATGGGATGGCATGCCCATCGGCATCTGTTCGATCATCAGATCAAAACCGGTAGGCTGATCAGAATGTAACTGGCCTATATATAGCAACGGCACAATACCCTCTACATCAAACATCAGTTTCCTGTACAAATCTGCGTGACTTTCTGTTTGCCTCAGGGTTGTTGTCGCCAGGTATCTATTCCCGGTGTCATCCCACGCAGCGAAGAGGCCAAACGATGGCGAACCGCAGAGAAACTCTCTCAGCTCATATACACCTTTCGCATCAGTGTAACCGATCATAGGTATGTCTTTGTGCTCGTTCATATCAGGGTGTACTGCCTTCTTAAGGACTCCAATTCGGAGGTGGTCCGTCCCAGTAAATGACAGACTCACCGACACTGACAAGTTTTTCCGCCCATACCTGCTTGATCATGAGAGTGTCTCCATGTTCATTTTGAATCAAGAGATGGGCACTGTAGATACCATTGCGATTGCGATTACCAATCTGGCGGGGATTGGCGATCACTATTGTAATTCCTGTCGAATCGGGTGTGGCATCCGATGGATTGCCGACCCGACCACCCCCTAAATCGACAAATGGGGTATGGACGTTATGCACTTCCACACCCCGATCGGCAACGGTGGTTATGTCCGCACCTGAAGGCATCAATTTCATACCCAGATCCTCATCGGCATCCGGATGCAATATCGCCTCCACACTTACACCTCCTGCCGGCAACTCTATTTCAGGGATTAATGGGTGGCTGTGTCCAACCGGTTCGATATCCGGCATCCCTCCCCAGGAGACAAAACTTTTGGCGCCTTGCACGAGGACGAACTCTCCGCCACTCGTACGTCCCAATCCCCACTCCCGGGTTCTCGGATCGTAACCCTCAGGAATATCTGTTATGCCCAATTGCACCAGGGCCGTTGAGTCTCCGTTGGCAATTCGTCGTAACAAACTTTGCGCGCTGAGTTCATCACTACCGATAGGGTCACCCACCGGGCGATGAACCTGAGCGCGTAACGAAGGGATGATCGGTATGCCCTCATGATCGATCGCACCGCTACCCGAACGGGTCTCCTCGTCCCCGCTTTGCCGCATCGCCTCCTCTTCCTCTGATTTAGCGCGAGCCCGCGCCGCAATTTCATCTTTGGTTGCGTTTTTCGCCGCGTCCCGAACGCTGGTTCCCACACGTTTCAGATAGCGTTCGGCAATGTCGGCTCCCGTCAGGTTGGATGTCTCTTCCGCAAGACCGCCGATCAACTCCTGCTGCACCGCAGCTTCCAGGCGTGTACGCAGCGTCTCGCCATGCTCCGCCAAATAGGCATCGGTGCGTCCTTTTGATGCCGATTTGCTCAGCAGGGTGACCGCCTGGGCAGTCAACTGTTCGGTTGTGGGCATCTTGTTCTGCACCCCCGCCTTGATAATCTCCTGGTTGACTTGGGTGAAGCCCTCTTCCACAGCACCTCGCAGGAATGCCTGAGCATTGTCACCAAGCTTCATCATCTCGGCGACACCCCCGACCGACTCACCCAATGGTTTGGCGACTTTGCCGATTCCGGCGGTAGCGGCGATGGTCACCAGCTGGGCTAGATTCTTCTCGTCGAAGAAGTCGTAGTCCTCCCCCATCGCTATTTCACGTGCAACCATGCCGGCGACCGCCGCGCTCAATGAGGCAACCAGCAAACCACCCGCACCGCCGCCGGTCACCGCGGTCAGCGCAAGCTCCACCGCGATCTCGATCGCCAGCGCCAGGCCATCGGCAATACTGTTGTGGAGCGCACGCATTTCGGTAACGCGCTGCTCAAAGAGCTTTCTCTCGACCTTGGCCAGCTCCTCGGGACTGCTGGTGCCGGTCATCGCCATCAGAAGCTGCAGTTCGGCTTCGCTGGCCTGGGCGATAAACTCCAGGCGATCGGCGGATTCTTCCGTCACAGCGCCCGTGTCCTCGCCCGTTACAAAATCGATAACCGGGGTCAGCATCGACTCCTCGGATCGCTGCTGCTCACGTGCCCTGCGTGCGATCTCATCGGGGTCGCTGGTGGGTTGCAGCAGGTTCTGAAAGGAGTAGCAACTGAAACTGCTGGAATAGTGGGCAAACACAAAACTCACGAAGCGCACATTGTCATCTCCAGTGGCACTGCCGAGTTCTGGCCATACTGAGCCATACTTGCGGACGAAGGTGGTGATGGTATCGGTCTGTAGCTGCGTGGATGCACCTTTTATCAAATTATATGCCCGTACCAGATCACTTTCGTCACTCCCCTCGCTGAACTCGACCTTGAGCCGGTCTGCGCCGCGCTCCGGCTGCGGCCGTTCTTTTTCAATCAACGCTCTCAAGCGCTCAGAGGGTGTTCCAGAAGTCACAGGGATCACCAGGTAGACATAATAGGCGGGACGCAGGATGACGCTCTCATCATCGCTGTCGCGTCGCGGAATTTCTGCCTGGTGGAGAAGTTCATCAATCTTGTTCTGTTGCCAGGCCTGATCAACCAGGCTCAGCACCTTGTTGTTGTCCAGGTCGAGTTCACCCGCGATATAGACCTTATCGGCCAGGGTCAAATCGCCCAACATAGTCAACCTGGCACGGACCTGGTCGGCGGAACCCTCTCTCATCTCACTCAACACCAAGGCGTTGATCTCCTCCCGCTTCAGATCCCATGCTGCTTGATACTCCGCTTCGAGAGTGCTGTTGCTGTCCGCCTTGGCGCGGGCTATACGATCCTCCCAGACCTTACGTATCTTATCGATGGCTCGATTCACCTGCGCCTCATCTGTACCCAATCCGGTGAGTCCACCTGTCGTCGCCGCATCGAGTGTCACTTGAGCTATCTGGAGTTGACTATCCTCGAGTGCCTTGATCTGCTCCTCGTTCTGTAGTGCTTCTCCGCCACCTGTTTCATCACTTACACCCGATCCTGAATCAGCAACCGCTTCCTTGTAGGTCTCGTAACCCTTGAATACCGCATCGACCATTTCCCAGCTCGCTCCCGATAACTCACTTGCCATAGCGTCGCGCAGGTTCATCTGAGTCCAGGGTTTGATGGGTTTGAATCCCGACGTCCAACCGCCGGTGTCGGAGATATAGAGACACCAATCGTTTTCCAGTTTGGCAATTTCGGCCGGTCCCTTGTCCCATGCCCCCTGAATCTGCTTGATCACATTGTCGTCTTTGGTACCGACGATGCCGACGCTATCGAAGTAGAGGTTGTCGGCTGGGGTGAGATCGCGATCCATGAGCGCACTGTATTTTTCAAGCTGCCACCCGGAGAGGTCATAGATAAAATCGGCTTCTAGGGAACCGTGCCCAATCCAGTAATACCCGGAATCGATACCGAATGTTTCGTTATAGCGACGCTCCATCTCCTTGCGCCCCGAGAGAGGCAGGTGGTAGATAACCCGGTTGAGTTCCTCGTCGCGTGTTCCCATCGGAATCAAGGCAAGACCCACCGCGGTCTGCATTCCATGTTCATTGCCATCCTTTAGAATTGCGTGGGCCTTGACCAGCCAGTCGCCTAAGAGCTGGCTGTTTAAATACTGACGCAAATCAGTCTGGTACTTCTCCTGAAAGACTCGGCCTATGCCCTGATTCTCCGCCTCGCTGTTTCCTCTGAGTGGCTCGACTGCGGCTGCTTCATCGTTCCAACCGTCAAGCGCATCATAGATTTGCTCAGCGGCAACATTAGCGTTGTTGCCAGATCTATCTGAGGCCTCTTCCTGTCGCTGTATGAAAGGAGCGATGGGTTCACGCGCCATCATCAGCTCTGAATTGGCCTTTCCACTTGCTGGCCCAGCCTGCTGCACCACATGCGCCAGTTCGTGCGCGAGTAATCGTCGTCCGCCTGAACCGGCGGGATCGAACTGACCGGGTGCAAATGCGATGGAGTTCCCCAGGGTGAACGCCTTGGCGCTCACTGCTGCGGTCGCCCTTACCGCCGCCTCCCCGGTGTGCACGCGGACATCGCCCAGGTCTGCCCCAAATCGGGGTTCGAAATAGTTCCGCACCGCATCAGGTAGCGACACACCGCCACTGCGAACCGACTGCACGGCCGTGAGCGAGCCATCGGCCCACGGCTTGGAAACCGGGTCAGGCTTAGGCGCCAGTTGCACTTCATCTTCTTCGATGGCTTGGCGCTGGAGCTCTTCTTCGTCTTCTTCGATTGGCTGGCGCTGCAGTTCCTCTTCCTCTTCGACCGGCTGGCGCAAAAGCGGCTCATTCGATCGGGAACCGGTCGCCGGCCCCACTGATTGCGAACAAACCGGACAGGGAGCGCCCCCAGCTTTGCAGGCGGCGCATTTATGAGGTGACCTGGGTGTACCAGCGGTCCCGTCCGCGCCAACCGGCTCCGGTATGCGCAAAACCTCGTCCGCTACCCGATCGGCTTCCAATTCCAGATTGTCGCCCGGTTGGCTGATTCTGTACTTACCGAAACTCGAATTGGTCGCGGGACTCTTCGACACCTGGTTGGAAAGACCTCTCATGGTACGATTACCCGATTCTCAATTTTAGGCTTCACAGATGCTGCTCCAGCCAGTCAACGTACAAGCGGGTCATGGTTTGCAGAGCAGTCTGATAAATCGGTTCCAATGCGGGTGCACCCTGTGGAGGGTCACCACGTTGGAGCATTCGCTGAGTGCTAAAATAGCCGGCGAACTCTTCAATTGACGGCCGCAGTCGTCGCTCCAGGTCGGCACGATTGGTAATCACAGCGTTGGTGACTTGTCCACCGTACGCCTCGACAAACTGCTGTACCCGCTGGCCCCGTCCCTGACCCAGCGAACTGGATGTCAGGCGGAAGTACTGCAGTAATATTTCCGACAAGGGTCCGTTCGGGTTCCACGCCTGCATCAGTTCACTGCTCGGTGTGCCGCCTGGATTGGCTGCCGCGCGCAAGGCAAACGCATCCATATTACCCAGCAGGTCATCATCACCGGCGAAGCGTTGGAAATAATCGGAATGGGTCGCATTGGCTGCGATGGTGCCGTACAGTGTGTCCATGGAGAAATGGCCTACCGCCGATCCCACGTCACCCGCCCAGGTTGCCCACTCCTCATTGGGGATGCCCGTCTCAAAACCAAATCGACCCATACGGATCTCGACGAACTGGGGGTTCAGCATGGCATCCAGCCCGGTCATCAGGTGCCCCATGTCCGTACCCTCGATGTTGTTCTGCGAATTCTGCAGGGCATTAAACAATGTATTACCGAGCAATGGACGTGGATCCGTACCGGGCTGCCAGCGACGGTTCTGGATGACGCTGTTCCAGATCGGGTTCTGGTTCTGCGACCACCCGGCATTGCCATAGTAGATCTGCCTAAGCACTGATAGGACAGTACGAGCCTGTGCAGTGGTCCCCAGACCGAGCTTGTCCTCCATGCAACGCACCATGAACAGATACTCGTCCATGTTTGTTGTCGGAGCTACGGCGTCACAGGCATCCTGACCGGTCCGCCCCCCGATACTCCTGAAAGTCAGACGCACCGCCCGATTGCCTGCCCGCCCCTCGCGGCTGGTGTTGGAACGCAGATAGTTATTCGGATCGATACTGAAATTGAACTGCACTTTGTCACGAGCTGCCTGCGGCAGGATGGCGACCACGCTATCGGCACGATTCTGTCTCAAATTGAGATTGGCTTGGGCATCGCCATGGCAGTCGGCATAGCCTTCGACAGCGACCAGCATGTGCGGATCGCCAATGATATATGACATTGCACGTTGCCAAGCTTCGGACTGGGTCACGTTGGGGGGCGGAGTGTGACGACTGATAGCAAAGTCCTGAATGATCAGTTCATCATTGTTTCCACCGATTCTGGTATCGACCGGTAGAATGCCGGCTGGTTGCTGGGATGTAGCAACTTCATCTCCCTGGTAGGCAGGACACTGAGCGCCGGCAGCCGGTGTGCGCATGATGAGCGAACCATCTAAACCGACAGGGAGTCCCTTACGGGTAACCCCGACCCTACCACTAGAATGGCCCGGAACGAACTGCGGTTTGAAATAGTCGCGTGATTGGGTCATCCAGGTCGCAGGGTGACTTTCTCCAGGCTCTGTTCCCCTATGATGGCGGGTTCCATCTCTCCACTCAGCACTGGTTGTCGATCCCGTTTCTGCCAGTGAAATCGGGGTTGGCATGCGCAGCACTTCATCGGTAACCCTGTCGGCCTCCAGCTCTAGCAGGTCGCTAGGCTGACTGATGCGAAGGCCACCTTCCGCCGGCTCTTTCAGCCCAGCATATTTTGGCAGTGCGCGTGTCATTGTAGTTCGGCTCATGAGGAATCAGCCCGCAACTCACCAGGATTTGGATTATTGGGGCTTGACTGCCTTAAAACGTAGCCTGTTTGTCAGCCACCTGTTGCACAGCATCGATCAGCCGACGAGCGGCTCGATCCTGTGCGCTGGCTTCGGCATCCGCCAGGGTCAGCTGCTTTTCAAAGGCTGTTTCCTGTTTGTCGACCAATGTGGCCAACGCGTCTTCGTAGCTATCCCGTGCCGCCGACCAGGCCGCATCGAGACTCGCCGTGAGCGTTGCCGGGTCAGTTTCATTGGCATCGAACCCGGGTGAGGCCAGGGCAATCGCTGCGTTCAAGGCATCCCGGGTAGCGGTCAGGTCCTGTAGATGGATGACGGCTTCGTATAGACGCCCGGCGGTGCGGGCAGCTTCTTCGGCCGCCAACTGCTGGTATGCGAGCGTGGTACTGTCGGAGGCCAGCGCCGCCAGTGTCGTTAGCGTCTCAAAAGCATCGTCCAACGCCGCCTGCTGGAGAGCCAGATCGTCTTCAGCGGTCGTTAGCTCAGCCGTGGCTGTATCCAACTCAGCACGGGCCGTAGCGACCGCATCACTGCCGACGGCATCGTAGCTCTGTACTTCGGCCAGCAGCAGATCCAGCTCGCCCAAATCGGATAGCCCCAGGTCGGTACGCAGCTGATCGCGCAGGGCTGACTGCACTGAAGGCGACAGGTCACCACCGGTGGTTATGGCTTCCCGCGCCCCGGCAATAGCGTCAAAGTAAGCGTTGGTAGCATCCGTTGCGGCAGCGTCACGCTCTGCCAGAACGATCTGCTTCGACTCGGTGCTCAGACGCGCCTGTTCCAATGCATTAACGATCACAGCGACTCTGTTCAGATGCTCGTCGGTTGCGGCACCGCCAAGCGCCGTCAGTTGGGTGCTGGCGTCGGCCAGTGTGGACTCCAGTTCACTCAGTTCAGTTGCGAGGTCAGGCATGACTTCTCCCTCCTGTTAGGACAATGATTAGGGCGGTCCGAGCCTCCGAGGCTGAGGACGACCCATTTTGGTGAACTCGGAAGCGATAGCCGCTTCCAGCATTTGTTGTGACACAACGCCCTCATCGGCCGCAGCTGCATAGGCAGCACCAAGGGCACAGTTACGAATTTCGCCGCCGACAAGCTCAAAGTGCTCAGCAATTTTTTCCAAGCGGACATCCTCACCCAATCTATCCCTGGGCAGATGCTGACGCCACAATGCCAGGCGCTGACCCGGCGTTGGTCGTGGGAAGAACACCGAAAAACCGATCCGACGGGTAAAGGCGTCGTCCATACTTTGCTGAAAATTACTCGATAGCAGCACAATTCCTTCGAAGGATTCCAACCGTTGCAGCAGAAAGTTGACCTCGATATTGGCGTAGCGGTCGTGGGCATCTTTGACATTGGTACGTTTACCGAACAGCGCATCTGCCTCGTCGAAAAACAGTAACGACCTGAAGCCTTCGACCAGGTCGAACAGTTCGTTCAGATGCTTTTCGGTTTCGCCAATGTACTTGGAAACCACCCGCGACAGATCCACACTCAGCATGGACATTCCCAGGCGACTGGCGATCACTTGGGCGGCGAAGGTCTTACCGGTACCGGATTCTCCATGCAGTAGGGCAACCAGCCCGTTACCAAGATTACCGAACCGGGCTTTTCCCAAACCCCAGCGGCCTTGTACTTCAACCCGGTAGCGCACCCGTTCGACCAGGCTCTCCAGACTGGCTCTAGACTTGCTATCGAGAACCAGTGTCGACCAGGGAATTTGAGGGCGGTGGCTGCTCGCCAGCCGCGACACCAGTTCCGGCTGGTTATCGCGCAATGACTGCAGTATGTCGTTGTGGTCGGCGCCAGTACGTCCCTCCGACACCGCTTTTGCGGAAGCCTGTTCAACGACTCTGGCAATGAGATCAACCGACAGGTGGGTTTGATTGGCCAGCAGGTCGACATCGGCCTTTGCACCGGACCCCGCCAGAAAACACTGCCAAACGGCCACCATTTCGAGTGAACGTGGTATCTGTGCCAACCAACGTCGTAAAGGGGTTGTCTCCGGAACCCGCAGTGCGACGGCGTTGGGACCTATTACCAGCATAGGCCCAACCATAGGTGTCAGTACCTCCGGCGCTAACTCGACTTCCCGAGGAGTGCATCCCAGGCGCAGCACCGGCAGCAGATTGGCGAGTCTCGCAGCAATCAATAACTGACGACAATCTCCTGCGATATCATCGCCTGCTGGCTGCAATTCAAGCCAGGACCGCTGCAACCCCAGTGCCAGGGCATCGGCATGACAGCTCGAAGTTATGCCACCTCGGTCCACCAGGTGAATCAGGACAGGCCCTTCGGTTGCAACCCAGTTCGCCAGTTCCCGTGCAGCGGTATTGACCGAATCCAGCAGGTTGACGACCACAGCTGTCGATGGATCACTCCCCGGCAGGTGCAAGACCGCGCCACGGGATGAGAGGGATGGACGATCGCCTACATAGTCACTCAGTGCCGCACCGGCCTGCAGGCGACGTTCGAACAGCGGCGTTGAAAGCGTATCGACGAGCAAGCCGCAGCGCCAAAGGACACTGTCACCCAGATTATCTCGAATCAGTCCGCGCTCGGTGCTGTCCGCGACCAACAGTGGTATAGCCTGATGCATCGCCAAACGGCGCAGTCCACCGTTGATTCCCGCATAAAGATTGCCAAATCGCTCGTCCAGTTCAGGTGCCAACGCCAGTAACAGCAGATCAAGTTCGAAAGGCGTCAGACCGAACGAGCGCATTACACACACCAGTGGTTGTTCCCGGAACTGCGGTTCATCCATGGCCTCCAATAGCTGATTGCTGGTTTGCGCCAGATGCTCGGCGAGTTCGCAGGGGTCTTGCGGCAACGGTGTGAACAACCCCGCAGCCAGCCGTTGCAGGAAGTCCGTTTCAGGAAAGTGGAGCAACAGTCGACCGGCGAGACAGGCAAGTAGTTTTTCGCCAATCTGCCCACCACCACTGACAGCCGGATTCTGATCAGCCGAGACGTCCTGATGATGTTTCGCGACCGGTGCGTTCATTGTTTTCGGTACTCGAAACGAATGACCCGACCGAGTTGCGGCACCCAGCCCGGGTCGATGTCCCAACCGCCCCGCCGCAGCCCAATATCCACCGTATCCGAAGGAAGAATCAGGTGTACCTCAGTCTCTGACACCCGTAGATGACCAGGTCTCAGCAACAGTCTGTCCAGGGCGGACAAGGGTTCATCGGTGTGGCCAAAAACGTACTCACTTCCCCTGGGTGCGGGGGCGACGTCGTCAGCTATCCGGGCAGCAATAGCCTCAGATACAACCCTCCCCCAGGACAGCGCGGAGTCAGGATGACACTGCTCATCAATGTCACTGGGTGGTTCGCGTAGACCGGCAAAGACCTGTAGCAGACCTGCATCACGACACCAGGCGGCTCGGCGGGCCGCCGGTGACAGGCGATCGAACACCATATTCAATAAATAAGTACCCAAGGCCAGCATCGCCTGGTTGACATTGATACTCTGCTCCCGCTTTCTCAGTGCAAAGCGAATCAGGAACAACAGGCCACCACAACCAACCGGGATCCCAGAGGTGCCGGTCATCGTCAGATCGGCATCTGATGAGGCTGATTCACTGGCCCGCTCAGATTTGACATCCACAGACATCGGTGCTGAATCGAGAGTGTTTTCCAGGGTGTCAAAACTGGCCGCCCTGAGGTCCTTTACGAACATCATCTCTGGCGCAGCACTCATGTCAGTACCCTCTAAAGAGTGGTTCTCTGCAAGTCGATGCGGTTGCGCCAATAACTGTTCGAGTCGAGTCTTCAGCTGCGTATAGCCGGCCACCACTGGCAGGTCTGCCAGGAGCTGAAACGCACCGAACAACAAGGTTGCCGAGTCTGCATCTGCACAGCGGCGCAATAGATCGTGCTGAGGTGCCGGCAATGAGGTCAATAAAGCTGAGTCGCCCTGCCAACCCCCACTGTCCAGCACTTCATCACCGACAACGGTTGCTGCTACGATCAGCGCTCTTCCAGCTGCGGCACTTTGTGTGGCATTAAAACGTGTCAGCCAGGCCGGACCGGGATCGTCGGCCAGTTCGACGATGCACTCCGCTGCTGTCTTCGGATCGATGGTCGCCAACTTGATGAGTAGTCGTGGCAGTGCCTGAGCATCCGCATCATCATCCAACAATGCTCGCGACCACCAGGGCAGTGCACCGTTTCGCACAAGCTGCTGAATATGGTGGCGGCGTGCGCTAATCAAGCTAGGGAAAATAGCCAAGGTATCAGACAACAGCGCCTGGCCGGGTGTGAAGCCCGTTGTTGACAGGATCCGTTCCAGTCCGTTCAATAGCGCCCTGCCCCAGGACTCCACGATATGATCGACCAGTCCCGGTTCGGCAACAACTGAGGAATCAGCCAACTGTATCCGAATGTTCAGCCTGCGAACGGCAACCAGGCAGTCGGTATTCAAACCCAAACGTTGGTACAGGCCACCTATGTTTTGCTCCAGCACTCCGGGCAGTCGATCGGTAACCATGCGGTCCAGTTGCCGCTGCAATCTATCAGCGTCGTCCCTATCACAGACACTGTAGCGGTTACGCATCTGTCGAATCTGTAGATCAGGCACGCTCATTTGCTAGGGTGTCCGGAACATTACGTCAGCGACTGGCTGGAAGCCGTCCTTGCCGAGCAGATCGGCGATCGGTTTGATACGTTTCAGCTTAGCCGTTGCAGTGGCGTCGGTTTTGAACTGGGTCTGGGTCTTCACCAGTGCCTTGACCGGATCACCACCGCTGTCAGCTAGATTTTTCTTGAAACCAGCGGTGACTTCGGCAGAGGGCGGACTAGCGGCAATGGTATCGATCTCCTTGGCAATCTTGTTGACCTTGGGGGCGATTGCCTTGCGCAATTTATCCACGCCTTCACTGCCTCCCAACAGCTTTCCAGCCTCATCACTAGGTAGCTTGAGCACCTCACCGACGGTGACATCGGCTCTGGCGGTACCTACCAGGTTGCTGGCCGGTTGTCGTTTGAGACCGCTATTGACCGCCTGCCACAGCTCACGGGAATTTGCCTGCTCGTAGACACGCACCGAGCCCTCGTGTACCAGCTCCTGATTGAGGCTGGCTCCCGCTGGCAGACCACGTTCGTTGAGAGCCGGGGTCATATTGGCTGCACGTTGGATGCTGCGCAGGCTGGCCTCCGCAGCCTCGGGACTCTGCGATGCAATCAATACCTTTATGGTGTCAAAACCGTTGACGTCCATCCCCTGTGCATCAGCAACAACATCGATTGCCCGCTGTCTACGCAGCACTGGGTCATCGATTTGCTCTGCAAGTCTGGCATCCTCGGCGTCTACCTGGGCGAAAAAACCATCCCACATCTCTGGGCTGGCAAGTTCAGGATTGGCGGTAACAGCACTGTAGGCAATCACCTCCCGCACCACCGGTGTACCCAGTGCCGTCTGCGCCGCTACCTGCTGAGTCTGGGATTGGGCCAGGTAATGGTCACGGAAGGTTTGAGTCGACGCCGAAGTTGTTGTAGTGCTGGCCGTATCTATACTGTCGATAAACGCCAGGAACTGATTGAACAGTTCGAACAGCACATAGATTACGTCGAGCAGCACCATGCGCTGCTTTATGTAAACGGCGAAATGGCGTGGCAGAGCATCCATGCCGAAGTACTCGCGGATAAACTGAATCAGTCGGTCACGGGCGAGACTGGAGTAGGCGCCGTCGGATTGGCCTGGTGGGCGACTGTACCAGTCGTTCAGCGATGCCTTTGTATCCTCTGCCGTGACGCCAACCACTGGGTGGCGGCGGCGTAGTCCCTGCAAAGGAATGATCACCTTGACCAGTTCAACATCGCGGTTCACCAGTAGGTCGGTGTCGCGCAACATAATCATGACTGTCGAGCGGAACACACTGATGAAGCGGGTAAACAGCCGGGTGATCGCTGAGAACGCTTCATCACTCTCCTCACAGAGGTTTGATAGGATGCTACTAACTCTGTCATCGATAGCGAACAACCGATCCACCCGCACCGGGTCCTTGTCGAAGACATTGTTGATGTCCTCCAGCACATCATCATCGTGCAGGGCAACCACATAGTAGGGAATCACACTGGTGCCGCAGAAGTACCTGTCGATCTGCCGCTCCACAAGATGGACGTTGGCGAATCCAGGGATCTGCTCAAGCAGATTGCTACTGGTGTCGGTATCCGGATCGAACAAATCGGGCAGGGTGGTATAGGGATCGAACGGCAGAAAACCGACTGGTGGGATATGCCGGAAGCCACGCTCATACAAATTCATTGCAGGAGCGGCCTGTTGCCCAAAGGTCTCAAGGGGCACTTTCGACAGGCTCTGCTTGAGCATGCACTGGAATTGGTGCAGGCGTGCGTCGGCGGCCGATTGTGTCGGTGCACCGAAGTGGGTGCGGGTCCAGTTGGCAGCGTTGGTCGCTGCAAGCCCGCGTCGCGGTATCCATTGGTCGAGGAATATAATACTGCTGTCGAAGCCGATGTAGGCCATGGCCAACGGAACGGCGCCTGCCTGCTGACAGCTGTTACCAACCGCTTCACAAAATGCATTTTCGCGGAGGAACTCCGGGTCCCAGCGCTCGATAAGCGAATGCTCGAAGACATCGTAGTAGTAGGCAGACAGAATGCCACGTAGTGTCCAAGAATGGGCGATGTTCAATTCACTGGGCGGATCGGCAGGGAAGCGTACCAGCGACAGCCCGAAGCCACCGCGCCAGCCGTTACTTTCACAGCGAGCCGGTCCCTCTCCGGCACAGACTTCACCATAAACCTTGGCATCGCCTTCCGGGCTTTCCCTTGGCTCAATCATTAAAAGATAGGGTCCTGGTGGCAACGCAGAACCGGGTGTACCGGCACCACCATTGAACGGCTCGAGACACAGGCAGGACTGAAACCGCTGACCGCTGTCGGCGACCTGACGTGGTTCGCTTTGGAAGCGTGGTATCAGATCGCGAAAACAGAAACAGAACTCCTGCCCCACCACGATCGGACGACCGATACCATCAAATGCAACACCAGGCTGCAGAGTAAATTGTGTGTCCAAGGATGTTCCACCCGTGATTGGGTCGTTGTCGGTGCCCGGTTGCGGATAAGGCTTCAGAGTTGCTTCCAGCCCCCTCAACCCCAGACCCCAACTTATACCCGGCGGAAAAATTTGCGCCAGCAGACGCAGTCGCTGATCCCAGTAGCTGTCCTGCTGTCGGAACGCCTGAGCTGTGAGAAAACGGCCATCGAACCAGTTAATGCGAAACAGGCCATTCTTGCCGGTGATAGATGCTGAACCAGGTGGCGCCTTGGCAAGCTGATCGGCAAGCATCTCGATCACTTGGTCGCGGCTGTAGGCACCAAGCAGGTTGTTCCCCAATGGGCTGGAAAAGTTGTAACCAAGCTTCTGATTCCGGACGTTCTCGAATAACGCCTGATTCAATGCCTGGGTGCTGAAAGAGTTGTCGCCATTTGATGAATTGTCGACGCTCATGTCTGCTCTCCTCGATTGTTCAGGCAGCGCCCAGTGTCCAGACGCGGATGACGTTGATATCTCTGCCACGACCAGCACCGCTGATCGGTTCATCCCACCAACCATCAAGCGGCTGACCAGTGGTAGCCATGACCGGTTGAGGCCCACCACCAATCAGGTGCAATTGCAAACGGGTATCGGCAACCGGTGCAGCCGCCAACGCGACGGTGACCACGTCACCCACCACGGTTACGGTTGAAGCCAGCGGAGGAGTCCAGCCGGTGCCTTCCAGCGCATGGACCATGATCGAATCGGCACTGACGGTTGCGGCCTCCAGATCGGCAGAGAACTGCAAGGTGTATTCTGGAAGCGTCGCTGCATCGGCAGTTTCACTGTTGTCGCTGCTTGACAGCAGCTTCAGTGACGGGGTCGTGTCAGCCCCTGCAAGGCGTTGTCGAATTGCCTGCTCGGCGGTCATCTGCACTGCCGGGAGCAGCGCGCGGGTGCTATTGTCGATCGCCTCGACGCGGGTGATTTCGGTGGTGGCGCTATCCTCGTGAACCAAATCAACGACAGCAAGCAACAATGGTGCTTTTTCGGTGGCGGTCCAGAGCTGCTGCAGGCTCAATCCGGCCCCAGGGTAGTCGAGCAGAAAATCGAGCAGACGAGCACGCAGGTCGCCGTGGCTGTCGGCTGCGCCTGGGGGCCACCAGTCGCGCTGTAGGGGATGCGGATCCACTGGCGCTTCAGCCACCATATCGATACGAAAACGGTCGTTGACACGTGAAAACGCCAACGCTTCACTGGCATCCCCGCAGGGTGGTGTGATGGCTGGCACCTGGTTGCTCAGGCAAGACTCATAACACAGGGTTATATAGGCACGGCGGATGTCCGAAAGCGGTTCGTCGGCCGGATCCTCCGGTGTGGCCGCAGGTGATAATGCCAAGGTTTCCCAGATATCGCTGGTATGCAAGCCGATGATATCGAGACACTGCGGTTCATTGACGTAGATTTCGCGACCGTAGACGTCGATGGCCAGCCCTTCGCCAACAATCAGCCGTGATTGTGGAGGATCCACCGGCTCGGCGCTGACTCGCAGGCCACAGACCGTACCCAGGCCGTGCAACAACGTATTGTGCAGCCGTCGTCGTAACACCATCCCATTCTGCTCGGCCTGAAAATCATCGGCACCAAGAAGCTGGCCGTAGTGATAACGCAAGCGAGACCAGGGATCACCGGGCAGGGCTGGGTCACTACCATCGCAGTGCATGAATTGTGCATCTCCATGAGAGTTGCTCATTGCAGTCTCTCCCTCGTTGTCATGGTTCAGCACGCCCGCGGCGTGCACTCATTATTTGATAGCCTGCTGGTTTCAAGTCGTACTTCTCCGGGATTAACCGGCCACGCCTGCGACAGCGTTCTATCGCGCCCAAGTGGAGCGGTTCCCAACAAGGCCGGCTGCCAGCGACCGCTACCGCCCAGGCTGGTACCGAGACCGACATAGCTGTTGCTGCCCACCACCAGCCCGGCATCCAGCCAACAGAGAGTGTGCAGAGTGTGAGCCGGTTTCCATGCCTCCACTGCCTCTTCAACTACAGCAGCCAGATCGCCTTCGTAGGAGGAAAAAATCACCACACTAAAGCGGTGGGCATACTGGCGATAAAAGCTGATCGTCGGGTCCAAATTCAACGCTGGCGGAAGCTCGCCGGGTGGACAGGGCGTATCACCCTGCTCACGAATTGCAGCACGCCGAGCCAGCAGCCGTGAATGAGCCGACAACAAGTCGTTTTCCCAGCCGGCCGAAGACAAGCCATCTGCCTCACTGCCGCCCAGTTGCAGACTGCCGAGGTGACTCTCTTCGCCGCCACCGATGGCACCCAGCGTCGACGGGCTGGTACGCCGCAGGCGGAACGACTCAACCACTGCAACCCGCCCCTCGGTGAGGATTGCGCACAGCCTCTCAAGTCCAGCCTGAGTGCCGCGCTGGCGATAGAGTGTCAACAACTCTGAAAGCAACTGGCGCTGAACTGACTCTGCAATGCGTGAATCGAAACTCATGGCAATGAAACAGCCGAGCCATTCCAGTGCCTCTGGCGGGCAGACGCGGGGGTCAAGCAGTTGATGAAACTGATCTATGCGTTGGTTGAATTCGGTGTAGAGTCCCTCGAACAACGACAGAGCCTGATCAGCCTCGTTTGCGATCGCAGCATCTGCTGACCAATATGCCGGCAGATGCTCGAACAGTGACGGCCGGCAATGACTGACACGGAGCGCTCGCACAACCGGGCTGCGACGACTGCTGCCATGGAGGCGTATTCGCAGCCACAGGTAGCGGCCAGGAGGGTTACGAATCAATCCCTCAAGCGTCAGCATGTTTTCCGCCACCTCAGGTATGTCGCGGGGACTATACTCATCCTCGGATGGCAATTTGCGGCCAACCGGTGGTAGTGCGACATCGGCCTGATAGACACGTCGATCGAGCACGTCCAACGGTAGCCAACCTTCCTGATCTTGCGGTGTACGTGATGCCAACGGTCGTCGCATCCAGGCAGTGGCCACAGCATCCTCATCAACCATCGACAAGTCAATCAAGCCATGCGGCGGGCGCGCTGTGCGTTGCACGGCCTGCGCTGGCAACACGTCAGAGCAGCGCACGCTGACTTCCAACTGAGTGCCCGGAGGTAGGCAGGCATCGATGAAGATCCGGTGCCATTGACAGGCAATCGCCTCTGAATCCAGCGCAAAGGTTTCGACCTGCCCCGTGGTGACTCGATCCGCGATTGATGGGGTCAAGGGGCGGGTTGCTGCAGTAGTGGTTGCCCAGACACGGCAGTCGGAACCAACGAATAATCCGCGGCTGTCGAAGCCGCGCGACTCCCACTGCTCCTCGACTGCCAGACGCGTCGCATCGAGCAGGTAGCTGCTGAAGAGAAAGACCGTAGGCCGTTTGGCATCCGATTGTGCCTCACCCATATAAAGACATTCGGGCTCAGCCAACAGCAGATGCAGGGGATCGTCGAGATCGGTTATGTCAAAGGTTGTGATATTAGTAGCCGTCAAACGAAGTAGTCCATGCTGAACCTCTGTTTCGATTGCACGTAGCAGTGCTACCGCCGGCCCCTCTGGATGACCACTTACTGCAATCGGAACCCGGTCGTCGCTACCGAGATCGATGCATTCCCACTCACCACCGTAGTCCTGTCGCCAAAGCTGGGCATTATCGACATCGCAGGCCAGTAAACCCCAACTGCAGGCGGCCAGATCGTCAAAGTGAGTGCTGACGGGAGGTGACATAAAGGCCAGCTGGCGCAGGTCTTCCGCCGCCAACAGACGAACTCGCTGCGCACCTCTTTCGAGAAGCCAGAGGCGTCCGAAGGGATCGGCCGACAGGCTGGTGGGCTGATCGAATAAGCGACCTCCACTTGCAGTAGACAGGTTGCTAAAGCGAGTCGTATCGGATTGATGCTTGGTAGATTCAACTGCCGGAACTGTCAGCGATCGCCAACCATCGTCCGCAAGCCAAAGCAGGTCAGTGCTGGGATCGGCCAACAGTGTATAACCCGTTGCGCAATAATCTGGCGCGCAGCATACATACTGTGCTGTGCCACGCAGTTGGCGTAATTCGTGGAAGTCAGCATCCGCCATCCGCTGCCCTTCGGTTACACCATCGACCTGCTCGTGCATGGCGAGTTGAACGCTGGCACTTAGCAGGTGCAGCTGTAGGTTCTCGAAGTCGCAACGTTGCCATTGATCGACACCGCAGAGATTTTGGAAGCGGGGTGTTTTCATGCCGACGCCTCCGGGCACATGCAAGCGCCTGCTCGGCCGCAACTGGCGCAAGACAACATTGTACACATGCCCACTTCCACAGGCGTGACATCACGAATCAGCCCGGTCCTGTTGTGGGTTTGTTGTTGTCGTCTAGTCAACATTCTTCTCGCTCAACAGGTACAGGGAACTGGCCCGGATCACCGCCAGCTGCTGGTTCTTCGCGTTCGATCGGCTCGGCATTTTCGGCTTCGCTGATCTGCACCCCACGTAATACCGGCAATTGCCATTTGTGCAGGCGGATTTTTCCGCTGCGAGTGGTCGGTTTTCCTGTGGCGTCTATCTCATCACCTTCCAACAGCACTTCGGAAACAAGTCTGATGCCCTCAACCTTGAGCACTGCGGCCTCGACATCAGCAGCACTGACAGCCCGTCCAAACGGCCAGCCCTGCCCCGCCGGGCCATACGGCGGCAGCGGCGCCAGGTATTGACGGATTGCCAGTTCAAGCCAGCGGTGGACGGTTTCGAAGCCGTAACCTGCTTCTATCTCGAATGCCACAGATACCCACAGAGGCACGTATTGCGGTGGCGTGACGTACAGCTCAGTGGTTACCAGCCGACGTAATTCCAGCTCTTCGCAGACTCGACGCAACATGATCTGATCCGGTATCGGTTCGTTGGGGTGTATCGGGTCGTAGGCGGGGACAATCACCAGCGTCACGACACCTGGTACCTCATCGATGCGCTCATGGGGCTTGTGACGCGGCAGGACATGCACACGGCCAACGTCGACTCCAGGAGTGTTCTGCGCCAGCTCGACAAAATCCAGTGCCACCACCGCCATAGCGGTAACTGAGACAGCGAATCGCCTCTCCGGGGCGCGGGACGCGGCCATGGATGCCGTCGCCGAAACTTATCACACCCGTCGTCAAATCCAGCTCGTAATGGCGGTCATCAGGTAGTGACAATGTCAGACTCTCGGTTTGCTGCCAGTTCTCCCATTGCCCAGCCTCGCGCAGCTGCAACAACAACGTATCTGCGAGTACCGGCGACTTGCTGACCTGGACCTGCTGGCCGGTCTGCCCGCTGCCGTAGCCAAGCAATTCGCCTGCCGCGGTCACAGCCTGTTCGACCGCCACCGTATTGCCCGCAAGGTGGTGCAGACGCGGCTGTGGATAGTCCTCACCAGGTCGACGGACACGAATCCAGGTCAGCACCCGGGCCTGATCGTCAGCCTGCTCCAGTCGCGGCGGCAACTCACCAACACCGAGCAGGTCAGGATCGAGTAACCCGGCCCAGTCGTTGAACTGAGTCAATCCTCCCGGTTGCACTGCGGGTAATTGCAAGCGCACCACACCACTGCGAGTCAGTGCCTCGGTCTGATCGCTGGCGACAGTGAGTCGCTGATAAACAATATTATCCACTAGCGGCTGGTCAGCAGGATTGAAGCGCCCGGTACCGATATGCCAATCGAGTGGTAGACGGTCGGTCTCGCTGCCAGACTCTGGGCACGCTCGATGATCCTCGGCACCGCAGAGTGCATCATCCACACGTACACCGAGCGACAAAGACTTACCGGCAATGGCGAGCCGTAATTGCTGCATACGCGATAGCAGGGCCGCATCTTCAAATCCCTTGATTAGGGGTTCAGGCGCCAGCAAAGCTATCCACAAAGTCTCATCGAGGGTGCTGGCGATAGACGTAACGGTTGGTAGAACGCCGGATTCCACTTCCGGCAGCGGCACGCTCTGGTAATAGCCGTGCGCAATTATGGACGGTGCGGTCTTGCCAGCTTCGGCGTAGTGGTCCTGAAGCAGGAAATCCATGCCCTCGGCACCGACGATATCAGCCGCCGGATCCGGCACTGGTTGCTTGACATAGGCTCGCGTTTCAACCGGCAGCACGGTGAGTTCATCAGTGACCTGAAACTCGGTCTTGCCTGCGGTTACCAGGGTTCGGGCGGCGCTACCTCCGAAGGGTAGGTTGATCGGTGTATCCTGCCCCTTGGGTAGGTCAAAACGAACCAGTACCCTGGCGAGCGTGGCTGTCTGCAGCGGGATGTTGAGCAAGTTGAGAAATTCGCGTCGAGCCTTTTCCGGCGCCCGATTCATGCGATACAGCAAATTCTCACCAAGGTAGGCAAACAGCTCCAGCAGCACGATGCCGGGATCGGACGGGTTGTGATCGGTCCATGTTTCGCTGTGCACAGGAATGCGGCGCACCAGTTCGTCGCGCAGTTCTTCCCAGTTGCGGTCGTCAAGTCGGATGTCGGGCAGACTGGCCATGTTCACGCGGCTCCTTGATCAAGGTAGAAAGGCAGCACCAGACTGCGCGGTCCTGGATCGTCCTTGAGGTGGTAGTGCAGTTCGATGCGCAGTAGAGTCGGCTCAAAGGAATCAACCCGAATCTCCACCTCGTCAAGGGTTACCCGCAATTCGTCACGGCCAATCGCATCGACTATGTCCTGCCGCATAGCTGCTCGAGTGGCAAGCGAGTTGGGTGCGAACAGATAACGACGCAGACCAACGCCGAAGGTTGGTCGCTCGATGCGCTCACCTGGTTCGGTCAACAGCACTGCACGCAGCGACTGAGCCACAGCGTCACTGCCGCTGATCCATGAAAATCCGGGCTCCCTTAACAGTGGTAGCTGAATGCCGGTTCCGTAGATTTTGTTAGGATCTCGCATAGTTATTTCTTCACAGGCACTGGTAGACAAAACTTGAGGAGCAACAGCCAGCCGAAGCCTGGAATAATCAGCAGGATGCTCAAAATGATGGAGAAAAGTACCCAGGCGCAGATGGTGAATACCGGGATACCAAACGAGCAGATCATCTGTATACCCCATTGGCGGGCGGTATCGGCCATCTCTTCGCCGGTAGCAATACCGGAATCTGCAGGGATGTTGACCGCCGCGAAGGGGTTGGCATTTGCCTTGGGAATACGCGGGATGTCGCGCACCAGTTTTTTCAGATCGGGCAGCTGCATGGCAACGGGTTTCATGCCGAGAATGTCAGTCGGCTCAGCCAGCGAAAACAGTTCACTCCCTGGTGTCCATAGCAACTGTTCGGCTTCGCAAGCATCATGTCCAGCGACACGGGTGTAACACCAGATGGCATAGAGGCTGTCCGAATCTAAGCGCGGTCGTACCAGATTGAGCAGTTGTGCAGCCTCAGAGCGCTGGCTCTCCACAGACGGCACCGGACTGCCACTGGCCGTATAGCGCCCGACTACATGGTTGATCATATCCTCCACGCTTGCCACCGTTGGCGCAGGCCCGGGAAATACCAGTAAGCCCATTTCCGGCTGGGCGGCGAGATCCAAGCCAATGATACGCAGTTCGTCGCCTGGGCTTTGGGGCAGCAAGACACTCGGCAGCAGGGCATCATCAACACGCAGATCGAGAAGATTGTTCGCTGCCTGACGCCTGCTCGCACTCTCTTCGAGATAGGCGTTACCAGCGGCTGCGCCTCGTTCGTTGACCTCTGCGCAGGACAATTCCAGCTTGCGTGACTCACAGTGTACAGCAAGCAGAGTGCTGTCCAGTACCAGAGGTGGCCAGGGACGTGGTGACTCAGTACGCGCCTCGCTAGTATCGGCTTGCAACCAGGCCTCGATTTCATCACTGAGCGAACCAGCGGTAACGACTGGATAGTCATCGGCATCATTGGACTCGGATTCTGGAATTTCGCGGTCCAGATCTGGCTGCTCGTCAGCAGGCAGGACTTGCTGGTTAATCTGTTGTAGCAACTCCTTGCGGTAAGCACGAATACGCATCATCAAGGCACCAAGCAGGTGCTGGAGATCAGTGTCTGTATTTGTACCGGTCGCCGGCGTTCCAGTTGCGGGTATGCCTTGATCAATGATTTCACGCAGATGAAATCTGAACAGTGTCCCTACGTCGGCGTTGAATTGCGGGTGATCATCATTGTTCCAGCCAGCCTCCGATGGCCGACGACCCCGAGCCTCATCAATCACCGTGGCTTCAAGAGAACTGGTCCAGATTGATACACTTGCAAACGAATCGGCTTCCAGCCACAGGGCGCGTTGAAGCGTGACCCGTACCGACGTGTCCGCATCGCTCGTCGCCTTTTCGTGAGCCACCATAAAACTATCGATCCAGTCGCTCTGCAGACGAGTACGGGCACTATCTACATCAGCTAGGGGAGGGTTCGGAAGCACCAGCAATTCCACCAGTTCCCGCAATGGTGTCTGTATTGAGGCTTGCAAACGGCCAACAAATGCGGCAGCGTTTCCTGGGTTAGCTGGTCGCTCATCCAGCCATTCTGCCCGCAGATGTGCCTCGGCACGTTGTTGTAACAGCGCAGCAATTTCAGTTGCATTGAGATCGGCAGGATCGGCAAAGGGAGGTAACTGAAAGGTTCCGGCACTGAGGGGCAGGTAGCCGAACATTACACTGTGCTTGCCCGCCTCACCAATTGCAGATGACAGGGGACTCATACGATCGACATGCAGTGCGCCGGGTAGTGGATCATCGACTTTCAAACCAGCGCGGGCACGCAGTTCGGTTTCAGCCACTGCGGGCAAACGCCCGGCAATCGCCTGCGGATCGAGTACCGGCACCTGTGGCCCCTGCCCCAGAGGGCGCATATCGCGGTCAGCAATTTCAAGCCACACCCCTTTATCAGCAACCGGAATCCAATCCTCCCAGCGTTCCTGATCGCGATCCGCCACCAAACGGCGAATAACCATGCCCGTTTCGAGCACCCGCGTCGAGGCAACACGGGGGAAACCAGCGCGTCGACAATGCAATCCGAGCGAGACAATATGAAAATGACAATGCAGCGGCAGATAGAGCTTGCGCAGCCACTCCACAGCGGGCATATCCTGACCATCATCCAGAGCGTTGGCAGGATCATTATCACGGGTCAGGATGGTTGGATAAAGCGGATCACCGTGCTCATCGAGCATCGAGGTCGGTGGCTCAGCATAGTCGCGGAAGGTCAGCAGACGCTCGAATGCATCCACATCTCGCACCTCCACGCTTGTTTCGACGCCTGCAAGAAAATCTTCCATGAAAGCGTCACTGGTGAACTGCAACACACGTGGGGATGCGGTGACCGGAACTTCACCTGGTTGGCGCAGGAACCAGGGATGTGACAGCAGCAAGGTTTCCCGTGGTGGCTGCCTGCGCAAAGGGATGAACAGCTTGTGAGTCGGTGCATTCATGGGTTACCACACATTGCCTGCACCAGGCGTGTATGAGGAAGAGACAACAGCATTGGTGATGACGGTATCGGCCTTTACTACGCCGGAGAATTTCGAGAATGCAGAGTCAACCGTAACCATTGCCGCAGTAACATTGAGTCCGGCCGGGGCATCAATATTTATCTGATTGAGTGCGGTAACGGAGATGGTGCCACTGGATTCAATAACGATTTGCGCACCACCGCTATGATTCACAGTGATCGTTCCACCGCTCGCATCATCGAGCACCAGTTCATGTCCTCCCTGGGTTACCAGGGTGATTTTTTCGCCGCCGGAAGTGTCATCAAATTCCAGCTTGTGACCTGAGCGTGATGTGATCGATCGAATATTGTTTTCACCGCCGCCATCCATGCTTTCAGGAGGCGTATCGACACCGTTCCAGAGTGCGCCGAGCACCACTGGGTGGCGTGGATCTCCAGCCAAGAAGCTCAACAACACCTCGTCGTCGACTTCTGGAATGAACCAGCTGCCACGATCAGCGCCAGCCATAAGGGTAGCGAGCCTCGCCCATGCTGTCGCTTGCATGGAATCATCCTCGCCAACCCAGGGCAGTCGTACCTTCACCCGGCCTTGATCATCAGGATCGAGTAGATCGGTCACCACTCCGGGATAGACACCGAACAAACGTTGCCGGGAAGGCTCACTTGCAGGACTCGGTGGTACCAGGGTGGGTGACCAGAGTCTCATGAGCGTCCTCCCAGATCATTGCGTTCACCGATGAACCAGGTACGCAAACCATCGCGCATGTCGAAAGTGTGGCGTACCGCAGTCAGATAGTAGATGCCGGCAAACAGGTCGCCGAGATCAACCAGATTGACCCGGTCACCGACAGATAATCCCGGCGTGCCTGCAGTGACGCCTCTAGCCGTAACAAAACGCCGTGCACGACGTTTAAGGCGGGTTTCGGCCAGTTTCAGTGCCTCCTCACCGCTGGCAGGTGCTTCCAGGTGAAGTTCTTCGGACAATCCAGGGTGAATTTCGTCGAGAATTTCCGCTCCCAAACGGCCATTGTTATCGGCCTCGACTCGCGCAGTATCAACACCGGCGGATTCGTGGATGGCTTCCTTATCGGTGACCGACCAGCCATGCACACGTACCTCACTGCGCTGGTGTGCCAGATCGGCACAGACATTTACGTTCAGCAACTCGTTCTGACGTGTCAGCAACACCGGTTCGCTGGCCTCATCACGCCTTGGCCGAAATAGCAGTACACCTTCCTGATCGGCAATCCGGCCGTCGACTGCTCTTGCCCGTTCACGCAACAGATCCAGTTCGCTTTGATTGACCTGCAGTAATTCGACGTGCTGCGGCCCCTCGACCTCGACATCAGCACGCAACCCGCTATCATCGGCCAGCTGCCCAGCAATATCCTGGTCGCTGGTTTCTGAAAAGAGCCGACTTCGCTGAGTCATGCGCAGCCATTGCAACCGGTCCTCGGCACAAACGCGGACTTCCGGTGCACGGGATTCAGGATAAACACCCTCGATAGCCGTAATCTGACCACTGAACAACGCGGCTTCATTGTCAGCATCGCCAGCCAGCACACTCAATGACTTTCCCAGCTCAAGTATCTCACCGTCGAAATAGAGATAGTTCGGCTCAGCACCTGCTCGCGACTGGCCCCAGTTTTTGAAGACAGCTTCGAAACAGGCTGGCGATTCCTCATCGGTACGCACTTCAAGACGAACCAGATCCTCGTTGAGGCGCACTTCGTCGGCACCATCGATGGAAAATCGTGGTCTGCCGTGCAGGATCAGCCTTTCGGATTTAAGTCCATTGCTCATCCTTGCCACCCGTTGTCGACACTGCTGGTGCGCAGCACCCGCTCAAACTCCTCGGCTAGTACTATGCGTACGATCTCGCGAAGTTCCTCGATCCTGACCTCGGTAGGCTTGTCATTAGCATCACTGCGTTGCAGCGTACCAGGGACTGAATCAACTACGACTTCACTATGCACTTCGTCAATATGAACCATAAGGCTTCCTTTGCGGGACGCAACACGGGAGTACCGAAACAACTTTCACCGACCGATCTTTAGACTCTGCAGGTAAAATCTCCCAAGTGGGTCTTCCGGAAGAGTCACCAGCACCGACCGGTACTGCCTGCTGTCGTGTGGGGAACAATCCCCTGGTCTGTTCCGACCCGAAACTCGCCGGACGGGTCGGCGGTGACCCTCGAATAGGTAAAGGAGTGACTACATCCACATGGCCAAACTCGCCACCGGTGCTGCTCGGGTTACCTGAACCAGAGCTGTTCTGCAGCCGATCACGGCTGGTGCTGGCAGATCTTGCACGCGATTGCTGCACCTGCACAGCCAGCTTGTTGGCACGACTGCCGGGCTCCGGGCCTTCTGTTGCCCAAGCACTGGGAGGACGAGCTGCATCGCCGGGAACCACAGGAGAGGTCACTGACTGCATTACCTTGCCACCGATCGCTGCACCCAGATCAACGCCGCCACTCACCCCAAGACCACTTTCAATCGCGGCAGGTCCGAATAGATCGAGCGCAGCGCCTGCCGAGATATCAAAATCAACACCAACATTGATACCGATATCGAAGTCAGCGTTGAAACCCAGCTCTGCACCCATCTTAAAGTCAGCGTCGAAACCAATATCCAGAGACAACCCAAACTGCACGTCCAGATCCAGCGACAGGTCGAGTTTGAATCCGGCACCAGCCGACAGGTCGAACAGTGAATCAAGGCCATTGTTTGCCGCCAGATCGCCGGCCTGATTGGCACTTGGCGTGGTAGGTGCACGCTGTACCTGATCGGCATCGACGTTGTAGCGAAAATCCTGTTCGGTAATCGACAAAGACAGTTTCGATCGAAGCGGTACACCTTCTGGTGAAAAATAATCGAGTGTCTCGCTGAATGACTTGATGAGGCCATCGAAGATGACGTTACCCCAATGAAAACGGACCCGCCGTGGTGAGGAGTTTTCACCTTCACCTTCTGCTTGCAAAAAACCGGCGATAGCTGATGTCTTGACGCGCACATCGAGCTTTTCGGGACTGGCGGGTTCATCCCCACTACCACCGCGTGCAGGGTTGGGACGGGTGGTGTCGAATATTGCATCAAATGAGAGCGTTGCAGTGCTCTTGGCGACATGCTGGGACTGCTGACGACCAGAACGACCACTATCAGCCTCCTCACCAGCCTGCACTTTCAGGGTCAGTGTTTCGGGATTGAAATCCAGCGTAATCGTGTTGCTGTCGTCAAGTTCTTCACCGGCTGCATCATAGGGAATCAGCAGTGCGGGCGTCAGCTGGCTGCTCATGACATCTCCCTCCACAACCCCTCGTGGGATATATGCAACTCCTCGATTGGTACAGCGCTGGTCTCAGATGCATTCAGGCCTGGCGTGGTCACCTTGGTGACGATGCCGTTGGAAAACCGCCATTTGACTGGCGTGCTCTTCTTTCGATCACTGGCCGGTCCATAAACTTCCAGTGTGCCGTTGATGTATGGCAAGGGATAGGTACCGTCAGTGCAACGCTGAACCCACTCCCAGAATGCCGCATCGGCAGTCATGCCTCGTTTCAGAATCAACTCGGGTTGAGAAGTTTTGGCAACCAGTTTGCGAACACCCTGGTTATAACCACCTTCACGCAAAGCGGTCATTTCGATCTGGTACTCCAGACCGGTCACTTCGCTGAATGCTCCTTCGGAATCACGAATCAACCCCTCGTCACCCCCCAGTCCGGAGATGCTCAGGTGCACGGAGAAATTAAATGAACTTAGAAAGTCAGCCACCGGCTTCCTCCAGGCTCACCACACCGTCGCTATGTTGGGTTAAACGAAAGACGATGAATTCGGCTGGTACCGCCGGCGCAACACCGACCAGCAGGATCACCTGCCCCTGATCCAGCACCTGGGTGGTGTTGAGTTCGGCATCGCAACGGATGAAGTAGGCCTCTGCCGGCGTTGAACCCATAAAAGCACCACGGTCATAGAGTGGTCGCAGGCGGGCTTCTACGGCATCGATCAAACGATTCCACAATGCCGGGTTATTCGGTTCGAATACGGCCCAGCGAGTATCCAGCGCCAGCTGTCGCTCAAGGTAATCTATCAACCGCCTGACTGGTATATGAGTCCAGTCACTGTCCAACGTGGTGGTGCGCGACCCAAGCAATGACAAGCCACTCGGGGTCGGCCGTACTGCATTGATTCGCTCGGCATGCAGAAAACCAGCATCGGGAAGCTGCGGATCATCATGTAAAGCAGCAACCCCTTCCAGGGTTAGATTTGCTGGCGAGGCATGCACACCCAACTGCCCATCACGCTGCGCCACAAGCCCACAAACTGCTCCACCGGGGGGTACAATTCGGGGATTGGCATCGTCACCAACGATTAATCGCATCAGTAGATAGGGTGTAAACAACGCTGCTCGTTTCGATACCAGCGCGCGCCGCCAGTTGATAATTTCGCCAGCCTGTAACCCTGGGGGCAGATCAAGTATGGCAACCCGATCGCCATGTTGTTCGCAGTACTCAATCAGTGTCCGTTGCCAGTTGCGTACCTCTTTGTAATCTTCTGCACCTGACAATGCCAGATGTGGGTAAATCAGTGTCTGGCTGACAGTGTCAATAGGAGTCGGGACACAACTGCCGAATTGGGTTCCAGCCGGGGGTGGGGAATCGGCTGCTGAAGGAAACTGATCGAACTGCAAGGGATGCGCCAGATCAGGTATCTGCAGCAGGGAGACCGGCTGGGTTTCGTTACGGTCGTCATATTCGGCGAGTGCCACTATCGGCGCTGGCTGGCCACCATGAGGATAGCGCCCTGGTCCCAACCTGTCAGCTGCGTATACACCCGCTCCCATGGCATTCCCCGGAGCGGAAAAAAAATGCTCGCGCAACGTCAGCTGCTCACCATCCGAACCAGTATCAATCACGCCGGATTCGCTCAGAGACGGACCACTGCGATGGTGGGTTTCCCCGCCCAGCATGTCGACTGCGGGTATAAATTCGGTTGTCCAGTTCGACCAGGGCAGACGTATCAGCTCCGATCCGGTACGGCGCACGTCTACCGCCGCCAATTGCTGGTCGGTCTGTGTGGACTCCTGCTGATTGGCATCCGGTTGGAGTGGATTGTAATCTTCCTCAGTCAGCAGGTTCTCGCTGGCGGCACGCCGACCGGTCACCTGACTGAGATAGCGTGGATGCAGTGGATGCAACCCCAGTTCGCGCCACTGTTCTTGAATATCATCGCCATTGGATTGCAGCAGGGAAATGTTTAAATCGAGGTTGACGACCACTGCCTCGAGTAACAGTCCGCCACCACCATCCGGGATGTGGCATTTGCTGTCCAGGGCAGTGTCGAAAATCAGCAGATTAAAATCATCCGATGCGTTTCGCAGTTCGCTGACGAACAGATAGTCGTCAACCAGCACACCGGCCTCGGTTGCCAGCACACGCACTAGAGCACCAGGCAGCAGTTGCGGATGGGGGAGGCTTAATGCGACTCGGTCATGTAGTGAGGTGTCAATCGCCGCCAGCTCTGTAGCATCGGGTAGCTGCAGCAGCAGCGGATGGTTACGGAAATCGGCTTCGATTTCGAGTCGGTTGCCCCAAGAACCCGGATTGCGCGCAGAGATTTCGATCAGTGTGCCATCACGGTGGCTGAGTCCTTCGAAGTTCCAACGTGCAGTCGCAGCACCCCCGGTTACGGTTGTCTCGGCATAGCTCAACACTCGCACCACCACACATCGACGCCCACCGTTGGCAAAAAACAGATGCACACTGTCGGCCAGTAGACGACCTTCACCCGGATCACCGAACACACTCAGGTAGTCGCGCCAGCTATCGATGGGTACGGGTGTTGAGACCGGTCCACGTTCGGTTAGGCCGATAAACGCAGCGACGTCCATGCGCACGTCACGAAACGTCCGCTGACGGTTCCGGTCTTCGTAAACACCGGGCGGAACACCGGGTCTCCAGGGCGCTCCAATTGCGAGTCCGGAAAGTGCCATTATCGCCTTCTATTCATAGGTAATGTCTTCGCAGACCAGGCCCAATTCTTCCATGGCTACTTCACTGCCATCCTTGGCTGCAAGCGTTGGACCGGTCCATTTGTTGGGCCGGGCATTCGTCAGTTTCCAGGTGGCGACCGTATCGCTGTTGTCTTCGGAGAGCAGTTCGATAACAACTGTGGCACGAGCACTCATGTCGCCCTGACGCACTAAGTCGGTCCAGGCCCAGAGATCGAGGCTACCAATCAAGCCGCGTTTGAGTGTGATGTCACCACCCTTGTAGGCCAGCGGCACCTTACGATTACGATTACGATTACGATTAGTTGGATCGGTGCCGTCGCGGTATTCGGCGTAGGTAATTTCAGTACTCAACCCCGACACCTCGGAAAAGGAACCACGCACTTCGTTGCCCGCATCGGGAGTGATCGTCACCCTGAAATTAAACGGGCCGTAGGGATCGTCACGTTGTATGGCCATGTCTGAATCTCCTCAATCAAGTTGTTCGTCAATCGATCAGAGAATGGATGCATCAGCAGTCCACTGACCAATACGGAAGATCACGAATTCTGCTGGCTTGGTCGGCGCAACGCCGATCAGGCAGATCAATCGACCATTGTCCAGATCACCCTGGCTCATGGTTGTGCGGTCACAACGGACGAAGTAGGCCTCCTCCGGCTTGGTTCCCATCAGTGCGCCGGTACGCCAGACGTCATACAGGAAAGACTCGATGGTCAGTCGGATCTTCAGCCAGAGGGTTTCGTTGTTGGGCTCAAACACAGCCCACTGAGTGCCGTTATCGATGGAGTGCTCCATGAAAATGAACAGCCGCCGCACGTTGAGGTAGGTCCACTCAGGATCTGAACTGATGGTGCGTGCCCCCCAGACCCGGTAACCACGCCCCTCGAAGAATCGCAGGCAGTTGATGCCTTCAGGATTGAGTGTGTCCTGCTGACCCTTGTTCACGTTGCGTGAGAAGCGCAACACGTTGCGGACTACTTCGTTGGCCGGTGCTTTATGAACACCTCGCTCGATATCCGAGCGCGCATAAACACCAGCAATCGCACCATCCGGTGGCAGCAACAGCGTGTCACGCCCCTGGCCGATCGAGTTGAACGGATTACGAACTACCAGCCACGGGTAGTAGAGTGCTGCGTATTTGGAATCGTGCTGGCCGCGGACTTCGCGAATACCGGCAGTGTCATGATTCTGATCGGCCGACAGAATGGCGAAGCGGTAGCGCAGGTTCTCGCAGTGAGTGATCAGGAAGTTGCGTACCGACTGCCGATCATCAGAGGTGCCCAACGCGGCTGCACCCGGTGCAGCGACGATAGCAATATCTTCCACATCGCCAATGGCAACCAATCCGGTGGCGGTGTGATCGACTCCACCGCCAGCAAAAGCATCCGGCGGTGCCTGAATGCCATCATCACCTTCAGTCATCAGTTGACGATGGTTGGGATCGGATAACACTGCTAGCAACAACTCGCTGGCATAGATATAGCGATTTGGTTCTATGGTCGGAACTGTGGTTGTCTGCAAATAGATACGTGCAGTGCGATCGACCGGTGGTTCGACGCCATTGTCTGGATCCTCGTGACGCAGCACACGTCCGATAAACTGGTCCGACGCCGGATGAGTGGAAAGTCCTTGGTAAGCATCTTCGCGTCCGTCAATAGCCGAAACCGCGAGTACTGACAAAGTGAGTTTCTGAATACTCTCCAGTGCTGGAGACTGTATATCGAGATCGACGTTGGCACTGCTGGTAAGCGTCAGATTGCCCTGGTCATCAAAGTGAGCGTAGTACACATCGTTGACAACAAGCGCATCACCAGTGACAGGATTGGCAGCACTGGCAACCCCAACCTGACGGGTTTTTGCCGGTCCATTGTTAGTCTCCACCATATCCCCGGGACGCAACCCGTTGACCACACGGTTACCGGCTGCACCGGTCAGCAGGTTACCACTGCGAGTGCCGTCCACCAGTAGGCTGAGATTGCCGGCAAGACCGGGGAAACGCGCCCGGAACCGGGTCTGATTTGGCAGGATGATAAGATCGGTTCCAGTGGCGGTTGAATCGTCTGCGGTGGTAGCAGCGGCCGGCTCGAAGATACGAGCAATGTAAACCCGCTTACCACCATTTTCGAAGAATAGATTCACCGCGTGCGCCAGATAGTTGGCCGCAGGCACGCCATTGAAGTTGAGATCGTTCAGTGAACCATAGTAGCGCTCGAACTCATCGAACGATGTAATGAGCCTAGGCGCGCCTTCGATTGGCCCGAAGCGACTCTGGCCGACAAATCCCGCGGTTGAGGTGGCAACACCCTCAATAGAGCGGGCACGGAAGCTGGTTTCTTCTACATATACCCCAGGTGACAAATATTCGGGCATGGTCCTCTCCGTCTGGTTAATGGCTACTACCTGAATTTGCGGCCTAATTGCAGTGGATCGAAAATGTCATTGAGCCGGTTCAGATTTAGGTTCATGTCAATATGATGTCCCAGCGAATCCGTCTGCCAACCTGAATCGAGGGCCGTGGCATCACGGCACCGACCGGTAAGCGCTGTTCATCGGTGGCCGGGTTGTACAAACTAAATGATTCCAATTGGTAGGGGCCGGCCGGGTCATCCGGGTCGAGGCTATCGAAATTCACCGGGAAGACGTCCAGTGGGTTTTCAAGCCCGAATGGATTCTGTTTCAGTGAATGAACGCTCAGCTCGCGATCGAACGTTGTGGTCAGCTCACCGCTGGTGTCGGGCACGCCATCGGCATCGATGTCTTCCGGCACCACAAAACTGGCGCGCTCACCGGACAAACGCAATAGATAAGTACCGCTCATGTCCGAGTAGCTGACCACATGGGTATCGCCATCGTCATGACGAGTCGCCAACTGCAAACGACTGAAGGCGAGTGGTCGGCCATTACTGTCGCTGACTTGGCCCCAAATGGCGCTTTCGCCTGGTAGCAGCGGATAGTTCACCGAGGGACGCATGGCCGCGTCGGTATACAGCGGACCAGCAGAACCTGGAGATGGTAGACCACCCTTTTCCAGATTTGCCCGCACACTGCTGCGATCAGGTACATCCACCTGAATTGCCCGTGGCAGGTAGCGCTGTCCCGGGTCATTGATGATCACCCGATGGGTTCCAGGCTGCAGCTTAAGAAAACCATAAAGCCCTGTACTTTCATGGAAGACCGGTTGTTCTTCACTCCGTGTCGAATTCATGTGGAGATTGGGCAGCGTCTTCAGAGGGGCAGTGGCCGTTTCGTTGACGTAGCGAAGACAGCGCACGGCCAGAACACCAGTAATTGTGATCCGGTCTGGTGCATAGCGGTTTGCAAACTCGATTACTTCGGTCATGGCAGCGCCGGTGTCCAAACGTTGGTTTGAGTGTCGACCAGCGGTGCTTCGTCGCGCATCAGTGGCCTTAACAACACGGTACGAACCAGATAGGGAACCGAAAGGCGGTAGGCTGGTTCCAGCGAGTCCCACAGCCGCAGCATGTCTTCGTTGCTTAAAGATTCGAGCGAGATCTTGATCTCGGTGCCCTCCTCCCAGTTGTAGTCGGGGTCGAGTAGTTCACCCGATAACAAGGCGTACTGATCAAGAATTTCCATGCATTCAGCAAGAGCCTCCTGCTCCCGTTCTGCGGTCGTTCCCCATACGGTCAACAAATAGCGTAATTCCAATGCCAGTGATGTTCTCCTCGGCGACTGTGGCGTAGTTCGCGGCATCTCATAGTGACGTTTGGTTCGATCGACATCGACTCGATAAAGAAACATGGTGATGTAATCGGTAATGTCGCCGCTAAAATCTGCAGTGCTGAACACCCTGAAGGTGAAGCCACCTAAGTCGCCATGGGTTTCATAGTACTGGCGCTGCAGTAATTTGATCAGAGAAACACTTGAACCGGCGATGCTCATATTGCTGCCCCCCACCACTCAAACAGATGAACAGCACAGCAACTGAAATCCCTTGCCAGTTCAGTGTCTGATGCGATTGCAGTTCTCATATATCCGATTACTCCCTGGGACTAAGTAAGTTCTTATCTCTTTTTGATCCTCAAGCAGTTTCAACGCCGTCACCACGTCTTGGCGACAAATCCTCCCCGGTAGATCCTGCAGCCACCAACGGGTGACCCCTTCAAGTGTGTCCGCAGCATCTGGGTTCCTACTCAGATATATCTCGATCTGATACGCCAGCTCGGCAGGCGTATAGGTAGGTTTTCCTGGCATAGGACAGGCCTTTTTGTAATCCCAACGGCTTAATATCAGCAAATCTAATGCCAATCCAGGAAACACTATAACCTTTTGTTTTTACTTTTCTTTTTATTGATCAACTTAAATGCCTGGGGAGAAATATACCCAGCGCAATAATGCGATACTGCGATCAGACCTGATTATTCCTGCCGGGTCTATATACACCCGGCTGGGTCATAAATGACCCAGCCGGGTGCCACAGTCGGTCGGTTTGAGATGGGAAAAGAGGGGGATTGGTTCACCTGCGGATTCTGGGCTCACTGGTGGTCGGGCAAATATCCGTTAGAAATCAGTAAAATGCCTGCTTATCAATTCCATATTTTTTTAACATCCGGCCGAGAGAACGTCGCTCCTTGCCGGCCAGTCGTGCAGCCAACGAGATATTCCCGCCGCTACGCGTCATCAGTACTTCTAAATACTGACGCTCGAAGTGCGCTATAGCCGATGCCTTGGCATGTTGAAAACCACCATCACCGATCTTCTGATCGAACGCATCACTGGTCGTATTGGATGTCAGAAAATCGAATTCCAGCGCACAACCCTCTGTCAGCAGGAATTCACGGTGGATCAGATTTTCCATTTCGCGGACATTGCCTGGCCACTGGTAGCTGTTCAGCCTATCCAGCGAACTTGAAGTGAAATATCGTTTTGCACCACCGTAGCATGACTGGAAACGCTCCAGTATGGCCTTTGCCAGTAAGGTTATATCACCGGTTCTTTCCCGCAACGGCGGTAGATTCAAAGTCAGTATATTAAGCCGGTAAAATAGATCGGAACGAAATCTGCCGCACTCTGCCAGTGCCTCAAGCGACTCGTTAGTGGCACTGACCACGCGGATATCGGCCTGCTGGACCCGGTCATCGCCAAGGCGTTTGAATTCCTGATTTTGTAGAAACCGCAAGAGTGAACTCTGGGCCTTCAGGCTCAGGGTCCCGATCTCGTCGAGAAACAGAGTCCCCCCCGCAGCTTGCTCCACCAACCCGGGCTGGCTGTCGCGAGCATCAGTGTAGGCACCACGTCGGTGTCCGAACAGTTCGTTTTCTATAAGTTCGTCAGGCAGCGCCCCACAGTTGACGGGTATAAATGGATGCTGTCTCCTACGGCTGAGGTAATGCAGCGCCCGAGCGGCCATTTCCTTGCCAGTACCGGTTTCACCCTCAACCAATACGGGTGCTTCGCTGCTGGACATCTTCTTCAGCAGCATCAACGCTTGGGTAAATTTCGGAGACCGACCAATCATGTCTGGCAATAGTGCACTGTCGGCCGTTTCAAGGCACTCATCGGTATCGCCCATGATCCGCTGCAGACGCAGCTCAAGCTCCTGCACTGAACAGGGCCAGACAACAAAATCGCTACAATTGGCCGCGATGACGTCATCCCAACCTCTTTTTTCGCAGCTCAGAACCACCAGCACTGACTGCTCGGCACAGTCACACAGGCGAGTAATGACGGCTTCCCGAGGATAAGACTGCGGACAAACCAACAGTGCGGTCGGCCTGGCTTGGTCGTTCTGAAGCCAATCCTCACACTTAAGGAGCAGGCTGGTTCTACCCAATGCCCCCACTTTCTGCCGAAACTCTGCAGCGATTGTTCCAAAACCACAATCCACTACGTTAAGCTGCATCACGATTCTCCTTGCTGCAATCCCATCAGCTTGTCGCAAATGCTATTGAACGGCGATCTAGCACCTTACTGACTGTTGAAAATCAATTAATGTAATCTTGTTAAATAGGTAAATACTCTGGCTTCCATACCAAAAATAGGAATTAAATGGCATACGAAGTAGTATAAGAAACAGAAACAAAAATAAAAGGACGGTTGATTTGTGGATTATTTTCAGCTTGCCTGCTCAACGTATTCACAAACCCCGCTAGGGGCACTTCGACTTCGACACATTCGTGCCCTCACCTTTCGGTTACGGCACAAAACAAGACTTTATCGATTGGCGAAATATGATGGAAGAAGGACGCAGGCTGGCACGCATGGCCATTCAAAAAACAGGCATACCGGGCATAATAAGTGACCAGATGGGTCGCTATTTCGATGCTGTCTATTATCCCATGCGTGAAAAATATGGGCAATGGCATGATTTCAAAGACATGTTCGTCCTCAACATGGTACGGGATGTAGTTGGCGAATCCCTTGGTTACTGATACAGCCACCTATTAGGAATTATCTAATGGATGTACAGAACAAGATTGTTTTTAGTGACCGGAGCCTCTAGCTGTATCAGTGCCGCCCTGGCAAAAAAATAATGGCCGCCTCTGGAATCGACCAGATCCTACTACTCTCACATATCGAAGAAAAGTTCCGCCGGATTGCTGCAATGATAGAAAGAAGAAACAGTAATGTTTGCTTAGTGTTGTAGGTTCAAGTGGTGGAAGAAACACATAGGTAACACTTCAGTCCGTAAGAGATGTGCATCACAATCCACGACATTTCTAGCGAATAGTTGAAGGATTCTAACAGGCAAATGCCAGAGGTAGAATTCCAGCATCAGAATAACCCTCAACACTGACAGATTCATCGGACTATGAATCTGTCAGAGAGGGTAGGTAACTTATATTGAGGTGTTATCGCAATTGGTAGAGTAAACAGCTATAACCCGATCCTTGGTAACCTTTAGATTATCGACGGAGAGTGACAGGCTTTCAGGTATTTTGGTTTCAGCGCGTTCGGTAGGCTGGGGATTACTGTTGTTACCCATGAGATAGACAGTGTCACTCAGCACTGCCTGAAGCGACCAGAAGGTGCCTTTCGCTTCGATACCGCGAGCATTCATGTCATGTATTGCCTGTTCAATGTTGCCCAACCGGTAAACGCGACCATCTTCTTCACTATAGAGGGTATGCTTATTTCCCTCAGCATCGACACCCACAATCTTCTCAACGACAACCAAGGTGTCAGACAACGTATCGTCAGCAGCGTCTTTTTCACCTGCGGCCACAAAAATGGGTAATGTCATCAATGTCAGTGCTAGAAAAGATGAACGTATGAACTGCATGTTAATCTTCATATCGAGTCTCCAGAGCCCTTTGGGCTGAGAACTAATCGTAAAAACCTTTTTTCAATCCCGCAACAGCAAGACCATTTCTATAAAAACGAACCTTATCAGAATTGGCTCGCCATACTTGGGACTTATTTCCCATATATAACTGTCACACATCACATTTTTAACCAAAGCCAGTTCTGTGATTCATGCTGTGACACAACATTCTCACTCTCATTTACACCAAAGAGTGACTTGATTATGGGGTGAAAATTAGCAGCTCAATCTTAAACGTAACTTAAAAACTAAAATTATAAATTTAAAGTGTGATCAGGTAGTTAAGACTTAATTAACCGTTAATAATGCTTAACCCAGCCGTATCTTTTAACCTAGAATCCGCAGTTGAACATGTATTTGTGGGAAATCCCGGCGTGCCCAGCAAGGCGTCGTTCGCCATTAATGGCTATTCCCTTAACAAGAACGACAACGCAGCAGGGTGCGTTGGGATTTTTCACAAATCCATGTAGCGTTTCAGAGCTCACCCAATGTGTGCTAGAAAAAAGCACTGTTTCATTTGGCATATCATTACCTTACGTCAGATATTAGCGATCAACTGCGGAATCTAGGTTTAATAGGCTGAGTAACAGTTCACCTGCCGTCAATGAAACAATGGTTACAAATCTGAACAGCGTGAGTTTTAGCAAAGCTTGATTTATAGTGCTGTGGTGACTGACAACAAACAGAAAATAACTCGACAGAGATTGTAATGCGCAAAATTATAACTACCAGAGTGAATCACACTCTCTATTTAGCCGCCTGCCTCCCTCTTCTGCACGCCTGCTCAGGGATTGGAGCTATCTCAGGTGATATGCCGTTGAAAGTTGAATCGGATCCAACCGGAGCAACTGTCTTTATCATGGACAAACCTGTTGGTGAGACACCTATAACGATTTCTCAACAGCAGATATACCCGGCTGGATATGATCCAACCAATCAAAAACTGTACGGCTCCCTGGCGATTAAAAAAACGGGGTGTCAGGATTTTAATAAAAGAATCCGCTACCAGGATTTCAATCAGACTTTAACGGCAAAACTACAATGCGGCGAAACCCCTAACCACCAATCACTACAACCTACTTTATCTGATCGAGTTATTTCAACACCGATAGATACGCCAACCAGCAGCTCTAACCATACACCAGCAACCAGCATGAGTGAGCGCATGCCTAAAACGACTGCCACTCAGCGCACAGCTCCTGAACAATCAGCCGAAGTGGAAAAAGCCAAAGGCAACGAGGAGCAACGGAGTTTCACGATTAAGCAACGCCTGCAACGCCTAGACGACCTGAAGCATGAAGGGTTGATTACGGAAGAAGAGTATCAACAAGTACGTAGAAACATCCTGGATGAGTTGTGACTAACTGAACTTGATCAGGGAAAGAACCAAAAAAAGACCGCTACCTTTCGGTAGCGGCCTTTGTTGCTTATATCCCTGTTATGGTATTTTTTTAGTATGCGGAAAGTAAACGCAAGTAACTGACTACCCCCTTGATCTCTGCTTCAGAGAGCATATCTTTCCACCCTGGCATAAGAGACTTACCAGGTGTGCCGTGGGTCACGACCTCAATTAAATGAGAGTTGGGATGCTTGTTCATTTCAGCACTGTCGGTGTGATCCTGGGCCTTCAGGTTCAATACAGCCGCCAACGGTCCATCTCCCTTACCGGATCGTCCGTGGCACGCAGCGCAATTATCCATATAGATCTGCAGCCCGATTCTCGGGTCTCCCGGCAGTGAGTGTTTCGATCTTTGAAGGAATCGGATATAGGAGACCAGTGAATTGATCTGATTCGCCGGCATGGCCAATCCCCATTGCGGCATGGCACTGGTGCCTGAACCGTGTTTGATCGTTCCCTGGATCAGTCCAAATAACTGTCTGTCTGATCCTCCAGCCGCACTCCCTGCTGTATCGGATAAATCAGCGGGTGCAACATCCAGTTTCTTCGCCAGCGGGCCATCGCCCTTGCCGCTTGTTCCGTGACAGAGAAAACAGGATTGGTTGAACAAGGCATAGCCCTGAAAGGCATTGCCTGCGTAAGCACTGGCTGAAATCAGCCCCAGTACGCTCACTATCGCAGCGAATTTAAACATTTTAGATAGCATTCTGCTCATGAGTTAATCCTCACTTTTTTCTAGTACTGCATGCTTGCAGTCAAGTCGACCGAGTATTCGGTTCGAGGTTTATCGAAAAGGCGCAAGGCGTCCTTTAGTAGCCGGCAAACAGCTGGAACAGCCATTTACTGTCTCGCTCATTACCTCGTGCATCCACACCATCTCCACTCTCTTTCACATAATAGAGTTCAAAACGGATGTTTTGTGAAAATAGGTAGTTGGTTCCAACCGTTGTCGCATTGAATTCGGAGTCGTCTTCGGAGCCATCATCGAGGGTGCGATAGGCAACAAAGATATTAGCTTTATTTGGCAGTACCCCTAACTGGCCCAGTATGCCGAAGGCTTCTCCATCATCAGTATTGGTACAGCCATCCAGAAAATGTGCATCATCAGCAGTACAGCTACCATAGCTGGCATAGATACCCAGTGGAAGACTACCCACACTACCCTGCATCTGAGCATCGACGACCCAACCGTCGGTGGCTATCAGGGTCTCCCCACCTGCACCATCAGCAACCTCCGCATCACCCGACCAGATCTGGAATCCGAAACCTGTATCCCATGAACCGATGAAGGGGGTATAGGCGGCACGAAAATAGTGGGCCAGACCGGATGGTTTGACTTCCAGGTTATTCTCTTCCCAACCCGGCACCCAGGGAGTGTAATTAATAAAATAGTTGTGGCTGGAGGCGACCAGTGCGATACCTGTTGCTTCACCACTGCCCAACCCCAGAGCTTGTGCAGCACTGAAGCCCTTGCGCTCTTCTATCGGTCGTTGGGAACGCTGAGCACCGGTATTCAGTAATTCAAAACCATAGCCCGCACCCAGCCCATCGGTGGAAAACGGAATCACACTGAATTGCGTATTACCCGCTTTACCCACATTGAAATGTACTTTGGTAGAGAGAAAAGAGTTTGCGTCAGTCAGACCCAGTTCCATTAGAAAACCGGCATCTTTTGCCAGTTTACCACCAATCAGCAGGGCGGCTTCATCGGGCCACTCAATGACACCAAAATCACTGCCTGCATTGGTATTACCATTCGTTTTTTGATAGCGAAGTTTAGTTACCACCGAGGCATCAACATCAGCGGTAAGGAGATATCGTCTCCCTCAATGAGTCCTTGACCGCCTGTGAGCGTATAGCCACCTGACCTGAATGACCTGCCAAAAGAGTTCAGTGCCGGAAAGTGCTGAAAGTGGCAAGCTGTACAAGGCATACTCGTCTGCCGTGCAAATGCAGGTACTGCACTTGCCTGTTCAGGAAGTATCAAGCTGCCGACTAACAGCAGCATTCCCATTGCATAGAAATGCAATATAGTTTGTTTCTTATTCATGCGTTTCTCCAATCGATAGAAAGCTTTTCAAGACCCAGTCGTTATTACTACTTGGCGGTCACTTTCCGACACTACCGTTACATCGCTACAAACATCCGGTACATAACCTACAAACGACCCCATAACCACACAAATCAACTCGAAAAAGACGAGCTTCACCATCCGTGACTATAAAAATATTGGGGGGATTCAATGATATTGAACAGCAGACTGAAAAGCTGAGAGACTTAACCTATACCTGGATAAATCGCTAGCCAATACCGCACATTAAACGGCCATTGCTGTCACAGTTATTGTTTTCCGAAGTGGCATACAGTTTCATGCAGAAAACTACCCGCCTTAATTAAATTGAGGCGTCCACTCTCACTGCTCATGAGCAGACGCCCCAATTGCCAGAAGGCACCCCTTTAACAATCTATTTATTATCTGCAATTATTATGTACGACACCCAAACCACCCCATCCCTATTTGTATTCATCTGCCTCGTTGTCATTTTTGATTTGAGAACCCTTATCAACTGAGCTCTACTATTTATAACGAAACTTTTTATGTCAATTTCTGTGAACTGTTTCATAATAACACTACCCTATGGTGATCTGGTTTATTATGGGCAGATACCCTACTTTATTGGGGTAGCAGTTACCCCCATACACACGGGCAAAGATAGCTTTTAACCGGAATATAAGAGGCAATAGAACGTCATAAAAATTAACGCTTTGAGCTGGACTGACCGACTTCAGATAGGAGACCATTTGAAATCTATTCGATCATTTGGACTGATTCAGATACCGAGACAATATTTTTATATTTCAAACCTTCACAGGGAATTAAACCAAATCAGATGACCCAGCTTCCCATCATTGCAGCCATTCTGAAATTTGCAGATAAACTCAGATTTCGTCAGCTATTTCTCCTGACTGCCAGCCTGTTTGTCATTGATTTGTTGATTCCGGATCTGATTCCATTTGTCGATGAACTGCTGCTCGGGCTTTTGACCCTCCTATTTGGCTTATGGCGAAAATCAAAACCGGTAGAAGCAAAGGTTATTGAACATACAAAAGAGGGTCCCCCATGAACTCTGCATCAAAAGACAGACAGATGAAAACTCACTGCAGCATTAAGATAGCGACGAGTTACTCAATTCTGGGTCAGTTAAAACTGGCCTGCCTTATAACGTTGCTCCTGGTTTTTTCCGGCTGTGCAAGCCTGCAACACCAGGAAGAGAGAATCAAGGTGACAATCGCTGATCTGAGTCCATTGAAATCGACTCTCATGGAACAACGATTCCTAGTAAAAATCCGCCTCCAAAACCGATCCAAGGAGGTGCTGAAAATCGATGGCATGAGTTTCGACCTGGATCTCAATGGAAAGAATTTTGCCTCTGGAGTCAGCAGTCAGGCAGCAACGATTCCTGGATATAGTGAATCGATGCTTGAAGTAAAAATCAGTAGCACAGTGTTCGGCCTAATAAGACAGCTTGATGCTTTACAGGGGCGTCAGGGAGAACCTTTTGAGTATCAAATCAGTGGCAATTTGAGTACGCAGGACAGTCTATTCGCCTTACCCTTCAGCGAGAGTGGCGAGATCAACCTGCTACCTTCCACAACACCACCGAGTAAAATCAAATAAACTCCTGGAACTAACCCGGACATAGGTTAGTAAGATATCCCTATGTCCATTAAATTGTATTGAATGGGGGGTTATACTTGTTTAAGGAATCTGTTGGCTAATTTGCGATCCAACCGCTTGTGTTGGATTCATAGATTGAAACTTAGAAATAGATCTTAAACTCTTAAGGCTTCAAGGACTGGAGTTAGTTGTGTCCCAATCGAGCCCGGCTGAAAAAAGCGACATTACTCTGGAAGGCAGATCGCTATCCAAGATCTACCACACCGGAACGGTTGATGTACACGCTCTGCGTGGTGTGGACATACAACTCTATGAAGGTGAGCTGGTTGTGCTGCTCGGTCCCTCGGGTAGTGGTAAATCGACCTTGCTGAATATCCTTGGTGGTCTCGACACGCCAAGCAGCGGTCAGGTGCATTTTCATGACCTGGAGATTACTGCGGGCGACGAATCGATCCTGACCCGTTATCGGCGGGACCATGTCGGTTTCGTATTCCAATTCTACAATCTGATCCCCAGTCTGACTGCACGCGAGAATGTCGCCCTGGTCACCGAGATTGCAGTCAATCCAATGGACCCGGCAGAAGCGCTGTCGCTGGTTGGATTGGGTGAGCGTGTTGATCACTTCCCTGCACAACTTTCTGGTGGCGAGCAACAACGTGTCGCCATCGCGCGGGCCATCGCAAAAAAACCGGATATCTTACTCTGCGATGAACCCACCGGTGCCTTGGACAGCCATACCGGCATCCTGGTTCTGGAGGCGATTGAACGGGTCAACAAGGAGCTGGGCACCACAACAGCAGTGATCACCCACAATACCGTTATCGGCAACATGGCGGATCAGGTTCTCCACTTTGGGGATGGTCAGGTCGTCGACAGTAAGAGCAATACCAGTCGTCAACCAGCACGGGAATTGAGTTGGTAATTAACCCTAGAATCCTTAGTTGACCACTATGTACCTTACAAATCACATTGCAAGAACACGACTATTCAGTACAGAAATATTTCAACTACTGATTGAGCAGCGCTACACCATGAATAGCACGTTTGTGGTGTTCAACTAAGGATACTAGGATAATGCGCGCGCTGAATATAAAGCTGATCCGCAATCTTTGGAAACTAAGGGGTCAGGTGTTGGCCATCGCGGTAGTGATCGCCTCCGGTGTTGCGGTACTGGTGATGTCCCTATCGGCCCTTCAGGCGCTACATGATACTGCAGCCGCCTACTATGAGCGTCAGCGGTTCGCGGATGTATTCACCAATGTAAAGCGTGCCCCCCGCAGGCTTGTTGAGCGTATCAGCGCCATCCCTGGTGTGCGCTCTGTGGAAGTGCGTATCAAGCAGCTGGCCACTCTGTCGATCGAGGGTTTTGAGGAGCCGGTGATCGGTCAACTGGTCTCCATACCGGAGCAGGGAGAACCGCGTCTCAACCGGCTGGTTTTACGCAACGGACGTCTGGTGGCACTCGGACATCCTGATGAAGTGGTATTGAGCGAACCGTTTGCCGAGGCACACGGACTGCAACCTGGCGATCAACTGAAAGCGCTGATGAATGGCAATCAACGCACCCTGACAGTGGTCGGCATCGCCCTTTCACCGGAGTTCATCTACGCCATCGGACCGGGTGCTCTGATCCCGGATAACCTGCGCTTTGGGGTGATGTGGATGGGTGACGAGGCACTGGCTGCGGCCTATGATCTGGATGGCGCCTTCAATGACCTGAGCCTCGGGCTGCTGCACGGCACCAATCCTAAACTTGTCATCGAACATATCGACCGTCTGTTAGAGCGTTATGGCAGCAGCGGTGCGATCGCGCGCAAGGACCAGATCTCCAACTGGTTTCTGATGAATGAGATTGAGCAGCTGAAGACCATGTCTACGATACTGCCAACCATTTTCCTGGCGGTAGCTGCCTTTCTCAGTAACATGGTTTTGAGTCGATTGATCGCCACAGACCGCAGCGAAATCGGCCTGATGAAGGCATTTGGCTACAGCAACTGGCAGGTGGGTTGGCACTACACCAAACTGGTGATGGCAATGACCAGTGTGGGTATCCTGCTGGGATGGCTGCTCGGTGCCTGGCTGGGGCGGGTCAATACCGAAATTTATGCGGATCTCTTCCGCTTTCCGCTGTTGATATTCCGTCCGGATGCGGGGGTCTTCGCGCTTGGGGCGATTGTCAGTCTGATCGCAGCCCTGGCCGGTAGTCTGGGCTCAGTGAGAAGGGCTGCAGCACTGCCACCCGCTGAAGCGATGCGGCCTCCTGCCCCCCCCATGTTCCGCAAGACAGGGCTTTCACAAAGCCGTGTTGCGCACTGGCTGGATCAGCCGACCCGGATTATCCTGAGACAGATATTCCGCTCCCCCTTACGCGCCTTGCTGACCAGTTTCGGCATAGCCCTATCGGTGGCCGTGATGGTGATGGCTTTGCAGTGGATCGACTCGATCGAGAAGATCGTTCAGGTCTATTTTCACGATGCTCAGCGCCAGAACATGATGGTGGGTCTGGTTGAGACGCAATCGGATACTACCTTGGAGGAGTTCCGGCGCATGCCCGGTGTGCTGGCTGTTGAGCCGATGCGTTTCGTCAGTGCCAACCTCAGCGCCGGCAACCGCAGCCACCGGGGTTCCATCGAGGGCATATCGTCTACCCCCGAACTCCAACGGGTCTACGATGCCAGTGGAGCGGTGCTGGAGGTTCCAGCGGATGGGCTGATCCTCTCGACCAAGCTGGCAGGCAAGCTGGGTGTAGGCGTTGGTGAACCTGTTTGGATTGAGGTACTGGAGGATCAACAACCGGTACGCAAACTACCGGTGGTGGCATTGTTCGAGACCTATATGGGCATGCCGGCCTATATGAATATCGATGCCTTCAACCGCATGATGGGACAGCGCCCCAGTCTGGAAGCGGTCAATCTGCTGGTCGATAAAAGTCAGCTTTCACGCCTCTATCAACGTCTGAAATCGATCCCCAAAGTCTCTTCGGTGGTACTCAAGGATGCAGCGGTGCAGGAGTTCAATGACACCATGGGCGAAACCCTGATGATCTACATCAGCTTCTTTGCCGCCTTCGCCGGTGCACTGGGCTTTGGCGTTGTCTACAACAGTACCCGCATCGCCCTTTCAGAACGGGGACGTGAACTTGCCACGTTAAGAGTGCTGGGCTTCCATCGCGGTGAGATATCCTACATCCTGTTGGGCGAGGCAGCCCTGTTGATCCTGGTCGGTCTGCCACTCGGTTGTTTTGTCGGGCATGGTCTTGGCTGGCTGATGACCAGTGCCATGGACTCGGAACTCTATCGTATCCCACTGGTGATCAAAGCTGCCACCGATGCCACCGCGGTGCTGGTCACACTGGGTGCGACTGCCTTCTCAGCCGCTGTGGTCAGACGGCGGCTAGATAATCTCGATCTGATTGCTGTACTCAAGACACGCGAGTAAATGCCATGAATGCACACTGGAAACGTATCCTGCTCTGGAGCCTGTTGGGCTTGATCCTGCTAGCTACTCTGATCTGGGCCTTCATCCCCAAGCCAATAGCGGTGGATCTGCTAACCCTGGCACCGGGAGAGCTGGTGGTGACCGTCGATGAAGAGGGGGAGACCCGGGTAGAGGATGTGTTTGTGCTGTCTGCACCGATCAGTGGCCGGGCAATGCGTATCGATGCCGAGGTCGGTGATCGGGTGGTGGCCAACGAGACCTTGTTGGCAGAGATCGAACCGATCGACCCAACCCTTCTCGATCCCCGCAGTGAGGCCCAGGCCCGAGCGGATATTCGTGCCGCCGAGGCGAACAGGAACTTGTCCGATGCGGCTGTCAAAGAGGCCAGCGTGGAGCTGAATTTCGCCCTCAGTGAACTGAAACGATCCCGCAGCCTGCGCAAAGAGGCGGTCATCTCCGCACGGGAACTGGAATCAGCCGAGCGCACCTATCAAACCCGCCAGGCAGCACGGGAGACTGCGATCGCCACCCGCCAGGCACGGCAGGCGGAACTGGAGAGAGCACGGGCAGAACTGATCTCACCAACGGCAGTTCGGCAAAAGTCGGAAGCCTGTCAATGCGTACCGATCACTTCACCTGTGGATGGCCGTATCTTGATGATCCTGCACAAACAAGTGAGTCTTCGATCTCGTGATGTCTTTTAGGCGTCCCAGGCCTAAAAGACACTCGATCTTTGACAACCTATTAGTGCCCCGGACGGTCCTGGTCACTGACACTACGTGATCACATCGCAAGCTCGTGACCACTCCGCCGTCAGTTCCCAAATGACTGGACGCCGTGTTCGGATGCTCGCTTTGCATCCCCTCTGGCGCAAGGCACGACGGGTCTACAGTCTCGCCTCACGCCTACCGGGGACTAACCGCCTCGGCTTTCAGCCTTCCTTGGCGCTCAGCGAGCGAAGGGGTGGTGAGTGCCGGAGAACCCCTGGTGGAGATCGGCGATCCGCGGAAACTGGAGATCGTCGCAGACCTGCTCTCCACCGATGCAGTCAAGGTAGAAACCGGCCAAACAGTGATCATCGAAAACTGGGGCGGCAAAGAAGCCTTGTCCGGTACAGTGCGTCGGGTTGAGCCTTACGGTTTCACCAAGGTATCGGCACTGGGCATCGAAGAACAGCGGGTGAATGTGATTATCGATTTCACCACGCCAAAGGCGCAGTGGACACGTATCGCACATGGCTACCAGGTGGATGTGCGGATCATCCTCTGGCAGGGCAGTGATGTCCTTAAACTGCCACTCACCGCCCTGTTCCGGGACGGCGATAAATGGGCGGTATTCGTGGAAGAGCAGGGTAAGGCCCATCGACGTCTTGTGGAGATCGGCAGGCGCACCGGACTGGAGGCGGAGATCCTCACCGGCCTTGCAACCGGAGAGCGGATTGTAGTCCATCCCAGTGACAAGATTGCTGAAGGGGTTAGCATCGAAGCGAGGAACTAAACGGCAACAGATTCCGTCGCCTCAAACCACATCAACGTCTCACCATCCACCCCAATACTACGTGTCCTGCCACTGGTCTTAGCGGTATACATACGGTGATCGGCCAGTTCGACCTGTGTTTTCCAGTCACTGAGCTTATCTTGCTGGACTTCTGCGACACCGATACTGGCGGTGACAGGATTGCCATCAGGGCGTAACCCGACGCCTGCTTGCATAATTCGCTCAATAACGTCGTTCGCCTCCTTGGCACTGGCCGTTGGGAGGATGACGATAAACTCCTCACCACCCCAGCGGATAACACTATCCCCTTTTCGTACCATGTCACGAATCTGTTTTGCTGCCATTTTCAATACCTTGTCACCTATATCATGACCATAGGTATCATTGATGGTTTTGAAGTTACCCAGATCAAAATAGAGGATGGATAGAGGCTTTTCACTCATTAACGCAAGACGAAACTGCAGTTCGAGAATCTCGATACCGGCACGGCGTGACAACATGCCTGTCAACACATCGTAGCTGGCATGACTCACTTGAGAGAGCATGTAACGCAATTGGGTAAGTGAAGCAAACAGGGCAACACCCAGTAGTAATTCCAATAGCCAGACAGTGGAAACCGCCTGAGCTATCTCAGCAGTCGTTTGCGGATAGGCGGAAAAAACAGCCGCCAAAAAAATCGGTAATGCGTAACTAATAAACTCCAACAAGGTCAAGGGAAACAGGGTCAACCCAGCCACCATCACAAAGGGTAACAGGGCATACAGCTCGGCGATAATCTGTTCTGTGCCATTGAGCTGATAGGCTTGGATCCAGTGGTCAGATGCGAGATGAAACAGTGGTGTTACGGCCAACATAGCAGCAAGTAGTATGCGCGCCCGACTAAGATTGGGATTGCTGTGCGATTGCCAAGCAATAACAGCAAAGGCTGCACCGGAGAACAGCCGGATCAGTAGGAGTTCTGTCCAGAGATCCCGTGGCAGAAAGAGGATGTCGACAACAGACCATATTGGCACCAACACGGCAAAGGTGGCACTAAAGAAAAAAACCCGGCTCTGCATAATTGCCGCGCGATGACGAGAGATAGGCATTCCATGCTTTTTAGTGGAGAAAAGCTCGTAGAGCTGATCTGCTGTGTGAATACCCAGTGACTCAATCAACGATATATACATTTTTGTTAAATACTTCATTCCATTTACAATCCCACATCAATGTGGACGCTAATATAGCGCTCTAATCATATAAACCTTAACAGCAAACCTGGTAATATTTGACGCAGGTCAAATAGCGCGTTAATGAGCTGATGGGACACCGCAATTAATTAACATTTCAATTTTTAGAAACAGTTTTTTTTGTGATTTTCACACTTAATCTTCTCTCGAATATCTATCGCAGCTGTGCTACCTAGTCTGTGGACTTGTTCCTAACCGAAGGAACGCTAATTGAGCTAGATCAATTGTCTCTTACTTGCAGAGTGTCTATGGTTACGAAAGCTGATCACGGCTTGATCCGGGACATTTCATCTCGCTATCAGGCCTATCTGGAAAAAATCAGTGGTTCCTATTTACAAGTACCCGTTCAATCAGGGAGTGATACATGGAGAGCCTGGCTCAAAACTTTTCACACTACTTTCGTCCCCGTTACGCAGCCACCCGACATCAACAGCGCTACAGTTACACAATTCGATATCAAGTCTATGCCGAGGAATTGGGCTGGGAGCCGTTGAATGAGCATAAATTGGAAACTGATAGCTGTGATGACTACTCTCACCACTGCCTGTTAGAGCATAAGCGAAGCGGGGACATTGCTGGCTGTGTACGAGTGGTTATTCCAACTACAGGTAACAGTGATGCCTGCTTGCCCTTTCAGCTGCATGATATTTCGGCCATCAGCTCTGACAAACTGAGCCATCTGTCACCCGGCAGTGTGGGTGAGATATCACGGCTTGCGGTTCCTAGCAGCTTCCGACGGCGATCCAATGAAACCGGCAAGCCTTATATACTAGACAACCACAACACAACAACCATTTTTACAGAAGAGGAGAGGCGCAATTTTCCCAATATCTCTATTGGCCTCTACCTAGCTGCCATTGCCATGGTCGAGCTCTGCGATCTCGATCTGGCATTGGTGGTAATGGAACCCCGGCTGCAGCGTCATTTAAAGCGCTATGGGTTGTTATTCAATCAGATCAGCACCCCTTTTGAACTGAGGGGAAAGCGGGCACTTTTTGAGCTGCCTCGCAGTGAACTGACTCGCCACATGAAACCTCAGATCAAATTGCTTTACGACATGATCCGCGACGATCTCGAAGCGCAACCATGGCAGATTCAGCAACCTGGCAGCAGTAAAAACAACAATGACTCAGTTTAACTATCAAACCGCCTTCTCTCGCAATATCGGATGGGTTACGGAAGCGGAGCAACAGCGGTTACGCAACTCTAGGGTCGCAATTGCGGGTATGGGCGGGGTTGGCGGCAGTCATTTGTTGACGCTGACACGCCTCGGTGTGGGAGGATTCAATCTGGCCGACTTCGACACATTTGCAGTGGAAAACTTCAATCGCCAGGCCGGTGCCAACATGGCCACTGTCGACAGACCAAAGCTTGATTGCCTGGTGGAGATGGCGCTTTCAATCAACCCTGAACTCGATATCAAGACCTTTCCTGAAGGGGTGAAACCAGCACAAGCTGCACAATTTCTGGGTGAGTGTGATCTCTACCTTGACGGTCTCGATTTCTTTGCACTTACGGCACGACGGGCCGTCTTTAAGGCCTGCGAGCAGTTAGGCCTAGCGGCGGTCACCGCCGCACCATTGGGCATGGGTTCGGCATTATTGAACTTCCTGCCTGGCGGCATGACCTTTGAAAGCTACTTTCAGCTGGAAGGAGAGGGAGAGTATCAACAATATCTACGATTTCTGGTCGGTCTGGCGCCTGCCGGGTTGCACGCAGCCTATCTGGTGGTGCCGGATCGTATTGACCTGGTGGGTAAGAAGGGGCCATCCACGTCGATGGGCTGTGAATTGTGTGCAGGCTTTGCGGCTTCCCAAGTACTGAAAATTCTACTCAGTAGAGGACATGTCCTGACAGCCCCTTGGGGATTGCAGTTCGATGCTTACCAAAACCGCTTACGTCGCACCTGGCGCCCCGGGGGAAACCGGCATCCATTACAACGCCTTGCCATCTGGTTGGGTGAGAGGCAGTTGCTGCACTCATCTGAATAAATCCATGGGGGGGTGTAACATTTTAAACTGTTACACTTAGGCTCACGCATGAAATAGCATAACAACCTATTGATTAATAAGTAATTATTATAATTTTTTCAATTGATACAACCAGTCACTCTCAATTTGTTACACCCTTAGAGCGCTTCTCAACTAAACTGCCATCAATCATAACTAGCTGATATTTATACATTAAATAAATTACCTCATTCTCGGCACATTTTATGCATTAACGTATTTAAAGGTATTGGTAGTGCCAGAAATAAGGTTAGTTAAGCCGTAACAGAACATAACAACTCTAAAGTTACATTTTTATAACCGAAATTCCGAATGCTGCAGATACTGACCCCTATCCCTACGTGGAGGCAAAGCAGCCAATGAAATATCAAAAGCTAGTGAGTGAAATTAACATCCTGTTGGATTCCGCTGCGAAAAAACATCAAAAACAACAGGCAAAATTGAAACAACACATCAAGGTGTTCAAGGCTGAGGAACAAAAACTCCGCAAGAGACTGAACAAAGAAACCTCTACTGCCAGTCGTAAAAAGCTGAAGAGAGAGCTAGGCGATATGGAAAAAGTCTACGCCATGTTGGGTGCGTAGCTTTCAGTCCTCCACCAAATTGATCATTTCCAAGCAGCGATTACTTCGACCTTAAGGAGCTTAAAATGCAGTCTGATGACAATACGAATACCGTCGAACCCACCTTCGGATTCTTTTTTATGCCGACCCTGTTTCTTGTTGGCATACTATCTGTGGTCGCGGTGCTCAGTCTGATCTGATTCAGTCTGAAATTCAGGTGTAAAAGCTGTGGTGAAACATACGCTGTCGTTTCACCACACTACCCTGAATAAACCTAGAAAACTCAATCCTCGCGAATCCGTGCCAAGCGCCGGTTAAGTGCCGGCCGCGAGATACCCAGCAGAGCAGCCGCTGTCCCTTGATTGCCTCCAGCCCTCTCCAGCGCTTCCTCGATATGCTGCTGTTGTGCCTCTTTCAGGGTTGGGAACCGCCCCTCCATGATTGAACTCTCCACTGCTTTCTCTTTTTTTGCCGCCTGCTGAGTCTTAACCACCTTGCGGAAACTCTTCATCGCTAACACTTGCCCCGACTTATGGCGTGCCACAGCATCATAGACCATCGCCCGCAACTCCCGGACATTACCGGGGAAATAATAGTTGCTGAGTAACGCCAGTAATTCAGGCGCTGCCTCCGGGGCCTTTTTGCCAAAAGAATCAGCAGCTTCAGATATGAAGAAAGTGACCAACGCAGAGATATCTTCGCTACGTTCCCGTAACGGTGGGATATCCACCTGATGGACGGTCAGGCGATAATAGAGGTCTGAACGGAAAGACTCTTCAGCCATCCGGGCAGTCAGGTCACGGTGAGTTGCACACAGAATTCTGGTATTACACATCTTTGCCATATCTGAGCCCAACGGATAGTAGCTGCGCTCTTGAATAAGCCGTAGCAGCTTGACTTGGGAAGCAGGCGCCAAATCACCGATCTCATCTAGAAACAGGGTACCTCTCTCCGCCTGGGCAATCATACCCTCGCGAGCTGTCTCTGCGCCGGAGAAGGCACCCCTGCGGTGGCCGAATAGCGTATCGGAAAACAGGGTGTCATCCAGCCCTGCTGCATTAACAGGGACAAAGGCACCGGTACGGTTGCTCAGCCGATGAATCGCCTCTGCCAGCAGCTCCTTACCCGTTCCGGTTTCGCCGGTTATGAGAACCGGCTCTGTGGAGACGGCTATAGCTTCCAGATATTGGAATAGGGAACGCATCTTGCGACTGACTGTAACAATGCTGGAGAACGCCTCTCCATGTTCCAGCTGATCCGTCATCAAGCTGCGCCTGAGGGCACTCACCTGTTGGCGCAAGGCGCGTACTTCCAGTGCTCGCTTGACGCTTGAAGTAAAACGGCTCTCCTCCACCGGCTTGACCAGATAGTCGAAGGCACCCCCTTTCATACAGGCAACGGCCGTCTCCACCTCTTGGGTTGCGGTCATAACAATAACCGGAATTTCAGGGTGTACCTTGACGATCTCCGGTAACAGCTGGGTCCCGGACAGGTAGGGCATAAACAGATCCAATACGACAGCCGCTACTTCTTGATTCGCCAACAACTGCATCAACTCGCGACTGTCTTCCACGGTCAAAACATCCTTGATGCCAGCACTGTGGAGAATCATCTTGGAGCTGAACAACACGGTAGACTCATCATCAACCAGAACTACTGGGAAAGCTGTTTTCGATTCATGTTCCATCTGTAATAATCCTCGTACTCCATCAAGGTGATATTGATGGAGTACTAGCGTAGTGTCGGGATTCGAATAGTCACGGTGGTACCGCTACCCAAGACCGACTCGAAACTCATGCTGCCGCCATGTCGCTCCACGATGGAGCGGGAGATGGATAACCCCAGGCCGGTTCCCCCGACATCCGTTCGGGTTGTAAAAAAGGGTTCAGTCAATTGACCCAAATCCCGTTCCGAAATGCCTCGGCCTTGATCGCGGATGCTAACCCTCAACTCACTGAGATCCGCATCGTAACCAGCATCAATATGAACAGCTTTAGTCCGATCGGACAGTGCCTGCAGAGCATTCAGTAAAATGTTGATAAACACCTGCTCAAGTTGCTGTGAGTTACCCTGAACTACAGGCAGACCATCCGGCACATCAAGAGAACAGCTATCTGTAAATTTCTGGATTTGATTGTGCAGGATCATTACTGTCTCCTCCAGAACCTGCTGTATATCCACTTTCTCGGTAATTTCGCCCGCATCCTGTCGGGACATATGCTTGAGGTTATGGACAATACGTCGAATACGATCTGAGTTGCCGGCGATTCCCGAAAGAAGCTGTGGAAAACTATCCCTGGCCTCAGAGAAGGACATGCCGCCAAGGGCAAAATTGCCATGCACTTCGAAATACTCATTCAATATCGGTGTGATGTCGTGCCAGGCACGGGAAATCAAGGTCGCGTTGAACTGTATGGCATTGTTGGGGTTGTTGATCTCATGGGCCACACCGGCAGCCAATACGCCGATGGAGGCGAGACGGGCATTACGCAGGGCCTGAGCTTCAAGATTGCGTTTTTCAGTGACATCTCCGGCAATCACCATCGCTGCTGTTACCGGCCCTTCGTTACTGGATATGGGTAGGATGCGTCCCGCCCAATAGGTACCGTCATCTGCCGAATACTGGAATTGTCGAGTGGCGCCCTTGCGAAACACCTTTTTCAACGCCTTGCGGAACCACTTGCGGAAATCCCTCGGCATCAGCGCCAGGGAGTTACGCCCGACAGCCCGTTCCGCCGGCAGCGCCGGGATCGAGCGGTTCATCAGCAGGATCTTGCCGTGGTGATCCACTGTCATGATGATGTCGGGGGTCTGCTGGAACAGATCACGCAGCTTGGCCTCGGACTCGCGCAATGCTTCATCTGCCAGTTTGCGCTCAGTGATATCCTCTATAAAACCGACCAAACGATAGATCTTGTCATCCCTGTTACGCACCGCGAATCCTCGTGTCCGCACCCAACGGAGCATCCCGTCTGCACGTTGAATCCGGTGTATTACTTCAATGTCACCCCCCTCCTGGCTAATACGTTGTAACGCCTCACTCAATATCATCCTATCTTCGGTATAGGCTGCATCAAGTAAGGACTGACGCTGGATATCACTGGTTATACCCAGCATCTTGCCATAAGCCGGGCTGAGGTAGAGCAGCTCACCCTCATTCACTGCAGTGGACCAGAATGCCTCGTCCACTGTCTCGGTCATTTGCCTGAACAGCTCTTCACGTTCCACGAGTTGCAGCTCCATAGAGGAGCGTTGACGGATGTTCTCCCGAATCCTGGCCAGGTAGAACGACAGTAGTGTTGTGAAGAGTAATCCGGCGATCAACACCATCCAAGGCCCTTCCTGAAATGCCTCAGCGCTACGGAACATAGAGGTACGACCACAGACGATAGCCAATTGTCTGTCTGCGATCTGGACACGCTCCACAACCTTTGCCTCATCCGGGTCGCTCATCCAGCGCTCGTATTCGTCTGCGCCAATCTTACTGGGAGCGATACGGCTGGTATAAAAATGCAGAAAACGCTCCGCCGTCGGCGCCGATTCATCCAGGATCAGGATCTCCACTCCCCGTGGTTCCAGTAATGAAATGGCGGCATTGGTGAGATTGGCGAGACGAAAAAAACCAACCACAAACCCAACCAGATTCTCCCGACGTTGGTGGACCGTCTCGACTGGCTTGTCACCACCATACACCGGACTGGCGACCATAAATCCATACTCGGTACCTCCCAGTGATGTGGGATAGGCGATTCGCCCACTTGCCTCCATCCGCCCCTTATCGCGGGCTCGCGATAAGGCATCGGCAAACCGGGGTATAGATCCAAGATCGAAACCGGCGGGAACTGAGTCGAACTGCTCGGGGGCAACATGACTGGCCGGATAGTACTCCTCTCGTTCAGTGGCAGGTAACAGCTCGAAGTGACCGCTACCCTCAGATATATGAAATCCCTTTTTATGTTGCGCAATGGAAGCCTCGAATCTATCCCGCTCCGCCTCTTTGACCCGTGGCGCCCAGATCAGCGCCTGTACACCACGGTAGCGATCAAGCAGGGATCCAGCAAACAGCCGGAATTCCTTACCTCCAACACCCCCAGATGCTATGACGTGATCACGAAGCGTGATAACCGCCAGCATGCTGTTGTCTATCCCATGATTCAGGGCGCGGATACGATTTCGCGCAACCCATTCGAAGTCCAGTATATTGTGTGCCTCCAATTGCTGCCGCATTAACAGCATGGAGGTGAACGATAGACTTAGGCCGATGATAGCGACCAACCAAATGACGCTATTCTCAGGACCCAACAAAAGACGGGAAGGATCGGTCATTCGATTTCTCTGACTCATAAGGCGCTTTCTATGAAAGTATTATGGGCTAGCCTGATATCCAGGATATATAGAGTAACACTCCCGTGGCTGTTATTGAGTAACCAGGTTCGAAATAAATCGGGGATTTTCTTACAACGATCAGATTATCGATGGGGCAAATATGGTAATAATTGGAAAGCCAGGGTGTGGTCACACACTGCGATATCAACGATTCCCCTGCTTGATCAGGCACACTGTCGTGCGCGGCAGGGTCACACGCGACCACTGCAAATGCTCACCAGGGTTGCCATAACATCGCAACCTGCTCACTTACAAACTGCCGTAAAACGTTACATTCAATGACCCAGGGTATGAATAAACTCTTCATAGGTTGTACCTTTGCCCTGCAACAGTTGAACCAGCCATGATACAGAGGCATCCGGGGCATCCCTGGCACCAGCCTGTTGCTCAATACGCATCATCTCCTGATAAACCGGTATGACCGCTTCTATGCCCTCCCTGCTAGGCTTGCGCCGTACTGAAAAATAACCGATAGGATTGTGGTTTTGATCATAATCAACAGTCACATTGGCATACACCCAATAGAAATCCCCGTTCTTTGACATATTCTTCACATAAGCAAAACACTCTTTTCCAGATTCGATGGTATTCCACAGCAGGCGGAAAACACCACGGGGCATATCGGGATGACGAATGATATTGTGCTGCACGCCCAGCAATTCCGACTCCTTGTATTGAGCCATCCTCATAAAGACCCGGTTTGCATAGGTGATGCGCCCTTTCAGGTCAGTCTTGGAGACAATGAAATCCCCATCATCCATAACAGTTTCATGATTGGTCGGTGTTATTGATCTCTTCATATCCCCACCCTCTAACCGTGCTTTTCGACAATCATGGCATCAATCTGCTCCATGACCTGGTCACTCGAGTTTTCCATCTCCTTGTATGTCTCGACTATCTTTGTTTGCAATTGCTGATCCTTCTGCCAATCCTGAGCAAGGCAGTCGAGTGCTGCATGCCCGGCTGTATGGACGCCGGCATGAGGCACTTCGAGATTTTTGAAGGAACGTAGATTACCAAATACCTCCTTGCCAAGACCCTCGTAGTACCACTTACCGAGGCGGCAATTGTGATGATTCACCTTAACTGCTTGAGCATCCGTATTGTCAGTACCGGCATGGAATGACTTGTAGGCCTTCTGTTTGTAGATCATATGATCCACTTTGATCAATGATGCGTAACAAATATCATGCGCGTAATCGACAGATGTATAGGTCATTTGCGCCTGCTCTGCGAATACATTGAAATTGGCGTTCATCTCCTCCACAGCCGATTGCACACTATTGGCCATCTCCAGCATCTCGCTGGAATTGGTCTGCATGACCGCTGTTTCACTCTGGAAGGTGGTGACCACTTCTCTAATCTCATCGGTCGCCTTCTTGGTGCTCTTTGCCAGCTTCTTTACCTCATCGGCCACAACCGCAAAACCGCGTCCATGCTCTCCTGCCCTGGCCGCTTCGATGGATGCATTCAAGGCCAGCAAGTTTGTCTTGTCGGCTATCTCACCGATCATACCTAGAATGCCGGTAATCTCATCACTCATGGTATTGAGCTGCACCATGGTCTGGTGACTCTGTTCGATCATGCCGAGCGTTCTGGTTTGGGAGTTGACTACCTGAGAAACCGCACCCTGACTCTCCTGGGCCTTCTGCATATTGTCGGTAGCAATCTGGGAGACTTTGTGCATCTCATCTGTGATGCGGGTCAGGTCATTCTGGCTTAACAGCAGATTACTCATGGTTTGATTAGTATTCAGCTGCTGCAGTTCAGCGGCCATCTCATTACGTTTGATATAGGTCGCATTCTCCGCCATCGCATCCAGGGAGCTGTTGATGCGGCCAAGGGTCTTTTCCAGCTCGCCATGCAATCCTGCAGGCATGGTGCGTCGATAATAGTGGCCCTGATAGACTAATTCGAAGCTAGTCTTTACTTCTCTGAAAAAGGTCTCCAGCTGATCCAGCGACTCATTCAAATTCCAGGCGATATGCCCCGCTTCGCCCATCCAGGGTACGGTTGTTATACGCGATGTATACTGCCCTTCAAGCATCTCCTGCAATACTTTTTCGATCTGCTGCAAGACATAGAAAGGCATCTTCATTCGATGACGAATGATTAAAGCTACCGTTAGGGCAAGCAGTGGAAAAACCCAGAGCCAGTGACGATATCCATCCGCAATAAGAACCGACAACACACTGAAGAAGTTCAGCAATACAAAAGCCATAACATAGATTTTCAGTCTTGTGGCCAGGTATAAACGTTTCATAGTTCTCAAACCCTTGCTAAGTAGTAGCTCGATTGAGTAGTTCTGCGGATGCCTCTGAAGCTATCTGTAATATTGGCTTTAATACAGAATTTTCCACAGTGGCGAAACAATCCTGTCCACATTAAAATCCATTTAGCTGAGTAATCTTGCCCCTGAGATCCATTTTTTCAGTATTAACTACCAGCATTCAACATGACTTCCCTGCCGTCGATAGGAGCACATACTACATACTACATATACAATTCCGCTGATATCTACCCACGAGATAAACAGGCACCTTACCCTGTATCGCCTGATTTTGATGAACCTTTAGATCAATAGAAGACAGCTGCACCCTTAGGTCTCGCAAGCCTAACCTGTCCAAGCGTACCCTTAAAAAATGCATACCAGCTCGGCTATACTTGACTCACCCAGTCATTTACAGATACTAACCAGAATGCAAGTTTGAGAAATCTCATGTTCATACAAAGAGTTAATTATATTTTCAGCCTATTTGCCTTGTGCCTGCTATTGACCCCGCAACTTCTATTGGCAACAGAACAGAAGCCCCACTATGACCGGATAAACCTGAGCGCTCAGGCTGCCATTAAGGTGGACAACGACACCCTGATTGCTGTTATGTATGCACAAAAGGAGGGGAATGACCTTGCCTTGCTGACCGACAGCGTCAATCAATTGGTCACTGAGGGTGTTGATAAGGCAAAGCGGAGTGCCGGCATTAAAGTCCAGACACTCAGCTATCAGACCTCACCCGTTTATCAACAACAACGTCTTACCGGCTGGCGAGTGCGCCAGTCGATCCGTCTGGAAAGCCTGCAAAGCGACAAATTGAGTACACTGATAGGCGAGCTGCAATCAAGTCTGGCCCTCGAGTCGCTCAGCTATGCCATTTCCCCGGCACAACGTCAGAAAGTGGAGGAATCCTTGATGCTACAGGCTATCGACGAGTTCCAACGGCGTGCTGACCTGGTCACCAAGCAATTGGAACGCACCCAATACCGTTTAGTTGAAATGGTGATCCAGACATCAGATAAATCGATACAACCCATGCGTATGCGCGCCAATATGATGGCCCTGGAAGGCGCCTCTGTCACACCGACCCTTCAAGCCGGCAGTCAGAACGTACGTGTTGAGATTAATGGAATCATCGAATTGCAGTTGGAATAGAAAACCTCGCTTTTGCCCACCTATCGCACGGGTAAAGAGTCATATTCCTTCCCTCAGAGGGTAACTCAGTTGTTTTGCTCTGTATCACCTGTGTTACAAATATCTTTAGCCCAACTAAACAACGTGTAATAGGTCTTTTTTTAGCCTATTCACGACAGCTTCCAAGTAAAGCGCTTATCTAGGCACCCAGTTTTACTCCTACATAACATATAGGTTTGTCTTGATATTACATCAAACTATATATTCATCAATTGCTTATCGGTACTTGTTAACATTTGTACAAAACCATTTGCTAAATTATGCGGCTAAACAGCCGATAGTATCTATTGCAATCACTACTCATTCATTCCAATCCGCTGCCTCTCTATACGAGGACTGCATAAGTTGTTCGGTATTAGCAATAAGAAACAACTCTCTCAACTCAACGAACAACTCTTAGAGAAAGAGTCACAAATGGAAGCACTGGAAGCGCAACTCACTTCTCTACGGGAAGAGAATGGTCAGTTACAGAAACAACTGGCCGATCATGCCTCTGAGCAACACGCACAGAAACAGCTACTGGGTAACTTTGTCGCACTGGGTGATTCGTTCAATGAGCTTCAACACTCACTGGCACATACCGCCTCAAGCATGAAGGACGAAAAACTAAGCGCGATTCGAGGTTCTGAGATCTCCTCCCAGGCCATTGCCAGCGTGAAGGTCATGGATAGTGAGATTGACAACGTTACCAACATCTCCCAGGAGAGTTCGGATAGCGTGGTCAAACTGAGCACGATTGCTGACAAAATCAGTAATTTCGTTACCATCATTCAAGGTATATCTGAACAAACCAACCTTTTGGCATTGAATGCCGCCATAGAGGCAGCCCGTGCTGGAGAAATGGGTCGCGGGTTCGCAGTAGTAGCCGATGAGGTGCGTAATCTGGCCGGTCGCACTCGGGAAGCAACCACGGAGATTGCCAGCCTGGTAGATACCATCACACTCGAGACCAAGAAATCGATGGAGACCATGTCTTCCGTCATGGATGTCACTAACAGTTTTCAGAATCAGGTCTCAAAATCCATTGAACAGATCAATCAACAGTTTGAACTCTCCAAGTCTATGGAATCGGCTATCTCTTCTACTGCGTTACGGACCTTCGTAGAACTGGCCAAACTTGATCATCTGATATTCAAGTTTGGTATCTACAAAGCCTTTCTGGATCTGTCAGATCTTACGGCCGATTCCCTTGCAGACCATAAGAACTGTCGCTTAGGACAATGGTACTACCAAGGTGAAGGGTTAGCCTGTTTCTCTCAACTACCGGGCTACCGTGATATTGAGTCGCCTCATCTGCAAGTCCACGAGCATGGTAAGCAAGCATTGCTGAATCAAAAAAATGGTGAAATGGATGCAGGAATACAAGCTATATCATTGATGGAAACAGCTAGCATGCAAGTCATCGCCAGTCTTGAGAATCTTGCTCAAGCAGGTGAATCAAATTCACATATACTCTGTACTGATGAGATGCACTAAGCACTGTTAGCACGACTACTCCATCAAGGTGATATTGATGGAGTACTAACTCGCGCTATCAATCAACAGCTGATTTTAAATTCCATTGAGATCTCTCCGAGAGGGCCGAGGCCCTCTCGATCATTTTATCCACAATGGCATAGATCCCAACATGACGGTTGGGACTGAGGTGTTCTTCAAGCTGCAGACGCTTGAACAGGTCATCGACATCAACCGATTTTATTTCCTGTAACGAACGGTTGGAGAGAAGATCAATCAACAGTGCCAGCACGCCCTTGATGATCGCTGTATCGCAATCACCTACAAAACAGATTAAGTTTGGATTGTTTACAACCCTTTGTGCTGCTACATGTACCGTACTCATACAGGGTTTAACCCAATTCTCATCAACTTTCTTCTCCTCAGGCATCCCAGCCAACGCTTCACCTAACTCAATTAAGTAGTGATAACGAGCATCCCAATCCTTGAGAAAATCAAAGGCCTCAATGATTTCGTCAACATCACTCATCCTATACTCCGATGTCGCCAACTCCTCTTTAAACACTAAACGATTCACCACAACCACAGGACTCCTTGATATTGGGATTGATGAAATCAAATCCTTCATTGAGCATATTCATTTTTACGTAATCAATAGTCATACCATCGAGCATCGGCAGACTATTGCTATTGACAATCAGCTTTACCCCATGTGATTCGAATACCAGGTCTTCATCTTCTATTTCTTCAGCATAGTCGACCACATAGGCAAAACCTGTACAGCCACTCTTTCTTGTACCCAAGCGCAAACCAAGACTGCCTGTTTTATTGGCTAACATAGATTTCACATGCCTGGTTGCACTCTCTGTCAATTGGATTGCCATCTCTATACCTCTATCAAAACTCAAAATAGTCCCAGCTGTAGTTTGGCCTCATCACTGACCAGCTCTTGGGACCAGGGTGGTTGCCAAACCAACTTCACGACTGTATCCCTGACACCGGGTACTGCATCGATCACCCGACCGACTTCGTGAGGTAAAGTTCCTGCCACAGGGCAAGCAGGAGCCGTAAGTGTCATATCGATCTCAACCTTTCCTGAATCATCGACATCTATGCGATAAATCAAACCAAGATCGTAAATATTAACCGATATCTCAGGATCGTAGACCGTGCGCAAAGCGTCAACAAGCACTTCCCGGGTGGGTAGTTTATTATTGACTTCCATCGCCAGTAAATTGTTCATACTTGACGCTCATAGCTCATTCTTTTGACAATCTCTTCTCTCAAATGATCTCTCAGATACTCACTTTGAAAGCTATCGACGATCTCGCTGGCAAAACCAAGGCTTAACAGACGCTTTGCCTGATCTTTATCAAGCCCTCGAGAACGTAAATAGAAAAGCGCTTGATCATCTAACTGGCCTACAGTAGTGCCATGGCTACACTTCACATCATCAGCGAGAATAACTAACTGAGGTTTTGTATCGACTTCAGCTCTTCGCGACAACATCAGATTGGCATTGTACAAGTGAGCCTGGCTCTTTTGTGCCTGTTCACGAACATGTATCAAACCATCAAATACAGCTTTTCCTGCACCGTACAAGATACCTTTAACATTTTCACGACTCTCACAATGTGCTACTGAGTGATCGACGTTGAGATGAAAATCAGTTAATTGACCTTCACCCGCCAGATAGAGACCATCAAGTTCACAGTTAGCGTCTTCACCACCGAACCGGGCATGAAAGGTAGTCCGTGACCAGGCTCCTCCAAGTGCAGCGTTTACCCCCTGGTAGTGCGCATCGCCCTGAATATCCAGATGAACATCGCATAGATGATAAGCCTTAAGGCTCTCCTCCTGTGCCCGTTGATGAACCAGACTTGCCCCCTCACCCAGACTGATCTCGCAAACCAGATTGTTGAAATAGTTGCTTTCACTGTCCAAGGACAGATAACGCTCCACCAGGTTGGCGGAAGCGCCTGCTTCCAACACCACTCTATGGCGGGTGTGTTGCACCTGTCCTGACAATCCCTTCGTGGCCACGTACAACAGCTCGATTGGCTGTTGAATAGCTACACCGGTGGACACCTGGATCACCGCACCATCCTGCAGGGTTGCCATATTCAGTGCCGCGAAACCATGATCACCTATGCCGGAGAGGGAACCCACCCCTCGAAGCGCGGATCTCTCGCCAGCAGCCATTGCTGCGCGCAGACTCCCTATGCTTAATCCTGCCTGTCCAGTATCGCCTGATAGATTGGGCTGGTAGATACCATCGACAAATACTAGACGTGCCGCTACTGGCTCTCCCAGAAACTGCTGGATCACTTCATGTTGCAGAAAGGCCTGGGTCCGATGCGTTATCTTAAAATCCTGCTGCAGCAGACCCTCTACACTGGTGTACCGCCATGTCTCAAGACCTGCATGAGGAAATCCAAGTTCTGTAAATCGTTGTGTCGCAGCTTGTCGCTGTTCAGTGAGCCACTCACCCTCACAATTAGAGAGACTATCGATGTACTCGGTTGCAGCCTGCTGAAAGACACTTGCGCACGCATTCATGCCGCAGCCCCTTCCTGTAACCACTCATAACCCTTCTCCTCAAGCTCCAGTGCCAACTCCTTGCCACCCGATCGAATAATCCTGCCGGACGCCAACACATGAACGAAATCGGGTTCGATATAGTCAAGTAGCCGCTGATAGTGGGTTACTACGATCAACGCTCTATCCGGAGACCGCAACAGATTGACGCCGTCTGCGACAGTACGTAGCGCATCGATATCAAGTCCAGAGTCGGTCTCATCCAAAATTGCCAACTGAGGCTCCAGCATCATCATTTGCAGAATCTCGTTACGTTTTTTTTCACCACCGGAGAAACCTGCATTAACCGAGCGTTTAAGTAGTTTCTCATCGAGCTTCACTTGCTTCGCTCTGTGGCGCACCTGTTTCATGAAGGAGACTGCATCGATTTCAGCTTCACCGCGTGCTTTACGTATTGCATTCATCGACTCACGTAAAAAGGTCATATTGTTGACACCAGGCAACTCTACCGGGTATTGCATCGCAAGGAAGACCCCACTATGTGCTCGCTCTTCAGTTTCAAGATCAAGTAGATTCTGTCCAAAATAGTGAACTTCACCATCACTCACCGTATAGCCATCTCTTCCTGAAAGGATGTGTGCCAGGGTACTTTTTCCAGAACCATTGGGTCCCATAATGGCATGTACTTCACCAGCATACACCTCTAAATTGATACCATTCAGTATTGCCTTACCATCAACACTTGCACACAAATTCTTAATCGATAACATCACAGAACCTCAATATATAATTTTGAATTATGAATTATGAATGTAGGCGCTCGCTTCGCTCGAATATTTATAAAGTCATGTGCGCAGCACATACGTTTAATTCAACATTCAAAATTCATAACTCATAATTATTCCTATTCACCCAACCGCACCTTCCAGACTCACAGCAAGCAGCTTCTGCGCCTCGACGGCAAACTCCATTGGTAGTTCTTTGAATACCTCCTTGCAGAAACCATTGATGATCATTGACACTGCATTCTCTTCCGTAAGCCCGCGTTGTCGGCAATAGAAAAGCTGGTCTTCACTCACCTTCGAAGTGGTCGCCTCATGCTCTACCCGGGCAGTGGGATTCTTTACTTCGATATAGGGAAAAGTATGTGCCGCACATTGATCACCGATCAATAAGGAGTCACATTGGGTATGATTTCTGGCATTTTCCGCCTTTGCAGCCACACGCACTAATCCACGGTAGGCATTACTACCCTGCATCGCAGAGATACCTTTCGATACAATCGTACTACGGCTGTTTTCACCGATATGAATCATTTTGGTACCGGTATCTGCCTGCTGAAGCCCCTTGGTAACAGCCACAGAATAGAATTCACCCACACTATTTTTGCCTCGCAGGATACAACTTGGATATTTCCAGGTTACAGCAGAGCCAGTCTCCACCTGGGTCCATGAAATGTGAGAGCGATCACCACGACAATCACCCCGTTTAGTAACAAAGTTATAGATACCGCCTCGCCCTTGGTTATCACCTGGATACCAGTTTTGTACAGTAGAGTATTTGATCTTTGCATCCTCCAAGGCCACCAGTTCCACCACGGCGGCATGCAGTTGATTCTCATCGCGCATGGGTGCTGTACAGCCTTCCAGATAACTCACCTGACTTCCCTCTTCAGCGATAATCAGAGTACGTTCAAACTGCCCAGTGTTGACTTCGTTGATACGAAAATAGGTTGATAACTCCATCGGGCATTTCACACCCCTCGGGATATATACAAAGGTCCCATCGCTAAAGACAGCACTGTTAAGTGCAGCAAAGAAATTATCTTTGTGGGGAACCACTGTGCCCATATATTGCTGCACTAAAGCTGGATACTCACGAACCGCTTCCGACATGGAACAGAAAATCACCCCTGCTTCTGCCAGGCTCTCACGAAAGGTGGTGGCTACCGATACACTGTCGAACACTGCATCCACTGCTACCCCAGCCAGGGCTTTCTGCTCATCTAGGGGGATACCCAATTTTTCGTAGGTCGCCAACAACTCAGGGTCAACCTCATCCAAGCTATCCAGTTGTGGCTTCTTCTTCGGTGAAGAGTAGTAAGAGATCCCGTTAAAATCGATGGGAGTGTGTCTTATGGTCGCCCAGTTGGGCTCCTGCATCTTCAGCCAATACTGATAGGCTGCTAATCGTTTTTCCAGCATCCACTCCGGTTCCTGCTTGCGTGATGAAATGGTACGAATTACCGATTCATCCAGGCCTGGTGGTAGTGTGTCGGACTCGATTTGGGTGACGAAACCCTCAGCGTAATCACTTCGAATGAGTGTTTCCATCGCTGAGCGCCAAGGAAGGCTGAAAGCCGAGGCGGTTAGTCCCCGGTAGGCGTGAGGCGAGACTGTAGACCCGTCGTGCCTTGCGCCAGAGGGGATGCAAAGCGAGCATCCGAACACGGCGTCCAGTCATTTGGGAACTGACGGCGGAGTGGTCACGAGCTTGCGATGTGATCACGTAGTGTCAGTGACCAGGACCGTCCGGGGCACTAATAGGTTGTCAAAGATCGAGTGTCTTTTAGGCCTGGGACGCCTAAAAGACATCACGAGATCGAAGACTCACTTGTTCACTGTCGACTAAGTCCATGCTATGACTCCAGTTAATAAATTCCAGTTAAGTGGCTGTGATATACAGTTAGATAAAACAGCTCAACATAAATTTGACCGCAGCCAAAAACCACTCAATCACCAGTGAATACCGTGTTAGAGACACAGGGCCTCACCCAGCAAATTCACGATGATCTATTTCATCTCCAAGGAGCGTGCAGAAATAAGCAGGAAGAGAACACACCAGAGTCGTTTCGTGTACAGACCCAACACAATGCTGACTGGAAAAGAGTCGCAGAATCCTGATCATTTTACAGCCCTTGGCCACATAGCTCCGGCGCATGACTTCAATAACACAGTAATATAGTCAGGTATTGGTTTTTGCAAGGATTATACACAAGTGAATTACAAGGTAATCACATTGAGATATATGTCTTAGAAATTATTTATTACTTATAATACAAATAGATAGCGTGGCTAATGTGATACTTCTCGGTTATCGATACCCCAATCATATGAGGGTTTAGATACACAAACCCTACAATCAAGTCAGCGCTCCAGAATCGACTTTACCCCATCAGTGATCAATCGTTCATAGAGGAATTTCTTCTTGCCATCAATCGCAATGCCCAAACCACTTATCATCAAGTGAGTCTTCGATCTCGTGATGTCTTTTAGGCGTCCCAGGCCTAAAAGACACTCGATCTTTGACAACCTATTAGTGCCCCGGACGGTCCTGGTCACTGACACTACGTGATCACATCGCAAGCTCGTGACCACTCCGCCGTCAGTTCCCAAATGACTGGACGCCGTGTTCGGATGCTCGCTTTGCATCCCCTCTGGCGCAAGGCACGACGGGTCTACAGTCTCGCCTCACGCCTACCGGGGACTAACCGCCTCGGCTTTCAGCCTTCCTTGGCGCTCAGCGACTGAACAGATCATCGATAATGATCTCGGAAATATGTTGTCCATCCTGGAGGGAACCCTCAAGATCATTATTCATAGCCAGCATACAGGCGAGGGCTCCGATCACCTCCAGCATATCCTCATCCTCTATGAATGAAGGCTTGGAGACAGCTATTTCGTCTGACTCTGATACAGGAGGAATACCATAAGTGTTGCAAATCCGAATCAAATCGGATTGGTGAATGCGGAGATCCCCGGGGTAATTAAACTCATTCTCCGCATCGCCTCTGCCAGCTCCGATAAGCAATTCATCATCGAACACCAAGAACTTCTGAAACAGGTCCTCTCTCATGGCACCGTTAATAGACATATTATGGTCGATGATGGCACTGCTGTAGGTTACCGGCATTTCACGTTTTAGCTCATTAACGTCAGCTTGGTAGAGTCTGAGATATCCATCCACATAGACCCTGTCGAAAGTCCCTTCTTCGATCTCCACAGAAGCGAAGCCTATATAGTGAAAATAGAGTTCATCGATCTCTTTTAATAACCTGCTGTCGCCAACATACTCGCCAGCCTCTTTCCAACCATAAAAAATCACATCGTCATTCATAATTAACATCTCACATCCATTTTCGATCTTACTCAACACTCACAGAATTGGCTCGATTCTACAAGGGAACGACTACTATTTTAGCTACTATTGTATAGAAAAAGGGACGGAGACTCGAAATATACCTATGTCTTTCATGAATGAAGCTTTGAGTGGGCTATTTTCTGGAAACTCACTGGTGCCAAATGGTTATTTTCCTGCAGTTTACCCCACTCAACACGATCTCTACCTTTCTGTTTGGCTTGATATAATGCAAAATCCGCACTTTTCAGTAGGCTATCCGGTGCAATTGGTCGAATACCATCGTAAACCATTAAGCCCATACTCACTGTAATTTCCCTTCCAGATAACGCCTCAAACTCAATTTCACGAATATTTTTTCTCATTCTCTCAACAAGTTCAACAGAGGATTCAACTGACGTGTGAGGCAGCACCAACAAAAACTCTTCTCCTCCGTAACGCCCGGCAGAGTCGGAAGCCCTTAAACTTGAATTGAGTGTCTCAGAGATCTTAACCAGTACCTCATCACCTATCTGATGACCATACTCATCATTTATCTGCTTAAAATGGTCGATATCCATCATCGCTATACACAACGGTTGCCGATACCGATTTGCTGTCCTTACTGCGACCCCCATTAGATCCAAAATAGCATTGTGATTTAGCAGCATAGTCAGACTATCATGAATCGCCAACGCTTGTAGCTGTCGATTACTCCGCTCCAATTCAGCTGTTCGCTCCTCCACCATCTTACCTAATTTCTCATTTAGCATGGTCAAATAGTGCTGTGCCTGACGATCTGCATGCTCTTTCTCCTTATTCAGAGTCAGTACTCTGTCAGCCAGCGCTACAGCTAGAATTGTGACTTCGAAAACAGAGCCGATCTGCAGTGCATAGGTTGTGACTAGTCCATGGGGCAGCACCCCCCAATAGTAGAGGCCCGCAATGAAGACAAACACCAGGAAGACACCCCAGGCAACAAGGAAATAACGGGCAGCACTATTCCCTCCCTGATAAGCTAAGACTGCGGCGACCATCACCACAGGCACTAAGACCATACCGGAGAGTGAACTCACTTGGTTTGCAAATCCAACGAAGCCCAGCAGGCTCAGCAAGGCACCTACTATTGCCAACACAATGGTAAAGCGGAAAAGATTGAAAAAAGGATGGCTGTATTTTTCGATATCAAGCAGTTTACTCGAGAAAATCAATGCACTGATCACTGCGCAACTGACAAGTATACTGGGTGCTCTCGACTGCCAGACAGGAGACTCTGGCCATAGTACTTGATATCCCAACCCGGTTAAGGTGAGGTTTAACAACCCATAAAATGCAAGATACAAGGCGTACCAGAAAAACAGGTTTGCTTTTAGAAGATACAGGCCGCCAATTGCTGTAACTATCAGGAGTAGGAAAGCGCCGAAATAGAGTCCCAAGCTTATCTGGGACAGGCTGGCGTGCTCAGCAAACGAGAGCGGGTCCCAAAGCTTGAGAGGGAGATGGAGAGCCCCTTTACTGGTAAAGCGTAGATAGTAGGTTTGAGTCTCCCCCGGCTCAAGCAGGATTGGAAAGACCACGTTTCTATAGGTGACTTCTCGAGCTTGAAAGATTAATTCATCCCCTCCGATTCTCTGGCTATAACCACCCGACCCATCCGGCTGATAGAGCACAACCCGGTCCATCAGTGGGTAGTCCAGCTCCAAAAGCAGCAGTTGCCGTGCCTGCAGGCGGGAAGCTAAGCTAAAACGCACCCAAGCAGCCGCCTGTGTGAATCCGATCTTCCCGTTGCCGGTGGCCACTGATAGGAAATCATGTTGGTACTGTGCTGAACTGATTGATTCAATCGATAGTTTCTTATCATGATCCAACAGGACTTGCATGCTGTCAGATAAATTTATACTGGTTTTCTTATTATCAATGAGGGTTACCGACGAAACCACATCGGCATGAATGTCAGCAGTAAAGATCAATCCAAGTAGTATGACTCGGAAAAGCACCTGAAACGGCATTAAATACCTCAGCCATCTCAAATCCGCTTGAATCGATTCCCTCTTTCTAGATAGCCTCCATTCACTAAGTCGGATACTGAGTTTGTGATTATTCCAACATTTCAATAGTCAATGATAGCACGCTGTATTAGCCACCCCGGAAATGATAGGAATTAATATCAATCTAGCTTCCCAATACCAGGCAGTACAAGGGGTTTAGATCAACATTCAACTAAATTAACGGCTAATCCACCCCTGGAAGTCTCTTTATACTTAGTCTTCATATCAGCCCCTGTATCGCGCATGGTTTTTATCACTTTGTCCAGCGAGACAAAATGAGAGCCATCTCCCCGAAGCGCCATTCGCGAAGCATTGATCGCCTTGACTGCCCCCATGGCATTTCGCTCGATACACGGTACCTGCACTAAACCACCAACCGGATCACAGGTCAGCCCCAGATTATGCTCCATACCGATTTCCGCAGCGTTCTCTACCTGTTGCGGTGTGCCACCCAGAACCTCAGTCAATGCACCTGCCGCCATCGAACATGCTGCTCCGACTTCCCCCTGACACCCCACTTCCGCACCGGATATAGAGGCATTCTCTTTGTACAGCATACCAATCGCACCGGCACAGAGCAGGAAACGTACCACGCCATCCTCACTTGCCCCGGGTGAAAACCGCCAGTAGTAGTGTAGTACAGCCGGTATAATCCCAGCAGCACCATTGGTAGGTGCAGTCACCACCCTGCCTCCAGCAGCATTCTCTTCATTCACCGCCAAGGCAAACAGATTGATCCAATCCATCGTACCCAAAGGCACCTGGTTGAGTTCAGCATCATTACTGAGTTGGCGATACAGTCGAGGGGCGCGACGCTTAACCTTCAATCCACCAGGCAGTACCCCCTCGGTGCTACAACCATGCTCGACACACAACTGCATGACCTGCCACATCTCCAACAGCTGCTCACGAATCTCCTGCTCATTCCGCCAAGCCTTTTCATTCTCAAGCATCAATTGGCTGATGGATAGACCCTGCTCATCACAAGATGCCAACAGCTCATTACCACTGTGAAAAGGGAATTTCAGTGTGGTTTCATCCTCCACTAACAATGCTTCTCCCGGTGCGTTCTCCTCTACGACAAACCCCCCTCCCACCGAGTAATATTGGCGTTGCAGCTGAGATTCACCCGTAGCATCATAGGCATTGAATTCCATGCCATTAGCATGAAAACTCAGTTGTCTGTCTCGATGAAAAAGCAGATCATTCTGTGGATCAAAAGATATCCGCACTCCGCCACAAAGCAACAATTCACTCTCTTTGCAGATATTCTCAATACGCTGAGAAATTGTCTCAATCACAACACTTGCGGGCTCGTCACCCATTAGACCAAGGATTAATGCCTTATCCGTTCCATGGCCCTTACCTGTCGCACCCAGCGAGCCGAATAGATCAATGCGCAATCGTACTGTACTGGTTAGCTGGTCAGTTTGCGACAACAGTTCTACAAACCGTTTAGCTGCCAACATGGGCCCCACTGTATGGGAACTGGATGGCCCAATGCCTATCTTGAAGAGATCGAATACGCTGACGGCCATGACGGATACCTCCTCTCCTGCCCTGACTGGCAATGAGGTTTTCAATATAGCAGATGTAGATGTCACATCATTTTAATTTACATCTGAATCCGTGGGGGTTCAGATTACAAACACAGATATACTTATCAAAGCGTACCCCGCTTTTTAAGATGGCGCACTATCTCTAAATCGCTGTCGATCACATGATTGATCAGCCAGTGCTTGAGTGAAATAAGGATGTCTAAATCAAGCAATCTCTCTTTTTCCTCAACTTCTCTTATGAGATCCTTGAGTTCAGCCTGCAACAGTGCGTGCTCACGATGATGACTCCTCTGATCAGGGTAATCATGGATGCGCATAAAAGTCTCTTCATCCTTGAAATGAGATCTGGTTTCATCCTGAAGTAGAAGCAACAAATCCATGGCAGTTTCCTCGCTTCCAGAGGGTTGCTCTGAATCTTCCAGTGATTGTGCAATCCTATTTACTAAATCCACTAAAGCCAGATGTTGCTGATCAATTTCGTCAACCCCAAGATACCAATCATCTCGCCACTGAAGAAATTTTTTCATGGCCTTGTTCCCAAACGCTTCAAATCACCTGTCAGTGAAAATTGTTTACTCAGTTTGATAAATTCCTGTAGGTAGTTAATTCCAGCATCTTCGCGACGAAAGGCGGCATACAGTTTCCGGTAAATGCCCTGCCTGCCCAGATGCACGGATTTTATGGGCAGTTGTCGGGATACTTTAGCAGCCAACCAGCCTGGCAAGGCACAAACACCGCGACTAAAGGCTACCAACTGCAACATGATCTCAATCGACTCGATCTGTTTGAGATTATCCGGCCTGACCGCAGCCGGCCAGAGGAACTGGGTCAATATATCAATGCGTTCTGCTGCAACGGGAAAAGTGATCAAACACTCATCTGCCAATTGGTCTGGCTTGACCCATGTGGTACTCGCCAAAGGGTGAGAGTCTGCCACAAGCAATACCAGTTCGTACTCGAACAGGAGATCAAAGAGCAGTTCGGCATGATCCCCCCTGTCCGGCGTTATCAGCATATCGATATGTCGGTTCAATAATCCTTCAAAACCGGAAAATTGAAACTGGTGAAAGATATCCACATCGACATCCGGCGCCAATTGCAGATAATCAGAAATGACACCCGTTAGCCATTCATAGCAGGGATAGCACTCCACCCCAATGCGCAAAATGCCTTGCTTTCCGTCTGCATAGGCCTTGAGAGTCTGCTCAGTCTGTTCCAACAAAGGCAGAATCTTATCTGCCGAGTTCAGCATAAGATCTCCCGCACGTGTCAATCTGAGCCTGCGACCCTCCTTCTCCCAGATCGCCATACCCAGTTTTTTCTCTAAATAACGTATCTGATGTGAAAGTGCGGACTGGCTTAGACAGAGCGAGTTGGCCGCTTCCGTGAGTGTTCCGTGACGCTGCAGTGCGGCTATGACCTTTAGGTGTGTCAGTTCAATCATCTATGCATATAATTCATTGTTTATGGAATTATGATCATTATATTTTCATAGTTTAGCTCAATACAATCCCCGTCCAATTGATTAACGATTAACACGGCAGGGATCATGGCAACAACACACAATCTGGGTTTCCCCCGCATCGGTGACAAACGGCAGCTGAAATTCACCCTTGAGGCCTATTGGCAGGGCAATATCGATCTAAGCGCGTTACAGTCGACTGCACAGCAACTTCGACTGGAGAATCTACAACGTCAAAGCCAGCTGGATTGGCTGACCGTGGCGGATTTCTCACTCTATGATCACGTTCTGGATACCAGTTTTCTACTGGGCAATATCCCTCCCCGCTTCAATAAAGGAGAGGGGATCAGTCCCCTGGATAACTACTTTCGGGTTGCCCGCGGTCGCTCCACCGATGACACACCACCTGCAGTAGCAGCGGAGATGACCAAGTGGTTCAACACCAACTACCACTATATTGTTCCGGAATTTCACAAGGCAACACAGTTTAATTTACATCCCGATCCTTTGCTTTCCCAGATCGAAGAAGCTAACGCAGATAACAAAAGCATCAAGCCGGTCATCCTCGGCCCTGTCACCTACCTCTGGCTAGGTAAAAGCAAGGATGACAGTGAAAGACTCGACCTCTTACAACGACTACTTCCCGTCTATGGAGAATTACTGACAACACTTGCTGACAAGGGCATTGAATGGATACAAATCGACGAGCCAATCCTGGTAACTGAACTCTCCCCAGCATGGCAGTACGCCTTACGCACGTGTTATTACCAGCTGCAAGGCGGTCCACTTAAGCTGTTACTGACCAGCTATTTCGGTCAACTACGTGAGAACCTGCAACTGGCTTGTGAGCTACCGGTAGCGGGTCTGCATATTGATACCAGTCAAAGCAGAGCGGAGGTCAATCAGGTTATCGATTGGTTACCGAAACACAAGATTCTCTCTCTTGGTATCATTGATGGCCGGAATATCTGGAAGAGTGATCTGAATGAGCTATTGGATTGGTTAGAGCCCATTCACTGTCGCCTTTATGATCGATTATGGCTTGCACCATCCTGTTCGCTTTTACACGTCCCCATTGAATTGGAAAGCGAAGATCAACTCGATCCTGAGATCCGATCCTGGCTCAGCTTTGCCAATCAGAAACTGGATGAACTGAGTACGATCGCCACCGCACTCAATCATGGTCGTAAAGCAGTAGCGACCGCTCTGGATGAGAATGCCAGTGCTATCCTCGGACGAAAGCAATCCCTGCGGGTGCATAAATCAGACGTTCACAAACGATTGACCGAAATCACTGCTTCCATGGCCCAACGTCAAAGCCCCTACTCAATCCGCAGTCAACGCCAAACTGATCGATTTCAATTACCACTATTCCCAACAACTACCATTGGTTCTTTTCCTCAAACAAACACGATCAGACAGTGTCGTCGCGACTATCGAAACGGAAAGATCACATCGGCTGAATATGATTCAACGATGCAGCAGGAGATCGTCTACTGCATCAGGCAACAGGAAAAAATCGGCTTGGACATTCTTGTACACGGCGAGGCAGAACGCAACGACATGGTGGAATACTTCGGTGAGCAGCTTGATGGTTTCACCTTCACACGCTTTGGTTGGGTCCAGTCATATGGCTCCCGCTGCGTAAAGCCTCCGATTATTTTTGGTGATATCGAACGCACCAGGAACATGACCCTCGACTGGACTGGATATGCCCAGTCCCTCACGGACAAACCGGTAAAAGGTATGCTTACCGGCCCAGTCACCATGCTCAACTGGTCTTTTGTGCGTGACGACCAACCCTATGCCAATACCTGCTTGCAATTGGCACTAGTCCTGCGTGATGAGGTGCTGGCGTTGGAAGAGGCCGGTATTCATATTATTCAGATCGATGAGGCTGCATTAAGGGAAGGCTTACCACTGCGACCTAGTGAATGGCAAAGCTATCTCGACTGGGCAGTACAAGCTTTCAAGATATCTGCTAATGGTGTGCAGGATTCCACCCAAATCCACACTCACATGTGCTACTCGGAGTTCAACGATATTATCGAGGCTATTGCTTCGATGGATGCTGATGTGATTACAATCGAAACATCCCGATCCAACATGGAACTGCTCGATGCATTTAAAGCATTTGAATATCCCAACCAGATCGGTCCAGGTGTCTATGATATCCATACACCAAACATACCCTGTACAGATAGCATATTGACTTTAATGCAGCAGGCATTGAAATACATACCCCCTGAACGCTTGTGGTTGAATCCGGACTGTGGACTCAAGACCCGTCAATGGCAAGAAGTCATTCCAGCGCTTGAAAACATGCAACAGGCAGCCCGGACCCTGCGTGAATGCTACTTCAGCAATTCCGCTAAAACAGGCCCTTCCCCTGGTTAATCGGGTATCAGGGCCTGTAAAACAGGCTGCGGGTGGACGTCCATCCCCCCAAAGGCCCGCATCATCATCACTGCAATTGCACAAGGGTGCGGCCCTGTCGCACCTAGGGTACCTCCCCATAGATTCTGTACTGACTGAGCATGTGCAGATCGATATATACAGGTTTCCGTAGGATACAACTGCGTAACAGGCTATACTCACCCCCTCACCAACAATGGACATTCAATTGCACAAACGCAGACCCATTCAAAAAGTACTGGTTGTAATAGCCGTCATCAGTTATCTGACCGCCATTGCCTGTGGAGTTGCTGCCTTCTATTTTGGAAAGGGCACATTTGATCCGATTACTGCCAGCTTGATGGCCAGCGTTGTGTTTTTCGTTGGTGTAGGAATTGTATTGCACGTCATCGGCAATACTGATCTTCCGAATCTAAAGATTGAACAATAGTCATCTGATCAGCTATCCAGGCTTAGAACTCACTCAACTAGCGGATGCTTCAATCGTACGACTATTGTTTATCTACGAGAAGCACAGCCAAACCCGCCCTTCGCTGGAAACGGCCCACACCTCACCCCATGATCAAAACGGGCACCTTCCAGCAGCACACCGATAAGATCAATCGACTCCAGGGCAACATCCACGTTTAAATGGGTGATATCCGCCCAACGCAAGTCGACACCTATCAAGCTGGTTTCGCTGAGATCCACGCCACGCAGTTTTGCACCTTGCATTATCGCACCATCAAGATGAGTCCCTGTCATATTGGACTGTTGAAGATCTGCACCGGTCAGATCTGCACGCTGTAAATCGGTCCCCTGCAGATCACTCCCTTTCATTTTGGCCCAACGTAGCTTCACTCCATTGAGTTGTGCATTTCGTAAATCAATACCTTCCAGATCACAACCATTACATTCACCCGTCTCTAGGAAATGATCGAGATCTGTTTTATCCCAAGCAACCAGAGAGGTTACTGATATCAATAAAAGGCCAGCCAGTATCCATCGACTATCACACATAACAATCATCCTTAACGGTTGAGCATTACGAAATTAGACCCGACCACTCTCAAAACCTCCCCTTTTGAAACATCTTAAATCCATAGCTTGATTGTGGTTAAGCGATGACTTACAGCGCAAATTCAATATGCTGACCGAGAACGCCCTCTATATATCAATGCCATTTTCGAAGCAGATGAATCATTCGATATGGTCAGCCGGTGCTGCGAAAGCTGACAAGGATAACTCGAATACCCTATTAACCAAATGTTTTTATTGGATAAAATAAAAACAATTTGGACCGATAAGACACGACCAACTGGCAAAGAGCACATTATTCGTCTATGTTTAGGGAACGAATTGGCGTGGGTTTTCGGCCCTTACGCTATGGTTGGCATGCCAATATAAGAACGAAAATGGCACATCAAGAAAACTATGGCACTAACATGACCCTGGGCATTCTGTCATATGCCAACAGATTGTATGCCTGGACAGAAAGGTATGGGCTGCCCCTCTCTTGCGGGACCCACCTCTCAACACACTGCTTCTCTATCGCAGCTGAACGAAGTGTCGGCTGTTTTTTCATAACCACAAAAAATCATCCATTCCGGAGGTTATTCGATGTTGATCAAACGTAGATCGATTCTGGCCGGCAGCGTCGCCGCCTTAACCCTGCTACTAGCTCTTCCCGGTGCAGCCAATGCCGCTAAGCGCCTGGTGTTCAGTGGTGGTCCAGCTGGCGGGACATTTCAGGTAGTCGCCAATGCAGTACAGGTCTTCGGACCGGTTAAAAAATCCAAGGATTTCAAATTAAAAGCCCAATCTTCCGCAGGATCAGTTGAAAATCTGCGTAAGGTTAACAAGGGTCGCGCCGATTTTGGTGTGGTCTATTCCGGCCATGTCTTTCTTGGACGCGAAGGTAAACTGAAGAATGATACCAAGAAGTATGAAGACGTCCTCGCTGTCTCATACTTGTATGGTGCCCCGGCCCAACTGGTCACCAAAAAGGGTTCCGGCATCAAGAGCGTTAAGGATCTGAAAGGTAAAAAGGTAGGCGTGGGTAATGCCGGTTCCGGCGCATTCGCCAACTGTGAACTGTTCTTCAGCCACATGGGCGTATGGGAGAACGTGGAACGCAATGCCATGGGCTACAATGACGCTGCTGCCGCCTTCGGTAACAACCAACTCGATGCCTTCTGGCTCTTTACTGCATTCCCTAGCGGTGCGGTCATCATGGCTGCCCAGACCAACGACATCGAACTGGTGAACGTCGGTAAGGATGCAGAAGAGAGCGGTTTCTTTGAACAATACCCCTACTTCACAAAGCTGGCTATTCCTGCCGGCACATACAAGGGCGTTGAAGAGGAATCCCCATCGTTCCAGGATTCCGCCCTTTGGGTGGCCAATGCCAAAGTGTCGGACGATGATGTCTACAATCTGCTCTCCATGATCTACACGGAAGAGGGACTGGCCCACATGGTCGCCCAGAAAAAGACTTTCAAGGAGATGGCCATAGAGACGGGTGTGAATGGTATCGTGACCCCGATGCATCCGGGTGCAGAGAAATTCTGGAAGGAAAAGGGTTTACTGTAATAAATAAAAAAACGCCGGAAGTACGACATCTTGCGATGTCGTCTTTCGGCATTCTTTTATCTTAGCTGGCGGATATCACGATGCTCTACGAGAAACTCCATCGAATCGAACAGATAACGTTCGACGCCATGGCGCTGTTCCTGGTGCTCTTCTATTCCTATTCCTCCCTATTTGAGCCCGCAGCAACCCAGTACCATCGCGGTATCTACATCATCATCACCTATATATTGGTGTTCATGCTCTATCGCACACCCACTGTCTGGGGCCGTGTCTTGGACTACCTACTGATCGCCGCATCAATAGGCTCCATCGGCTACTGGATTCTCAACTTCGAGGACATCAACTATCGCGCCGGTGCGGAGACCGAACTGGATAAATGGATCGCCATGGTCGGTGTGCTGATCGGTATCGAACTGGCTCGTCGGGTAGTCGGTAGTGTGTTCGTCATCATCGGTACAATCATGATTCTGTATGGGGTATTCGGTGAGTATGCGCCTGAGATAATTTCTCATGCGGGTGATACCTTCCCGGATCTGTGTACCAGCATCTTCTATAAGAGTGATGGTGTATTCGGCATCATGGCCAATGTGTTGGCTACCTATATCATCCTGTTTGTGATATTCGGCGCCTTTCTGGAGAAGAGTGGCGCTCAACGCTTTTTCATCGATTTTCCACTGGCCGCTGTCGGCCACAAGATCGGCGGCCCGGGTAAGGTATCAGTGATTGCCAGTGGACTGTTCGGCTCCATATCCGGTAGTGCCATCGCCAATACCGTATCCACCGGCGCCTTCACCATTCCGATGATGAAAAAGGCCGGGTTCAAACCCCATGTAGCAGGCGGCATCGAACCGGCGGCTTCTATTGGCGGCATGTTCATGCCCCCGATCATGGGTGCAGGTGGTTTCATCATGGCGGAACTGACTGGCGTGCCCTATTCCCAAATCATGCTGGTGGCGATTTTTCCTGCCTTTATGTATTTCTTCAGTGTCTTCGTCATGGTCCACTACGAGGCCAAGCGCTATAATATCGTGGGTGAAAAATCCAAAGAAAGCGCAAAAGAGATCTTTAAAAAAGAGTGGTTCTATGTGCTGCCGTTGGTGATGATCACAATCTTCATGTTGGCAGGCTATTCACCCGGTTACTCCGCCATCCTGGGTATTGTCACCTGTATCATTGTCAGCTGGTTCCGCAAGGAGACCCGCATCGACCTGAAAGGCTTCCTGAATGCATCCCGCGCCGGTGCTGAATCGAGCTTGAAGATCGGCGCCACTGTGGGGGTCATCGGTATTATCATCGGTGTCCTCACCTACAGCGGCCTGGTACTCACCTTCGCAGATATCGTCATCGAACTGGCCGATGGCAAACTGTGGCTGACCATCCTGCTGATCGCATTGGCCTCACTGATTCTTGGTATGGGTGTCCCGGTAACCGCTGCCTATCTGATTACCGCTGTGGTTGCAGTACCGGCCCTGACGGAACTGGGTATTAATCCGATAGCCGCTCATATGATCGTCTACTGGCTGTCGCAGGACTCCAATATCACACCACCGGTCTGTATCGCAGCCTTTGCCGGGGCCACCATTGCCAAGGCGAACATGTGGAAGACCGCATTCACCTCATTTAAGTTCGCCAAATTTCTCTACTTGGGTCCCTTCCTGTTTGGCTATGTACCCGGCTTCTCACTGAATGGCAGCACAACAGATATTGCTGTGAGCTTTGTATTGATCCTGCTCGGCACCTATGGCTATTCCTGGTTACTGAGCGGTATCTGGCTGGACTGGTTCAAGAAGGCGCCTGCAAAGACCTAATCAAGCGAGATCAGTTATGCCCCACTCAAAATTACCCCGGATCGGTTACAAAAAGATCCTTTACACAACAGACCTCTCTGAAGAGGGCCGCCTGGCGTTTCCACATGCCGCCAGTCTGGCCAATACCTACGGTGCAGAGCTGACTGTTTTTCATGTGGTTGAATCCCGGGAGTTCGAGAAGTTTCTCGAGGGCTATTTTAGTGAAGATCTGTGGAACGAAATCAGGAACCGCAATATCGAGGAGGCTAGGGATATTCTGATCCAACGAAAACGGGGAGACGCGTCGATAAAAGATAGCATCCAGCAGTTTTGTGAAGACACCATGGATAACAACGAAGCATCACACTACGTCTCTTATGACGTGATTGTGGATATGGGTGAACCCGGTGACAGGATCATAGAACATGCCCAATCGGGTGGCTACGACCTTGTGGTCATCGGCAAACGTGGCCGTGGTATTTTGCAGGGTGGGCTGATGGGTGATACGGCCCGCCGGGTAATTCGCCACTGTAAAATACCTGTACTGGTTGTATCGATTCCTAGCGAATGACCGTCCAGACACGCTGAGTATTCACCTGTCTGCCAGCCAGCCACGCCTTGATCAAGGGCATTCTTGAAGCCCTGAACACGCCATATTGAGCTGCCGGGTTAATAATAAAGCAAGGCCGTTCTGGACAGAGGCTAGCTAACCACGGGCTTGGCGCTATCCGGCATGGTGGTCATTTCGAGGATATTACGTATCGATTTGGCCAAATGGCGAATCGTATTGATGGAAACCTCCGATTCACCCCTGGGGTGTTCCTCCAGTAGCCTTTCCGCCCTCTCAGCGATACCACTGTTTAATCTGGAGATTTCCCGATACTGCTCTGAGAGCAATCCACGCCTGTTTATAATTGCGCTTAACAGTTCCTTCTCAGCATCCTGAACTTCCACACTCGATGTCTTACTTCCTGCCGATACATCCATCATTGCTTCTTCAAGTCTTTCACAGGCATCGGCTTCTTCCATCGACATCTTCCACCAAGCGATAAATCGTACCTTATGATCAGCCATGGTATTGACTGACTCAGCCATTGCGTTGACCTCATCTCGACTGCCATGCACAAAAGGCATCCTCTCGACCGGCTCCTCATAAGCCAATTGATCGAGTAGACCCGCCATTCTTCGTAGTGGGTGAACAATGCGCAAAGTAATGGTTACCGCAAAGAAAATACCCAATAAAACAGCTCCAGCAGCGATCCAAAGCATAAGCCTCTCACGTGCATGTGAAGAGGTATTAATATTCGACGCCATTTGATTCATCATCTGGTTGGCGTTGACAACATTATCCTCGACCAGCAGTGCAATTTCAGAAACTGCTTTTTTCATCTCATCAGTGATTTTATCGATACGATCATTCTGCTCGACAAGTGCTTTGAAATCCCTTTGGTAGTTCTCCATCAAATGGGTGATCATGGTTTTGTCTTGTACAGAAATCATCGACCCATCAACCTGGGCCCTGATACGCTCAAGCTCCTGCAGCGCCATCTTTACATAACCCTTATCATCCCTTAATAGATAGTCCTTCTCCCGTCGTCTCAGCTGCAGGATATTTTGCTCCAGATCAGGAACATAGTGTTTGTTAAGCAGTGCTTCAAGACGGTGAGCTGCTTGCCGAAAGGGTCCCTTTCCACCACTCACATCCTGATTGGCAAGTACACCATACGCATAGACCTCAAAGGTCTCACGATAAGTTTCAATTTCCTGAAGTAATTCAGCTCGAACCTCTTGCGCTAGCTCGGAGCCGGCCAGTTTCATCTTAAAGATATCAACCAGTTGGAGAACCTTGTCCCTGTATTGGGTTTCATACCTAAGTCCAAGGTCCTTTTCACTTCTGCGTATCTGTAACAGCTGCAGGTAGAGGCTACCCACCTTGAAGTGACCAGCCATCGATTCCAACTCATGGACTGTATCTCTAAATGCCCCTTGCAAGCCGGAATTATGATCAAAACCTTTCATCCGCCATGCATCCACAATCATCAGAAATTGTTGATGGTAGATATTGGTAAGTTCAGTGATCCTTGTTGCAGTCTGCGCTGCCGATTGATCGATACCGCCAAGTTCCTCGGCACGTTGAATAACATCTTTCACATGTCGATCCACTTCCACCACTAGTGATTCATCTCGGTGAATAATAAAATCCCTTTCCACACGCCGCGCTTCGAGCATACTGCTCTCTATCTCTTGCGCATGACTTTTTTTCGCACCGAAGTGATCCTGAAGGTGTTGGTAATCCACAAGCGATTGCTGCAGGGTCGAGTGATACTGCCAAATCACACCGAGAAAAAGCAGGCCGACAAGCCCAAAGCCAAATCCGATCTTCTCTCCAATGCGTAACTTACTGGCAAGCTTGCCCATACCTCGCCCCTTGAATCTACCGTAAGAAGTTTGTGCCCTCTATGGGACCATGAACACAACATATCAAGCGTATATGACAGTACTGTTACAGCAGTTCAATCGGAATAATGCGACTGATAGTGAGTGATCGACTGGATGCCCAGTTGTAAATGAGCAGTAAACTTTCAGCGTCTTACCGAGAAGCAGGGCTCCACCCTACACCTCGAAATGGACCATAGGGTGGGGCCCTGCCCCCCCCAGTTCTTTTAATGAACAAGACAAAGACTATTCGGGCTTGGTGGTTAAGTTGTAGATAGCGTTACCAGACGATAGGTGTAAAACCCAGGCACAGATCAATGAAGTTAATTCCAGATAGTAGTGGGCATGCGCCAGAATGATGGGACCAGGGAATACTGTCCACAAATTTCCCTGAAGAGCCAAAATAATTGAGCATATACGTACATGACAACTATATTACAGAGAGAATAACCACAATACCGAGAGGATTAAGTTGCGATGTTCTCATTGCTAAGAAAATTATTTACTTCAAACGAGAGTGACAACTCCAAATATTCACGAGATGAGCTGGACAAACATATCGATCTGGCAGTCAAGTACTTTGATTCACGCCTAAATCTGGTTTCAGGCTACAGAAAAAGATTAACACCGGCTGTCGAAAAAGCCCTTACCCACCTGGATAGCCTGATTGCACAGATTCCCGGACCCATTGAGATAAACTCTAAAACCTACTCAAGTGACCCGCGTGTCTATGCCTATTTCGGCTCTTCGGATCAGATGGAACATCTGTTCAGCCATTCTAAATCATTCCGTGATTTCGCAAAAAAACCAGACAGCTTTACCCTCAGCCATGGCTACGCCCTGATGGTGATGATTCGTCAGGAAAAGACAATCCTGGGTCACGCCCTCAAGGGTGAGATGATACATGGTGAAGTCATGCAGCAAGTGGTCAACTTCACAGCTCATCAACTGGTTAAACCAGCTGATTCTGAAGCTGGAGTACGCCTCGATTTACGTCAGCGCGCCTTTCAACACTTGGTCGCTGAAGGTGTGCTAAAAATTGCTCGCCATACTGAAGAGAAGGCCGACCTGGAACGGGAACGCATCCACCTGCAGATGATGCTCCGATCTTTGCAGGCGGAGCATGGCTCACTCGACTTTGGCACTGAAGCATCACATAAAACTCAAAACAGACAGGCACAATTGACCAAACAACTCGCCGAGACTGAACAGAAACTTGCCCTCTCCTCTCGAGGATTGGAGAATATCAATGACTATCTGGAGCTACTGATCAATGTCCTCAACCAGCCGACAAGCTATTGTGGCCTCGACAACAAAAATGACTGCCTGAATCACCATAATGTCAAGGTCGATCCAGAAATGGGTAGCGATGTCCCCTATGCTGAAATCAAAATCGGTGAGTTACAGCGCTTCGGTGTAATTGTTAAATACCCGCTGAACGAGATTAAGGATCAAAGCCGTATCGCCAGTCAGATGCATTCGGTTTACGGCCAATAGTAGTTATTTTCCCAGCACAAACCGGTAGTCTGTGTACAACCAATCAGCTAAAATGTACGGCGCTAGCGGAATTTCAATCTGATACTGACCTAAATAGCCAATATTCTCTATGATTCTGATCTAGCCATACCAATCCCGATCATCCACTCATAACAAGTCACGAGGAAATCCAACGTGTTTCGCAAAGAGCTCAAAGTCCTGGACTGTACCATTCGAGACGGCGGTCTGATCAACAACTACCACTTCACCGACGATTTCGTAAAGGCAGTCTATCGCGCAGCCTGCGACTCCGGCGTGGACATTATCGAACTTGGAAAAAAACTCGCGGTCAGTGAAGAGTACCCCCGTGACAAATTCGGTAAATGGAATTTTTGTGACGATGACGACCTGAAAATGGTCATCGACTCCCACGAGTGCGAAAATCGCCCACTGGTTGCGGTGATGTTTGATATCGGACGGGTGGATGTCGACAACCTGAAGCCTCGTGAGCAGAGCCCCTTCGATATGGCCCGTGTAGCCTGTTATGTGCCCGACATTGACAAAGGCCTGGACCTGGTCAAACGCTCCAAAGATATGGGTTATGAGACCACCATCAATATCATGGCCTGCTCTGCGGCTATTCGCACCGAGCTAATCGAAGCACTCAACCAAGTGGAAGAGACAGCTGAGCTTGACTACCTCTACCTGGTCGATAGCTATGGTGCCTTCTACTCCGAACAAGTCACCGATTACCTGAGTCTTTACAAAAAATATGCCCCCAGCAAGGAACTCGGTTTCCATGCGCACAATAATCAGCAACTCGCGTTTGCCAATACCCAACAGGCTATCATCGATGGTGTCAATCTACTGGATGCCACCATCAATGGCATTGGCCGCGGTGCAGGCAACTGCAACCTGGAACTGTTACTCAATTTTCTCAAAAATCCCAAATTCGACGTGGAACCGATCTACAAGGCCATACAGGATGTATTCGTTCCACTGCGCCAAGAGATCGAGTGGGGATTCAATGATATCTACGGTATCAGCGGTCATCTCAACCAACACCCTCGGGCAGCCATGAAGCTTCGTTCGGACAAGGAGCATTGCGATCAGTGTTACGATTTCTTAATTGAGTCAAGTCGACTCGACGATGGCATCATATCCTGATTGATCATCATTCCCATGAGAATGATAAAAATTGCCCCTATACAACGCCAGCCCCATCAGCACAGGGATGTACTGATGGGGCCGGTGTAGAAATACAACCATCAGATGCAGGGGATCAGAACAATAGGCTGTTTTTCTATAAGGACACTATTAAGCCGACATCTTAATAGCATGAGTAGGCCTTGATTAAATCATCGCGTGATGTCATCTTAGACAAAATAAAAAATACGATTCTCAATATTACCAATGCTGCACCGCTTACTCACCACATGGCTTGTTATTTCTATCCTCGGGTATGGAATGGCTATGGCTGCAGATCTACATATTGAGCTTTCGACTGACCAGACACATGCAATCAGTGATCATCATCCATCCCAACCAAACGATGTGGATGAAAATATAGGTTGCGACCATTGTTGCCACGGTGTATTGCATCTAATCGGATTGAAAAATAGTGAGAGCCTATTGCTGCCCATCGATAGTGATCCAGCACAGACTGTCTACGCTATCTCCTCAAGTTCATTCTCACCCAACCCACTTCTCCGCCCTCCCATCCACATCTGATTCTGACTATCGAGCCATGCTAGTGGGATCTCTGGTTAGCTGATAATCAATTGACTCCGCACAATCAGTGATACTTGTCTTGTCACCTGGCAGACAATGACACATAGCAGGCAATCGTTACTTACTCATTTTCGGAAATCAGGTAATGCTGCTTTTAAATTGTAAACATGTAGGCATACTAACTTGCCTATTTATCATGACAACTGGGTCACAGGCAACAGGTGCAGAGCATCGTTTATCCAATGATGAGCCACTCCGCCAACTTGCAACACTCGTTAATCAAATAACTGTACTTAACCCTGAGATACAAGCTGCCCAGGCAGCCCTGGATGCTGCTCGGGCAAATCTTACCGGTGCAGATCTACCGCTGAACAATCCCGAGTTTGAAATCGAAGCTGAGCGAACCGATATCAATACGTTGACTCTCGGACTCTCACAAACCATAGATTGGCATGACAAACAAGCAGCGCTGACCCAATCTGCACAGGCTAAGCTAGCTGTTAACAAGTTAAATATTGATGCCATGAAACAAACAAAGGCTTCAGAAATTTTGAGCGCGGTATCCGAAATATCCATCAATAAAGAAATTTGCCTGCAAAGCACTAAACGCAGTGAACAACTAAGTCGATTTGTTCAACTTGCCGAACAACGATTTGCCGCTGGGGATATAGCACAATCCGAGCTGGAGTTAGCGCGCCTGTCTCTGGCTGAAGCGATGATTGAGGATACCGAAAACCGGTTGGCATTAATCCGTGCCAGAAATGATTTTCTAAGCCTCAGTGGCCATTCACTTGAGAGCAATATCAATTACTTTAATCGCTACCCGGGTCAGCTTCCCAATCAGTTAGATGATTCATCGTTTGCACAACGTCATCCTCAGGTAAAACTGGCGCTGCAGTCAGCACAAGTAGCGCAAATCAATATCCATACGATTGACCAGCAGCGAAAACCCGATCCAAATATTGGATTGAGTGCGGGGCGTGAAGGTGATGAGACCCTGCTCGCTCTCTCGCTCTCCATACCCTTGCAGATAAGAAATGACTTCCGAAGTAGCGTGGATGCAGCGCAAGCATTAGCCATACAGGCTGAACAAAATGCACAACAATCGTTGCGAAACGTAATGGCTGCTATCAAAAGCGCCAGAGAACGTTATGGTCTGATTTCAGATGCCTGGTCTCAATGGACATCCCTGGGTCGCACCAGTCTAGAGCAGCATAGCGTACTTCTTGAGACTCAATGGCAGGCTGGTGAGATGAGCACCAGTGACTACCTGCTACAGATCAAGCAAGCGATTGATACCCGGATTGCCGGTCTCAAACTGAAAGGTGAATTGTGGAATGCCTGGACCACCTGGCTGACGGCCTCAGGCACATTGAACAGTTGGCTGATAATCACAGCAGAGGAGCGGTAATGACGATGAATATTAAAAACCTAACCCTTTGTCTCTTTATTCTGGTATTTCTATATGCCAACCCACTGATTGCTGTTGATGACCACCCACACGAAGATACAGAAGAGACCCACCAAATAGAAGCCGGCAACAAGCATGATCATGAAGAGGAACAAACAGGGCAAGATGAACATCTGCATGAACAGGAAAACCGGGTCCACCTCAATCAAGAGCAACGTCTAAGCGCTAGTATTTTGGTTGAAATACTTCAACTACGCCCAATTCCCAATGAGATTGAAGCCCCTGGAGAGATACGTCTTAATGCATATGCCTCCAGCCGGGTTATCCCTCGTATTGAGGCCCAAGTAGTAAAACGTCATGTACGCTTAGGTAATCACAAGTGAGTCTTCGATCTCGTGATGTCTTTTAGGCGTCCCAGGCCTAAAAGACACTCGATCTTTGACAACCTATTAGTGCCCCGGACGGTCCTGGTCACTGACACTACGTGATCACATCGCAAGCTCGTGACCACTCCGCCGTCAGTTCCCAAATGACTGGACGCCGTGTTCGGATGCTCGCTTTGCATCCCCTCTGGCGCAAGGCACGACGGGTCTACAGTCTCGCCTCACGCCTACCGGGGACTAACCGCCTCGGCTTTCAGCCTTCCTTGGCGCTCAGCGAGTGACTGAGGGGCAGCCTCTGGTGACCCTATCCAGTGTCTCCATGTCAGAGGCACAAGCTGCACTATTAGTGGCAGCCAAAGAGTGGCAAAGGGTAAAAAAGCTGGGTAAAAAAGTTGTCTCAGAACGACGCTTTCTGCAGGCTCAAGTCACCTATCAACAGTCCCAAGCAAAACTCCTTGCTTATGGTATGACACCCAGCCAGACTAGACGTCTGATCGATGAAGGCAATATCAGTCGTGCAGACGGCCGCTTCACCCTACTCGCCCCACAGGCTGGGACTGTCATTCGGGATGACTTCGTACTCGGTCAAATGGTTGATATCGGGGAACTGCTGTTTGAACTTACTGATGAGTCAACGCTGTGGGTAGAGGCCAGAATCAATCCACAATCACTCTATCAGCTCAACATCAATGCGCCTGCACGGGTAGAGGTCGACAACCAATGGATCGATGGCAAAGTCATTCAGGTTCACCATGAACTGGATGAGAAAACACGCACATTGGCTATTCGCCTGCAAATTCCTAATCCGGATGACCGACTGCACCCGGGGCAATTCGTCACCACAAAGATAGAAATTGGTACACCAGGAGAAACAGCACTTACAGTCCCGACTGAAGCCTTGCTGCGTAGCCCCGATGGGGACTGGCAAGTCTTTGTTGAGGAGGAAACGGACGAGTTCGAACCCGTCGAGGTGGCGCTGATTCGGCAACTGCCTGGTGTTGCCGTAATAGAAGGACTTGAACCGGGTACACGGGTTGTCACTCAAGGCGCCTTCTTTATCCAGTCGGAGCTGGCCAAGTCAGGCTTTGACGTACATAACCATTAGGAGGCTACCATGCTCAATCGCATTATCGACTGGTCAGTGGCGAATCGTCTACTGGTTATGCTCAGCTTGTTGGTTACAGTAGGAACTGCTGTGATTTTGATACCTAGGCTCAATCTTGATGCCTTTCCCGATGTCACCAATGTCCAGGTCCAGATCAACACCGAGGCTCGGGGTTTAGCGGCCAAAGAGGTAGAACAGCTTATTACCTATCCTATTGAAGCGGTGATGTATGCACTCCCCGATGTGCAGGAGGTACGATCCATATCAAAGACCGGACTCTCCGTCATTACTGTCGTCTTCAACGAGGGCACCGATATCTACTTTGCTCGTCAACTCGTATTTGAACGCTTACAGGATGCCCGGGAACAGATTCCCGACGGTGTGGGATCACCCGAAATGGGACCGAATACATCCGGTCTGGGACAAGTCTATCAATATATTCTGCGCTCCGAGGACCCTGACAAGCATGATGCAATCGCACTACGCAGTCTCAATGACTGGGTAGTGAAACTACTGCTTCTGCCCCTGGATGGGATCACCGATGTTCTCTCATATGGCGGTGAAGTGCGTCAATACCAAGTACAGGTCGATCCCAGCAAACAACTCTCTTACGGTATCAGTATCGCAGAGATTGCTGAAGCGATTGAGAATAACAATCGAAATGCAGGTGGTTGGTACCTCGATCGCGGTGCTGAGCAACTGGTCATTCGCGGTGTAGGCTGGGTGCGCGCAGACGAGGATGGACTGCATGACATCAGCAACATCCCTCTGCGGGATGAAGATGGTGTTGTGGTGCGTGTCGCAGATATTGCCCAGGTAGCGTTTGGCGGTGAGATCCGCCAGGGGGCTGTGACCATGACACGCCGTACTGCAGAAGGTAGACCTGAACCCTTGGGCGAGGTGGTTGCCGGTATTATACTTAAACGCCTGGGGGCCAACACCAAGGCAACCATTGATGCTGTCAAAACACGGTTACCCGCCATTCAGCAAGCACTGCCGGATGGCGTCACCATTGAACCCTTCTATGACCAGGCTGACCTGGTGGAACAGGCGGTAGAGACCGTCAGCCGGGCACTGACTGAAGCTTTCATGCTTATTGTGGTCGTGCTACTGCTGTTTCTGCTTAACATCAGGGCTACTATGCTGGTATTGATCTCTGTCCCTCTCTCAGTGGGACTGGCATTGACTGCCATGAGCTATTGGGGCCTGTCAGCCAATCTGATGTCTTTGGGTGGACTTGCGATCGCCATCGGTATGATGGTGGATGGCTCGGTGGTGATGATGGAGAATATTTTTAAGCATCTATCCCACCCCGATACCAGCCATGAACAATCGGCAAAAGAGCGAGTGTCGCAGGATGATAGCGATCCCTATAACGCATCCCATGACCGGCACGGTATCCCGTTACGTATCCAGGTAGCTGCACGGGAAGTAGGTCGACCGGTATTTTATGCCGTTATTATCATCATCGTTGTTTTTACCCCCCTGTTTACGCTACAAGGGGTTGAAGGCAAGCTATTCCAACCTATGGCCATTTCCATCGTGTTGGCCATGCTGACATCATTGGTCGTTGCGTTGGTGGTCATGCCCGCACTCGCAACTTATACTTTTCATCGGCCGATTAAACACCGTAACAGCCCGGTATTCCTCCCCCTCGAATGGGCATACCGACACTCGCTTCGTTATGCCCTAAAAATGAAATGGCTGGTGGTGGTGATAGCGATTACCCTGTTTGCAGGCGCTATTGCGCTACTGCCGCAATTAGGTACTGAGTTCGTACCGGAACTGGAAGAGGGAACAATCAATATCCGGATTACGCTTGCGCCTTCTTCCAGCCTGAAAACGGCGCTTGGGGTTGCATCAAAACTTGAACAACGTTTGATGGCATTTCCTGAAGTGACTTATGCATCAAGCAGGGTCGGTCGTCCGGAACTGGGTGGCGACCCGGAACCGGTCTCCAACATAGAGATTTATGTCGGACTCAAGCCGATTAATGAATGGACCAGTGCAAAGGATCGATTCAGCTTACAGAAAAAATTCGAACAGGCACTATCCAACCATCCTGGACTATTACTCACCTTCTCACAACCGATAGCGACACGTGTGGATGAGTTGCTCTCCGGGGTCAAGGCGCAGCTAGCTATCAAGCTATTCGGACCCGACCTTGATCTACTTGCAGAAAAGGGCCGGGCTATTGAATCACTGGCTCGTGATGTTGAAGGAACCCGTGGTGTTGAGATGGAGCAGATAGCAGGTGAAGCACAGCTTACTATTCGTCCGCGTCGAGAGTTATTGGCACGTTACGGGATTCCTGTATCACAGATTATGGATCTGGTTTCCGATGGAATAGGCGGCACTGAAGCCGGTCAGGTTATCCAAGGTAATGAACGTTATGATATTACCGTCCGTCTGGAAAAGCGTTACCGTAAGGATAGCCTGGCGCTGCAGCAACTGGTGCTACAAGCACCGGGTGGTGCCTGGGTTCGTTTAGGTGAGGTTGCAGACGTCATCATCGAATCTGGTCCACCACAAATCAGGCGTGATGATGTACAGCGCAGAGTGGTGATTCAATCCAATGTAGAAGGCCGTGATATGGGCGGACTAGTGACTGAACTAGGCCAACGAATCACACAGGAGATTGATCTACCCACGGGTTATTCTGTGGTTTTTGGTGGCCAATTTAAGAATCAGCATCGTGCCCAGCAGCGTTTAATGATTGTAGTGCCTCTCTCTCTTGGACTGATTTTTCTACTGCTCTACTTTGCTTTTCACTCCGTAGGGCAATCCCTATTGATCATGCTGAACGTTCCCCTGGCACTGATCGGAGGTATAGCTGCCCTCTACTTTACAGGTCAGTATCTATCAGTCCCAGGCTCCATTGGTTTTATTGCGCTGTTCGGTGTAGCAGTACTTAACGGTGTAGTGATGGTGAATGCCATCAATCAAAACGTCGAGGCAGGAGAATCAATAGCTGACGCTGTATTTGTTGGTGCTCTTTCGCGATTACGCCCGGTATTGATGACTGCATCGATTGCGGCATTGGGATTAATTCCGATGTTATTCTCCTCAGGCGTTGGCTCTGAAGTTCAGCGACCGTTGGCAACTGTTGTGATAGGCGGACTGGTATCAAGCACCTTGCTGACTCTATTTATATTACCAATACTCTATCCTCGATTTTCGATCATGCCCGTGAACGAAGATTAATCATTAAAATGGAATGGTAGTATCCGCCGGAATAATGCGTGGCAGGAGAGCTTAATCACTCTGTAACCCATTTTGGAGTAAAGCAAGGAAACCCCCTTTTAGGGGATTTAAACCTGCTCTTGTATCAATCAAGGTTAATTGCCAATGACCCAACTCATAAAATCCTGTCGTGTCTTTTTGTCTGCTTGTAACCACCAGTACTTTAACTTCTCTCCGGACTCATCCAGGTTATGTTGATGACTCAGCCCAGTCATAGTGGTTGATTGTCTTTCCTCTGGTTTTTTAGTCAGCACTGTCTCATTGGTCCACCTGCTCGGTTGTTGCACTAACCGTTCAATTCCACTTTCAACTTTCACCCTCGTTTTATCACTTTGTATATTAATTACAGGGCTCCTCGCATAGGCTTGCCTATCCTGGTAGGCAATTTCATCCGGTTGAAGTCTATAGGTCACTCCTGGCTGTGCGATTAATGTAACAATAAAGGGCTTGGATTTTACGACACCCTCATAACCAAGATCATAATCCATAACAACATCCTTGTAGTACAAGGCAATTTTATGTGCACCTCCATTTAACATCACTGTGTTGGTATGTGCGAGCAGTGAGTGTTCGATATCTTTTCCATCTACAGCCAGAAACTCAAACGCATCTGGAATTATCAGCTTTGCAGCATGAATTGGAACAACGAACAAACCCAACAGTAACATGAGAATACATTTTTTCATTGTCACATCTCTGAAATATATTCACTTGGTATATATAGGCCCCACATTATTGTAATGTGGGGCCTGTCGCTTTTCTAAGCAATGCTTAGACATCATTCAAAAAGCATACTTTGCAGCAAATTGAATCCGGTCGAGTTCTCCATCATCACCACTCTCCTTTTCAAGTTCACCCTTAAGATACATAGCACCTAATGTAATTTGCTTGACTGGCGAATACATCAAATTAACCTGCACACTGTTCGCACTTTCATTCAACGTTGCTGGTGAAGAGGATGGATTATCAACTTCAATCAAACTTAAAATCAGATTTGATCGCCATTTGCTGTTCCAAAGATGACGATAGGCTATAAACCCCGCCACTGACTCCACTGTTTCCAGATCACCGTTTATCGTATTGATCACGGCATCTCGAGCCACACCCAAACTGGTGTATCGCCCCATACCGTCACCATAGTTAACAGCAAAGCGGATGTCGTCACGATCCAGAACCTTAACCTTACCGCTAATACCCACGCCCCAGCCTGTAGTGGAATCGTCGGTTGTTCCATTATCATATTTCAACTCACGAAAAAGGCCATTAAATCTAAGATGCCCCCAGTTCGTCTTCAACTTATAGTTCGCTGTAATATCCGGTACAGAATTGTCATCGTTCACACCCGTGTCGGTAAACGTTTCTGGATTCTCCAACGCAATCTGGAATCCGTTATTACTATACCTGATCATTGGCTGCCGAATAAAAACCGTACCTTCCGGTGCGCCTAGAAAATCCAGTGCATCAGGAAGTGCGGCAGTATCCATGAATGTTGACCAGGTTTGTCCAAATAACCAATTATCATAGGTTAAAAAATAGTGGCGCAGCCGTGGTGAAACGCTGTTGCTGACTGCCTCATTACCAAACCCTGTGGTAAGAAAATCCATTTCCAACACCATTCCAAGCGCGTGATCCCCTGCAGTTGTTTTTCCCTTGAAATTAATTCTCGATTCACGTGCTGTCATATCGAATACCGCATCGCCATCAGTGCCACCTGTTGGGATTGACGAAGGAAAATAGAATGTGCGTCCTGTACCGCTTGACCCACCTGCCAGGGAACCGCTGTCTGTATCTGTCCACATCGCACTCAATTTTGCATAACCACCGATACTAAACTCGACATCCTTACCGAAGACATCACTTAAATTGTAGGCCGACACACTCAGTGGCAATAGAAGCAAGGCAGCTACTGTGCCCATCCTTGGTAAATTTTCACTCATATTTGTCATGGCTTCACTCTCCTCATTTTTGAATAGGTATGAGTTACAAAACATGCGTGTTGTTTTTTCAACCAAGAATACAGATGCGATTTTTTTAAACGCTTCATTATTAAGTTTTATTGGACCTCCCAGACACACCACATAAAAAGGAACATCAAGCTGTATCTATATACGTGGCTTGACGCACTTTAGATTCGGAATGATTTCGTCCACTAGGACGGTGGAAAAATAATGTGGCATCAAACTCAACACAAACGACTGCAAGCTGACCCAATTAAGCTGAATTATGTGGAATTCCTCTTGCTGGGCCTTCCCATGAACAAGTGGTTAAAACTGATACATTGATTCGACGTATTTTGTGTGAACACCCACCCAAATAGGGATAAAATCTGAAGATTCATTAACTTCCTGGAACACAGCAATCTCCATTTTATAGCCCCCTACTATTTCCCAATTGTGCCATGTCAGTTGATCGCACTCTTTTCTCAAGCAACTGTAAATATGAGAGAAGGTTCAGCATAACCAACAGGGGTACCACTAAAGCCGGCGCAAGGACCATCGGAAATTGAAACAATGCCGGGTAGAGCTTTTCCTGCATGAATAGATGCATAAAACCTATTATTGGCAATAAGATCACCAAAGCCCCAGAAAGGTGCCAAAGCATGATCTGTCTTTCGCTCAAACGACCCCGCCAAACCTGAAAAGTAACAACTACCGCAGACAGCCCAAACAATAGATCAGGCCCTCCAACAAACCAGGCGAATTTTTCCGGAAACAGGCCCATAGACGCCTTGATCAAGGTACCAACAGCCAACATCCTGACGATATGTATTCCTGTCAGCCAATACCGTGGCGTCTCAGTGGCGAATATTTTCAGTCCATTACGTAGAGATGGCACCAGCATTGTTGCCAGAAATACGAAAATCGTAACAACATAGGGCATCCAGTAACCGGGTAAAAGGCTTAGAAATTGTTGTGCGGTGAACATTCCCTTACTTGATTGATAACCAACAAAACTTCCCCAGGTAAGCAGAATTAACAGGAGAACATTTAGCCAGTTTCGTTCAACACTGCTCAGTGAACCCATTCGATAAAGTCTGCGTATCAGATACCAGAGTAAGCCAAATATAAGTAAAATCAAAACAGGTAGCGTTGTAAGCTGCATGATACACCTCCTCGTTTTACAGGTTAGAATCCGAGCTCTAGACCCAGTGAGAGCCTGTCGTTTCTATCAAATTGTCCGAATAATCCCTTTTTGTCGCCATAGAAGATATCCAGACCAGCCCAGACAGTGAGGTTGTCTTCCAACTCATAATTCACCTTAGGTCTGACCAAGCCATCTCCATCACGGCTGTTGGCAATCCATAACACCTCAGCTGACAGTATTTTGTTCATGAACTCCCGTTTAGCCAGGAATGTCATACTGGTGTCCAACTCCCTGCGCATCAATCCCTGGTCATGGTCAGGCAACCAGCTTTGAAATAACTGTGCACTGATGAACGTCTCACGGAGTCCGGTCCAGTCCACACCCAGTACAAAACTGAGTTCCGGACTCTCTCCTACACCATCGGCATCGGTGGAAGCTGTAGTAATAAAGTAACGATCGGTAAAATAACCAACTTCTCCTCGTATTACCCAATTGCCCAATGCACGACTGAAGGTGCCACCCAATAGATGGGTGCGATGATAACGGGGTGTAATCTCTACTATCGGTGAAGGACCAGTGATGATCTGCTGATGTAACGCAGGCTGATTGTAATACTGATAGAGATAGTTGAGAGAGAGGTCCCACCCTCCAAGGAAGCTTGTCAGGCGCAACCCGATATCGGAATCTGCAACAATTCTATTGGGTCGCTTGGGGTCAAGAAGCCGTGTCTCTACACCGGCAGGGGCCTTGGGTACCAGACGCGGTGAAGTAAAGGCGTAGGTTGCGTCCCGGTTCGGTAGCGCATGGTAGGTCTGGTCAGGAAGCCACAATAACTGCAGTGTCCAATCCGCAAAAGATCGTTCTGCATTGACGCTCCACAATGGGATACGTGACTGTTCAAATTCATCCACAATAAACTCACGGAATGATTGTGGGTTGACGACATCCAGCACCTTCAATCCATCTGCCTTACCCCACACTATCTGCTGCTTGCCAAGGGTAAAGTACCAATCACCCAATGAGTGTTCCGTGTATAGCTCACGAATCTCCAGTTCGGCTTTATCACCCACCAGCACCGGTCGCGAAACAGAGTCGTAACTGTCTCGCTGCATATCAGATGGCTGTAGCCCCTGTTCCGACTGGATACGCAATTGTGTGATGCCGGTCAGTCGGCCTCCTCCCTCGAATCGCCACTTCAGTTCAGGCTGCCAGCTGACATCCAACAGCTGGGTTCCACGCTCTTCGATACCGACTGCCCAATGGCTGTTTAGTACATGCGAGACTTGCACATCTGTCGCAACGGCAACGGGTATAGCCACCATCTGAATCAAGAGGATCAAACTCCAAACCCAGCGGTTATTCATTACAATCCCCGTCTCAGGGCATTTTTACTAAACAGATCATCACCCATGCTCTCCAGGTAAGTGACATCACTGAACAGAAATTTGGTGCGATGACCGCTTTTATGATTTTCGACCTCTATTAAATGCTGAGTCCAAATTCCTTGTACCTGACGGATATCACGAAAATGAGATGTCTTCAGCATATTACCGCCTGTATCCCAGAATTTTGCACGTCTCACGAACCAGATTTTGCTATCGACACACAGCTCTACCTTGCCATAACCTAACGCTTTGGAAATATCGGCATTGATGGGCGTTGCCTTGACTAGATAGCAATGATGACCATCTACCTCATCCTCACCGATAGTTTTTCTACTGTAGTCCTGCATGGAAACACGGGTTTCAAGCTTGATATCCTCATAGGTCAAGTCTGTACCCAGAAAGGCATCACCACGATCAGAAGCAGAGATGCGCCGTACCTTGCGCATGGCAGGAAGATAGAGCCATTGATCATCGTCCCGGTTAACATCAGGGTAGTCCCAAGTGAGAAAGGCCGTGCCTTTTACGTTGTTAGGTTCTAAATAGAAAATAACGGTACGCTTTTCTTCCCCATAGTACTTTCGAAAGGCTCGCGTCTCTCGATTGCGCATCTTTCCCCGTCTGTCAGTCATCGACATGGATAGGTTACGAGCCACTGCCACACCTTCATTTCTTGCATTGATATTGCGTGCAATTTCATCACCCGAAGGTAATCCCGCTGCAGTCAAAAAACCTGGTGTATAAAGCGTGATAATTAATAATGCTTGAATGTAGCATTTCATGGCGTTCTCCTTACCCACCGAATACTTTTGTTGGGATCGCGAGAAAGAAAACTAAATACCGTTTGTGCAATAATGCGGGGTTGTAGTTCGCCAAGGAATGCAAACACTTTATTAATCAGACCAGGAACAACGACCGTTCGCCCTTTCATCATGGCGCTATACCCGATGCGGGCAACAGCCGCCGCACTCACTTTCGGAATCCACCGATAAGCGCGCACACCACTCACACCTGATTGTGCAACAAAATTTGTCTCGGTCGGTCCTGGACAGAGAGTCGTAGCGGTAACGCCGCTGCCTGATAGCTCACTCGCCAAGCCGCGCGTGAACGCCAATACATAATGTTTGGATGCAACATAACTTATCCAACTGGGTCCGGCTGAGAAAAATGCAACAACTGATGCAACATTCAATATGCGTCCTCTACCACGTTCAATCATGCCGGGGAGGAATAGTCGGGTAAGTGCTGTTAACTGCACAATATTGAGCTGCAACATGTCAAGTTGCCGTTCAAGCTTTGCCTCACCAAAAGGGCCGTAATCACCGATACCGGCATTATTGACAAGCACATCAATGCGTAAACCTTTTTCCTCTATCCGCCCAGCAAGATCCAATGCGGCATCTCGACCTGTCAGGTCCAGGGTGAAACTGACAACGCTGCAACCGTAGTCCCTGTTCAACCTCTGTGCTACAGCTTGAAGATCAGTTTTGTTACGCGCGACCAGCACCAAATCATAACCATTGCGCGCAAACTGATTTGCCAACTCAAGTCCAATACCTTTAGTCCCACCAGTAATCAATACAGTCTGACACTTCATTTTTTCTATGTTGCTTAACTTCATAAGATATCTCCTTTATGTACTGAGCAAGTCATCGCTGAGCGGATTCAATACGGGGGACGATTTGTACCGGTACAGATTGACCTGTTCTGTCAAAACCGAGGAATTTCGGCCGGAACACTTTCACCAAGGCAGGCAGCAGCATAAGACTGGTCAGGAATCCGAGCATGACTGCCAGTGCGACAATAGCGCCGAACTCCTGTAGGACAACGACCTTGCTGGTAACCAGCACAAAAAAACCCAGTGATAATGCAACAAAATTAAATAGCAATGCCCGACCTGTTGAGGCGAATAGTAGAGTGATGGATTCATCCAGCGAACGCTGCTCATCCCGCAGCAAGACCTGCAATCGCTCAATCGTATGCACAGAAAAGTCCACACCCAGACCGATTGCGATGGCAGCAAACATGGAGGTACTGATAGAGAGCCAAATACCACTGAATGACATGACTGCATAAACCACCAATACGGTCAGTGTGACAGGGGTGACGGTGATTATCCCTGCCACCACAGAGCGGAATGCCAGCGTAGCCATCAACCAAACCAACAACAGGGCAAAGCTGACGCTGCCCCAGTTGGTATCACCAAGGCGTTTGATCCAATGATAATCCACATTAACGCGACCTGAGAGATTAGCGCTGATCGTTGCGGTGTTGAAGTGACTGTCTAGGTAGGCCTGGACGGCTTCGACAACATGCTTCTCATCCGAATACTTTCCGGAATCCATACTGACGCGCACATTGGCCAACCTGTAATCGTAATCTACCACTGCCTCAAAATCGTTCGGGTCACTGTTCGCCGAATAGAGAAGAAAATATTGCGCTATCAGATCCTTGTCATTCGGTAGTAGATAGGCTTCAGACCGCCCCTCACTCATCGACCGGTTCATCTGTTTGAGATAATCCACCACCGAGGCTGTGCCACCGACATGGGGCAGGTTTTCAAGAAAAGTTTGCAGCGCTTCGATGCGCTTTAGGTTATCTGGTAAGAAAATACCCTCTGTATGCGCTGTCTCAATCAGGATATCAAGATAGTGAACACCATCGAATAACCGGTTAATGACTTGATCTGCCTGGACTATCGGTTCGTCATTCTGAAACACGCGAATACGCGCCTCATTCAGTTCCAGTTGTGTGGCGCCGTAGATTCCTACAAATCCTATTGTGACGGCCATCATCAACACTGCTCTCGAATTCCGCATGATGACTTTACCAAACTGTGTCATCAGTCGACCAAAGATATCGACCTCTGCTTGACCCTTTATCAGTTTCTGTTGGTAAGCAGGACTTGACTTTAACTTCAGTAAACTTAACCAACCGGGCACCACTACTATGGAAAACAGCCATGCAGCACCTACCCCAATCATCGCAAACAGCCCAAAGTATTTCATCGGGGGCATTACAGATGCGAGGTATAGACCTAGAAACCCAGCCTGGGTGGTCAATGTGGTCATGGTAATAGGTCGCCACATCTGCAACATCGTGCGCACGACGTTATCCCGTGGACTATCATTGGGATGACGGGCCACCTCCTCATAGTACTGACTGAAGATGTGGATAGAATCGGCTACTGCAATGCCTATCAATACCGGTAACAGACCATTTGTAATAACAAAGAAACTTACATCTGTAATTGCCATCAGACCCAATGTAGATGCAAGGGTTGCCAGTACCACAAAATTGGGTAATAACGTACCGAGCAGGGTACGAAAAGCAATAAACAGAACCAGGGTAATGATGATTGCCGCCAGTGGATTCAGTCGTTGTGCATCGGCATCTATATAGCTTCCAAGATAACCACTGACTGCACCCTCGCCAGCCACATGAATCTGCTCCTTCCCCGTACGGGGTGCATGCTTTACCACTTTAAGCAGCTCATCATAGAGTAATTGGGCTTTAGTTTGATCGATAAGCTCAGCAATGATCAGGGTTCCGGTTCCATCTTCTGCTACCAGACTGCCTTGATAGAGAGGAAAATTCATTATCGCCGACCGAATACTGTCAGCTTGCTGCTGAGTATCAGGTAACTCATCCCAGAAAGGCTCCACCAACATACCTTCCTTATTACCCGTAATATTGTTCTCTGTGGCAAGACTGGTAACCCGGTCGGGATCCACATTGTTTAACCGACTAATTTCTTGGGTCAGCCAATCCACTAATTTCAGCGTATCTGGATTAAAAATACCCTGTGGCCCTTCATTCACAACAGCAACCACCATTGGATCTGTTAGACCAAATATGGCTTTTACCTTGTCTCGATAAATCAATGCTGGCTCGTCATCAGGTAGGAACGCATCTGAACGAGTATCCTTTATCAGTCCAGGGATAAAACTGGCACAACTAATGATCAACAACAGACCAAGGACAATCAGTGTTTTCGGCCACGCCGTCACAGCTCGGAAAATTAACCAGGCCAGTGTTTGCTTTGCAGTTGGGTTTTGCATATTTCACTCCATATAAGTGCATATACACCTAATATAAGAAAAAAAACTAATGTATATACGCTGCTTCCACTACCGCCGATAAATCGTCAAGCATACGATCAAGTCGACTGTCACCCAGCGCCTTCCTGATCTTTCGTTGTGCATCTCGCCACAAAGGCAGCGCGATCCCTAATTGATTAATCCCTTTTTGAGTTACCTTAACCTCTCGGGAACGCTGGTCTTGCATACCAGGAATCACACGTAGCAAACCATCCCTTTCAAGCGGTTTTAAATTTCGCGTTAATGTAGTTCGATCCATTACAAGCTGATCTGCCAGTTTCGAAATCGCAATCGGTCCCATACCCCGAACAGCCACCAGTAAAGTAAACTGAGTAGGTAATATGCCACTTGGTCTCAACATCTCCTCGTAGAGTTGAGTTATGGCACGTGAGGCTTTACGCAGATTGAAAACCGCACATGTCTGTCCAATCTCCTGGCACTGCTCAAGGTCACATATTGATTTTTTGTTTTTCATACTAAGTGTATATGCACTTATTCATGTTTTGTCAATATCATTGTGTAATTTATTTACCACTCTTTTTTTCGATACAATAATTTAACGTGATAACAGGGTGACTTTTTTGTCTAATCACAGGAGAATTCGCGGCCCTTAACTAGTGTGGTGTAGCGTGTTAGTAAGATCGATCTAAGACCGTAATATTGGCGGATATCAGTGCTTGTCTTGGCCAAGCTGACAACTTTGTGCATCCGCATGAAGACCCTCTACATAACCCAATTCAGAGGCTGCCTGACGGATGATCAAAGATGCTGAATAGAGGAACAAGATAGCCATAAGGAATGCAACAACAAGGTCAGGCCAATGGCTTTGTGTGGTATAGACGACAACGGCTGCAATCAAAACCGCCAGATTGCCTATTGCATCATTCCGACTACAGAGCCAAACAGATCGCACATTAGAATCACCATTCCGATATTTAAGCAACAGCAGGACACTGATGATATTTGCACTGAAGGCCAATACAGCCACAGATCCCATGATGTACTCGTTTGGGGTGCCGATTATAAATACACGATAGAGGGTTGAGCCCAATACCCATACTCCCATGAGTGCCAACATAACACCTTTAAACATCGCTGCTGATGCACGCCAACGCAAGGAGTGACCAATCGCCAGAAGAGTAATGGTATAGGTGAAGCTATCACCCAGAAAATCGAGCGCATCAGCCCTTAGGGACATGGAATTAGCTGCAAAACTGGCACCTGTCTCAAAAAGAAACATCATTGCGTTGATGGCGATAACAATCCATAAAACAGTTTTATATTGCTTGGAAACACCATCAAATTGTAAATTGCTTTCGCAACCACATCCGGCCATTTCGCCTCCTCACCAGAGTGACTGATTTGATTATCTATTACTATTTTTTCTATCTACAGACACTATAGTTTCATAGCACAGATTTACTGCCAAAACTCCACCATTCTTCAACAGATTGGTGGGGCAGGGCCCCACCCTACACCTTGAAATAAACATTAGGATGGGGCCCTGCCCCCATCGTAAGTTACTGAAAGCCTGTTACGGTGCGGCAGGCGGCAGCCTTACACTGCTATGCGGAGTGCCTGTTGTCATCCTCTGACAACTCCCGCTCCAACCGGTGAGCAAGCTGTTTTGGAGATCCGCTATGTCTGGCCAGTAGATGATAGGCCACTGGCACGATATAGAGGGTAAAGAGTGTGGCAGCAATCACGCCAGCCAGAATAACAGTCCCGATAACGGTACGTGTTTCAGATCCGGCACCGGAAGAGAGCAACAAGGGTACAGAGCCAGCCGCGGTAGTGATACCGGTCATGACAATGGGACGAAACCGAACATGAGCTGCTTCCATCAGGGCTTCACCGATTTCCCTGCCTGAATCCCTGAGTTGATTGGCGAACTCAACGATCAGGATGCCATTCTTGGCAGCCAGTCCAACCAGCATGATGAGACCGATCTGACTGTATATATTGAGGGTCTGGTCAGTCAAGTAAAGGCCAAGTAGAGCCCCCGCCATCGCCAGCGGAACCGTCAGCATGATCACAAACGGATGTACCCAACTTTCGAATTGGGCAGCCAGCACCAGGTAGACAATCACTACCCCGAGCAATAACACAAACTTGACCGAACCGCCTGCAGTCTTGTAGTCACGGGACTGTCCTTTGTAGTCAATGATCACATGGGCCGGAAGATGATCATGGACCAGACCTTCGAGGTAGCCCAGTGCTGAACCCAGAGCCAATCCATGTTTCAGGTTAGCTTCAATGGTGATGGCGCGGACCCGGTTATAACGATTGAGTTTAATCGAATCGGCAACCTCCTGCAGGCTGATTAGATTGGCCAGCTGGATCAGCTGCCCGTTGGTATCTGATCGCACATAGAGATGACTCAGATCTGTGGGTGTCTGCTGATCCAGGCGTTCACCTTCCAGGATGACATCGTACTCCTCACCCTCTTCAATATAGGTAGTCACACGGCGAGATCCGAACATGGTTTCCAAGGTACGGCCGATACTCTCCACGGTGACACCAAGCTGCGCAGCACGGTCATAGTCAATCACCACCTTGAGCTGCGGCTTGGTCTCCTTGTAGTCCCAGTTAATCCCTTGAAAACCTGGATTATCCTCATTGATCTTGTGCAGGAGAATATCGCGCCATTCAGCCAATTCCTGGTAAGTACCACCACCGATCACGAACTGAATCGGTTTCTGAATACGTCGACCAAAGCCCTGGCGCATGACAGGAAATACCTTAACGCCGGGTAGATCAGACAGTTTCTTGCGCAGCTCGTCCATAATCACCCAGGCGGAGCGACGTGAGTCCCAGTCGCTGAGTAAATTGATGACAATACCGCCATTGAAGATAGCGAAGTTACTGAAAGTCCGCGGCGCTCGAACCAGCAGGCGGGAAATTTCACCGGACTCCACATAGGGCATCATGCGCCGTTCGATCTCATCCATGTAATCTTTCATGTAATCGTAGGAGGCCCCTTCAGGGCCGTTGACGATGAGATAGAACCCCCCCCTGTCTTCCTTTGGTGCATACTCGTCAGGGATCTCTTGGAACAACCAATAGGCGCCACCCAGAATCCCGCCAAACAGTAGCAACATCAACCAGACATGATGCATCGCGCCACTTAAGGTCTTGATATAGAAATCCCGGATACGGCCGAAAAGCCAATCCACACCCCGACTGAGTCTGGCGCGATCTTCATGACTGGACGGTAAAATCTGTGAGGCCAGCATCGGTGAAAGTGAAAGCGCCACCAGGCTGGAAAAGCTCACTGCCGCCGCCATGGTCAAGGCAAACTCAGAGAAGAGTCGGCCTATATCCCCACCCAGAAAGGCAATTGGGGTAAAAACAGAGACTAACACGATCGTGGTCGATATCACCGCAAACGCAACCTGGCGGGAGCCGCGAAAAGCGGCTACCAATCGCGTCTCGCCATACACCTCCATACGGCGATGGATGTTCTCCAACATGACAATCGCATCGTCTACTACCAGGCCAATAGCCAGCACCAGTGCCAACAGGGTCAGAATATTGATGGTGAAGCCGAGCATCAGCAACACCAGAAAAGTGGCTACAAGAGAGACCGGCACCGCGACTGCGGGTACGATCATCGCCCGCACACTGCCGAGAAACAGGAAGATGACACCCACCACCAGGGCGATAGCGATAAACAGGGTCTTATAGACCTCGGAAATGGCCCCCTTGATGAAGATCGAGGTATCGTAACTCTGTTTGATCTCCATCCCCATCGGAAGGGTGGCATTGATTCTCACCATCTCATCCTTAGCTGCATCGGCAACGGTGAGGGTGTTGGCGGTGGATTGTTTGACAATACCTATACCCACCATCGGTACCCCGTTGCCACGGAAGAAGGTACGAGTCTCCTCGGCGCCCTTCTCCACCCGTGCCACCTCGCCGAGACGCACCAGATAACCATCATTGCCCCGTGCCAGTACCAGTTTGGCGAAGTCATTCGCGGTATGGAAAGTCCGGTCGACCCGTACCGTGAAGACCCGGTCAACCGAATCGATACTGCCAGCTGGTAACTCCAGATTACCGGCACGCAAGGCCTGCTCCACATCGGTCACCGTCAAACCGCGTGCTGCAAGGGCCTGGCGGTCGATCCACACCCTCATCGCAAAGGTCTGACCACCCCCGACCCGCACCCGGGCCACACCGTCGAGCACTGAAAAACGATCCACCAGATAACGTCGTGCATAATCCGACAGCTCCGGCACTGTCATCTGGTCACTGGCCAGGTTAAGCCACATGATCACATCTTCATTGCTGTCGACCTTCTGGATCTCGGGTGGCTCCGCTTCCAGCGGAAGGTTATCCAGGATAGCCGAAACCCGATCGCGCACATCGTTGGCCGCCCCGTCGATATCCCGATCCACATCGAACTCGATGGTGACTACCGAACGGCCATCCTCGCTCACAGAGGAGATAAAACGGATACCCTCAATGCCTGAGATTCGGTCCTCGATCAATTGTGTTATACGGGTCTCCACCACATTGGCGGCAGCCCCGGGATAGAGGGTCTCAATCGAGACAACCGGCGAATCAATATTGGGATACTCACGTAGCGGCAGCTGGTCGAAGGCGACCAAACCAAAAGCAATGAGCAGCAGCGACAGAACAGAGGCAAAGACCGGTCTTTTAACTGACAGATCCGAGAGGATCATGTCTCACCCTTGACTGCTTTGACCACAGGCTTCAACAACTCTTGTACCGATAAACCACCCTCTTGAGTCCCTTTTATTTTGACGATCTCACCAACACGAGCCTTATCAGTTCCGTGTGTGATGACTCGATCACCTGCCTGAAGTCCATCGATCACCTCTACCTCTCCAGGACGTCGAGAACCGATTATGATTTTCCGTTTCTCTACTCGGTTATCATCACTGTTCACATGCAGTACAAACTGATCGCTACCCTTAGGCATCAATGCCGATTCGGGTATCAACAGGGTACGGCGCGCATTGTGTAACATCTCGACAGTCATCAGCATTCCCGGCTTCAGGAGCTGCTCCGGATTGGTGATAATGGCTCGCACCAGTACTGAACGATTAACAGGGTCCACACGGCTGTCCACGACCTTCACTTTTCCTTTGAAAACCCGCTCTTTAAAGGCCCGGGTGCGGGCCTGTATCAACAGACCAGGCTGCAGATTTGACAGATAGGCGGAAGGCACAGCGAATTCCAGTTTCATAACACTGTCATCATCCAGGGTTGTAATAGTGTCTCCCGTCTCCACAAGTGCACCGACACTGATGTTTCGCAGTCCCACCACCCCGGAAAAGGGAGCACTGATCAACCGATCTTTAAGTCGCGACTCGATAACCGCCAGGCGTGCGCTTGCAGTATCCACCTCACGCCGACGTTGATCGAGCAGTGACTGCGCCTCAATACCCCGGGATTCCAGCCGTTTGACCCGGTTGTGCTGACGTTTGGCTTCATTGAGATTGGCCCGCGCCTCCTCCAGCAGAGCATGCTCTTCGCTACTGCTCATCTCCACCAGCACCTGACCCACCTCCACCCGCTGACCGTCATCGAAGTGAATGGCGGTAACACTCTCCGTGACATTGACTGTCAGCTCAACCGACTCATTTGCCTTGAGTGTGCCTAATGCCTCTATCCGCTCAACAAAATCACCCTCCTTAGCCTTAGCCACGATCACTAGAGGGGGTATCTTTTCTGCCGACCAACCGGATGAACTACTAATCACCATTAAGAGAGAGATCATCAAACAGAGTAATTTATTTCTTAATAATGACATCGTGCTTTTTCTGATACATGAATCACTGCTGACTAGAAAATCGGCCTGTATGGCCTATACAAGATGAGAAGAATAACAGTCTCTTACAATACAATCCGTATCTATATCGTGGCCTACCACCTATTATCCTCTCCAAAATGCCATTTTTTAGAGTATGAACCACTGCCATACGTTCCACTCAAACTGTGCATCACTCAGTGAGCATACCGACACTATAGACTTACATCGAACATCGGATTTTTGTGATTCAGCCATCTAATTGGCGTCTAGTACCAGGTTAACTTAGGATGGCATAGAATGTGTTGCTATCACTATTTTGGAAGTTTTAACCCTCATCTGCTGTTGAGAAACCTTACCGAAAAAGAGCATACGGAATAAATTCATTAATCAAGGAACAGTTAAATGAACAGCGCGACCACACAGGCACTCTACAGCACCCTTTTCGGTCTGATATTCACTCATGGCATTCATGCCGGTGAAGTTAAAATTGCTGTTGCCGCCAATTTTACCGGCGCCATGAAAGAGGTTGCAGCAAACTTCGAAAAAAGCAGTCGACACAAAACGATTATCAGCTATGGTTCGACAGGAAAGCTCTATACTCAGATCCGCAACGGGGCTCCATTTGAGGTCTTTATGTCAGCTGACCAGCACCGCCCTAAAAAGCTCGAGATCGATGGGCTGGCCCATGGACGCTTCACCTATGCCATTGGCCAATTAGTACTCTGGAGCAAGGATGAACAACGTCGGCTCAGTGAAAAGACACTTCATCAGGCTGATTTTAATAAACTGGCGCTGGCCAATCCTAAAACTGCACCCTACGGTAACGCAGCCATCACCGTACTAAAGCGGTTAAAACTTGACAAAAAACTGGAACAGAAATGGGTCATCGGTGACAGTATCGCCCAGACCTATCAGTTTGTGGCAACATCCAATGCTGAAGTCGGTTTCGTCGCCAAAGCACAGATTGCACTTAATGGTGGCGGCAACCACTGGGATATACCCGATACGCTGTATGAACCAATACGGCAAGATGCAGTTTTGTTAGCTAAAGGAGAGGATAATCCTGTTGCAATAGCGTTTATGGCCTATTTGAAGGGTTCCGCCGCACAGGTCACGATTGATAAGTTTGGCTATATGACGGAATAGCTCTCTGCATCTACAAAAAAAGTGAGGTTTTCAAACACCCATGGAGATGGATTGGCAGCCAGTTTGGCTGACCCTGAAACTGGCCACGACTACAACCCTGGTGTTGTTGATTCTTGGCACGCCGGTAGCCTGGTGGTTATCTCGCTCCAAGGCCTGGTGGAAAGAGATTATCGGTAGCCTTGTCGCACTGCCACTGGTACTCCCCCCTACAGTGCTCGGTTTCTATCTGCTGTTGATGTTGGGTCCGAACGGCCCTATCGGAGAGCTGACCCAATCCCTGGGCCTGGGTACGCTGGCGTTCACCTTTCCCGGTCTGGTGATCGGATCAGTTATCTACTCTTTGCCCTTTGTCGTACAGCCAATTCGCAATGCCTTTGAAGCGATGGGTGAACGTCCCATGGAGGTAGCCGCCACCTTGCGCGCCTCCCCTTTAGAACGATTTTTCGGTATCGCTATCCCCCTCGCCAGGCCCGGATTTCTCACCGGATCTGTACTGGGCTTTGCCCATACTGTCGGCGAGTTCGGCGTGGTGTTGATGATCGGTGGTAATATTCCAGGAGAGACCAAGGTCCTATCGGTGGCCATCTACGATCATGTGGAGACCCTGGAGTGGGAGCAGGCCCACTGGCTGGCCGGTGGTATGCTGCTGTTTGCTTTCATTGTGGTCTATTCCATGTATTTACTGGAGAAACGATTGCGCCGGAGCGGTCGATGAGCACGATTGAGGTCAGCCTCACCAAACAGCTTGGGGATTTCCACCTGGATGTATCGTTCAAGCTGCCTGCAAACGGTGTTATCGCGCTTTTCGGCCGCTCTGGATCTGGCAAGACCAGCCTGCTGCGTGCAATAGCCGGACTCATTCGACCGAGCAATGGTGTGGTTAAAATAAATGGTGAGATTTGGCAGGATGAGCATCAGTTTATACCCACCCATCAACGCCCATTGGGTTACGTGTTCCAGGAAGCCAGTCTGTTTCCTCATCTCTCGGTCAGGCGTAATCTGGAGTATGGCTGGCGTAGAATCCCCAAGGCCAACAGAAAAATAGATTTTGACAGTGTTGTCGAGCTGCTGGGTATCGGCCCGTTTATCCAGCGCGCCACTCATCGTCTTTCAGGGGGTGAGCGACAACGTGTCGCCATTGCCCGGGCGCTATTAACCAGTCCACGTCTACTGCTGATGGATGAGCCCCTATCCGCCTTGGATCATGGTGCCAAGCGATCAATACTACCCTATCTTGAGAACCTCAATGATGAGTTAGCCATCCCCTCACTGTATGTCTCCCACGATCCTAACGAAGTGGCCCATCTTGCCGATCAGATGGTCGTACTGGAAGAGGGCAAAGTCATTGCCACAGGCCCTGCCGCCAATCTGTTGACTCAACTTGATCTGCCAATGGCCCAATTTGATGACGCTGCAGCAACCCTGGCGGGTAGTGTCTCTGCCCATGATCATACCTTCCACCTTACCTGGATATCGATGCATGGGGGGCGTGTGGCAGTTGCGAGGGAAGACCTGCCGGTTGGTCGGCATGCCCGGGTACGCATTCAGGCAAGGGATGTCAGTCTCTCCCTGAAAGCCCATTCGGATACCAGTATCATCAATATCCTGCCTGCCATTGTTGTGGACACCAAAGAGGTCAACCAAACCCAGATGATTGTGCGACTCGAGCTATTTGATGGCCAGACACTACTCTCACGTATCACTCGCCGATCCGGGCTGGGACTGGGGTTGCACGAGGGAATGCAGCTCTATGCCCAGGTTAAGAGTGTCGCCCTAATTGGTTGAACCAGTGAGAGAACAGCTGAGGTTGTAGAATATTCCCATATAGTACAACAATCTGTAGGACTGCCATATTGGTATGGCAATATCTTCATAAACCTCTGCATTGGTTCTAATCACGAACTAATGATAAGAATCCCCCCTATCATTCGCGCACTCAATCCACAGTGCCGCCTCAAGTAATACCTTTCCTATCTAGCTGATTATAAACTGGATTTATTATTTGATCAGCAACCTTGCAAACCCTCTAATCAGAGGAAACGATCACATAGTTACTATGTTTGACAAACGGTATTAACTATCTCGAATACAATCGGCTCTTTATTGGCACCGGGCAGAAATGCACGTATTTATGGACGAGCAGTAAAGTGCGTAGGTATAAAAAAGTCCTATGGATATTGAAATTAATCTATGGAGCCATCTCTAAAGTTGAGGTTTCACGTCCATATAGCCCTCTAAGACTAGGTCCGCGTCAGGCAAAAGTTGCCTTTTTCTGTTTGGGGCTTCTCTATCTCAGCAAATTGATGGAGATGAATCAATCACAAAGAAAATCTTTTGAGGGACTTATTAAGGACTATCCTGAGACGATCCTCAACATATTCTGGCCCTATCAATGTTCAAGCTGGGGGGTATTGACTCGAATTGAGCATCTTCACAATCATTGTGTCACAGTTGATCGGCTCGAAAATAAATTTAGTCTTCGGAACCACAAACATATCATCATTACAGAATTGAACGAAGTCTACCCGGGGCTGCGTATTGTATTAGACAAAAACCGTTATTTTCTACGGGAAGGATTGCTGGTCATCAACCTCTATATAGAGGATAGCCGGATATTCTCGCTTGCTTTCTCTTTCTATCAATATGAGAGCGGAGAAATTGATGCAATCATAGGCGCAATTCAGGGTAGGAAATCAGCAAATATTAAAGAGATATACCACGATATTACCAAACAGACACACGGCATACGCCCGCGTGATCTGCTCATCGAAATCTTTCAGCTAATTTGCAGCCATCTAGGCGTCTCAAAAATTATTGCTGTCTCCAACACCTATAGACAGCATCGACATATCTACTATTCACTGGCAAATAAAGAGCAGTTGATCGTGCTCAATTACGATGAAGTCTGGCAGGATCGTGGAGCTTCATACTACAGTGAGGAGTTTTATAAACTCCCTGCATACTTGATAAGAAGAACAAAAAAAGAAATAGCGAGTAAAAAACGGTCTCTTTACAAAAAAAGATACTTATTTCTCGATCAACTGGAAGCAACACTCAAGCAATACTTTTCATTGTGATAGTGGAATAATGGGGGTAGGTAGCTGGTTACTGCCTATTGCTAACCCAAAGGCAGGTTAGTGACCACTACCTTGCCACTATTCCATGACGGCTTAAATAGAGCGCTATGACAACTGGCTGGCTTCTCTTCACTGACCTAGACGGCATCTTGTTGGATCAAGATAGTTACGACTATCAACCGGTGGTTCCTGCTCTGCAGAAACTGAAAGAGAGCAATACGCCGATCATCCCGGTCTCGAGTAAAACCCAGGCTGAACTTGCTGTGTTGATGCAGAAACTGAACCTTGATGGTCCGGTGATAGGAGAAAACGGTGCAGTTATCAGCTATCCCGGTGAAGAGCCACAAATTGCCCCGCCCGGCTATCTGCTGATACGTGATTATCTGGTCGATTCTCGCACCAACCCAACTTATGACACACTCGGCTTCGGTGACATGGAGATCAAAGAGGTTATGGAAATTACCGGGCTTCCTCACGATATGGCCCTGCTCGCCATGCAGCGACTCGGCTCGGAGGCTTTTATCTGGCAGGGTAACGATGCCGGACTGAGGCAGTTCAGACTAGAGGCTGCGCGAGCAGGACTGCGACTTCTGCAGGGAAGGCGCTTTCTCCAACTATTAGGCAACACAGACAAGGGTCGAGCTATACGATTTGTTACAAAACATTTGAAGAAGAGGGGATTACCCATTAGTAAAACGATCGGGCTGGGTGACAGCAACAATGATCGGGAAATGTTGCTTGCTGTCGACATTCCCATCATAGTTCGCAAGCAGAATGGTAGCCACATCCGTCTCAAACAGCGCCCCGATGCCATCATCAGTGACATCACCGGACCTGCCGGATGGAATCAGGTGATCCTGGATCTGTTCGCTAAACAGGAGGAGTAATCTCAAAAAGACCATGTGGTAGATGCAACTATCGCTACCCTCTCTCAACCAGTGACTGCGCCCTCAAGCAAACAGGTATACCCAACTCGTTTGCTACAGTTTAATTACCATAACATTCCCTTCAATAAATCCATTTATAGTGTTTTTGCTTATAAAAACTGACTATATTCAATATCTCTTAAGTATAAATGTGTTGATCCAAATCAACCCTATGTCAGAATCCGAATCAAAATCCTGCTATTTTTAAAGGACAACAATTAAAAAAACTGAACATTTCATAACACACCAAGGAGACTAAGATGAGGCTTGAATATTCGGAGACAGAAAGCCCTCCTGATTCGGTAAAGGCCCATACCAGCATTGAAGTTGAAGGCAGGATGATTGCTATCGATAAGGATGGCTATTTATTGGACTTTGACGATTGGAGTCCCGCTGTTACAGAAGCCCTTGCAGAAGCTGACGGGGTACAGTTGTCTGATGAACACTGGCTATTGATTGATTTCCTGCATCGTTTTTACAAAGAGTATGAGATCGCCCCGGAAATCCCGATCCTGGCCCGCAATCTCTGTAAGGACCAAAATGATTGTCGTTGGAACAAGCGCTATATAGAGAGCCTGTTTCCTGGCGGTGCAAAAATGGCTTGCCGATTTGCCGGTCTTACCAAGCCGGTGGGACGCAGTTGTCTGTAAGGGCATCCTGTCACTAAAAAGTACCAACAGATTTGTGCAGCAGCTTTACCATTCCAGCATGGGGCAGCCTCAAGTAGATGCCCCTCATGCTTAACCCCTATCCCCCTTCTTTCTTCATTGATCCAATCAGGGTATAAAAATCACTCTGGATAATCCCAAAATCTAGTGTAGTGTCCTACACTAGGATTCCGGTGCGTTAGGCACCTCATTATTGTTAGTCATCAATACAAAATGCCCAATAATTTGATCAAAATAGTCTTATTGATCTTCTTCTCATCCCAGCTCCACGCTGAAACATTGGGTCAAGTCAGCACCAAGTTTCGGGTACTCGGCCCAAATGATAAGATCATCATTGAGGCCTTTGATGATCCCGCTGTATCCGGTGTCACCTGCTATCTCAGTCGAGCTAAGACCGGTGGTGTTGGCGGGGCGATGGGTATAGCCGAGGATACTTCAGATGCCTCGATAGCCTGTCGACAGACCGGACCAGTCAACCTAAGCTGTGACATCCTGAATCTATCGAGAAATGGCGAAGAGGTATTCAAACAGCGTACATCGATCCTGTTTAAAACTATGCAAGTAGTACGATTCTACGACGCTAGGCGTCACACCCTTGTCTACATGACCTATAGTGACAAACTGGTAGATGGCTCACCTAAAAACAGCATCACGGCAGTACCCTTATTCCATCCTAATCAACTTCCGCTTCAACCCTTACAGTAACCACCATAAGATGACTGCGACCACACTGCATACCGGCCGCCTTGTACTAACACCTGAAGATCCCTATCAGATACCGAAAAATCAATCCTCCCTATTCCAACACCTGCAGAAGATCGGCTTTATTGCTGAAGGCCTGGAAACCGAAGGTAAAAAATTTCTGCTTGGCGAGCGGTTTCTTCAACTGGTCAGTTTCATGGGCTGCTCACCCAATATCCAACTTGAACCCAATTCGGCAGGTAAACCATTTTGTCATCTTATTGTATCTGGCCCTGATCCTTTGCCACAATTTCTAAAGGGGCGAAATACCACCCCTCCACGCTGTGAGCAGTGCAAAAAACGTCTGCCAGACTGGCAAACGACTATCCAGGCCTGGAAGGAGGACCCTCGCCACTTTATAGCAACATGCTCACATTGTAATCACCGGCAAAATCCAGCCAGTTACAACTGGCGACAAAGTGCCGGCAGCGGCCGTTTCATGCTGCTTGTGGAGAATATTTTTCCTCAGGAGGCAATCCCGTCAACAGAACTGCTGAAAGTGCTACAAACAACAACACGGAACAAATCCTGGCACTACTTCTATGTGCAGGATGATTGAACCTAAAAAAGCAGTTGACCGCTCCATTCTTTTGTTAAATTCCTGATATTAATATCAAAGAGTTCGATAGGAATTGTCATCCAACATTGAAAATAGCTTGTGCTACTGAGAGAAATCTTCTAGTACTCCATCAAGGTAATATTGATGGCGTACTGGCTCAGCCTAATTCACAACGGTTCTTACCCGATTTCTTAGCCTGATAGAGCGCTTTGTCTGCACGAGAAAATACCGCATCAATCTCATCATTCTCTTCAAAGGGAGCAATACCACAGGAGATTGTCACCGAAACCGGCTTACCCCCCGAGTGGAAACCGTTCTTCTCGACCGACTCACGCATCTCATCTGCAACCCTTAACGCCTCATCACCCGGCGTACCGCAGAGCAGGCTAACAAACTCCTCTCCACCATAGCGGGCAATAAAGTCGGTAACCCGCAGACGCGCCTGAAGACCTTGGGCTATGACGCGAAGGGCCTTATCACCCGCCTGATGGCCAAAGCGATCATTGATCGACTTAAAATCATCAATATCCCACACCAACATGCAGAGTGGTTCATTAAAACGCTTCCAGCGAGCAAACTCTTGCTCCGCTCTCTCTTCGTAAGCAAGGCGATTGGGTAATCCTGTTACTGCATCAATCAGCGCAAGGTGGTGGGCCTCTACCATTCTTGAGCGAAGCTCACTGGACTCCTTCTCTAACTTGTCCAACCTGTCCTGTAACTCCCTTTCGCTCTCTTCAGTCTTTTTATGCCACTCCATCTCTTCATGAAGGTAGTCGTCAATGCTGCTTTTGATCAGACTCATACGCTGACTGACAGCTATTTTTAACTGCTGCAGATCGGTAGCTTGTTGTACACTGGCTCCCAAATCACCCACATGGCCAGTCACTTTCTCACTCAAGTTACGGCCATGCTGAGCAATCTGATTGTGTCCATCATGAGCACTCTGCAAATGAACACCTAGATCCTGTAAACGCTGAGTCAGTTCTTCAAGAAAATCCTCTGCCTCCTTAATCTCCATCTGCACTTGGCCATAGGACTTGGCCGATAGATCCAGCAGGTCCTGCAAAACCTCTGCCCAGGCATCAGCTGGTACATCAGGCCCAAGCCGAACTTTTAAGCCATTGATCTCATCTCCCCAATGACCTGGCCAGGATGCCTGCTCTAAGAGGTTGAGCAAGATATCATTTGGATTCGGTCCACTCGGTTGATCGGCATGAGCTCCGCCAAGCAGGCGTTCAAACAGCCCTGACTTCTTCTCCTTAGCTGGTGCGCCACGACTCAGCAGATGTACCAAGCGAGCAAACTGTATGTCATCCACAATAGTCGGCTCATCAGCCAACAGGTGCAATAGATCCCCTGCCTCTGCAGCTTCTTTTTTTGAAAGGGAAAGGGTTGATACTAGACGGAAGTAGTCATAAGTTTCACTCTTCTCATCCGTCTCTTCCGAGAAATGCAGCAGCCCGTCGGAAAGTGCATTGAGCTTATCCTTCAGCTGTCTATTCACCCCGCCTCTGACTGCATCTCGAACACTTTTGAGATGGGGGTCCAGACGAGTATCCAGCCCACCTGCTGCGAGTGTCAGACGAATGATGGTACGCGAAAGGAGCTGTTCCAACTCACGGTTAGCATCCTGCTCGCTTTCATGTTGTTGCAGCAGCTGTTCGTATTGTTGTTTCCAATCTTTTTCGTTCATCACTTACACCACCTGGTCGCGTGGATGTCACTGCTTGGGTTCAATCAATTTCGAAAGGTGTTGGAAGTGGTTGAATCCACCCCCATTCATCATGGGGTCTGGTTGTAGCTGTGCTGCTCTTTCTCAAGCCCTTAGCAGATCCAAAACTGCATAGACAACGCTGACTTAAGCAGCTTTCGGAAACACAACATCTTTCGGTAATTCAATCTCAAGACTGATTGGCAAATGGTCGGAGTGTGCATAATTTAGCACCTCAGACTTGGACACCTTGAGACTTGGAGATGCCAGAATATGATCCAGCTTGCGGCTTGGCCGCCAACTGGGAAATGTCATCATATCGCAGGCGCTACCCTGTAAATTCGTACGCTCGATCAAGTAACGAAATTCCTGGGAACTACAACCACAATTAAAATCCCCCATCAGCACGAGATGGGAGTAGTGGGAGACCAGATCACTGACATAGGAGAGCTGACGTAACCGTGCACGCCGCCCCAATGCCAGGTGCATCATACAGATACCCAGAGGTTTCTCGTTTGTCTGAAATTCCATCAGCACAGCGCCACGACCCGGCAAGCCTGGAAGTCGATGCTCTGTGAGCATTCTCGGTTCAACCCGACTAAGTATCCCATTACTATGCTGGGCCAGCTTCCCCAGCTTACGATTGACTTGTCTGTACCAGTAGGGAAAACCTGCTTGCTTTGCGAGATAGGCTGTCTGGTCGACGAATCCGCTACGAAAACTTCCTGAATCTACCTCCTGTAACCCGACCACATCGAAATCTTTCAACAGGTGAGCAATGCGATTGAGATTCTCCTGCTGCTGTTTGTGCGGCAGCATTTGCTTCCAGCTGCTGGTCACATATTCACGATAGCGTCGGGTATCTGCCCCTGCCTGGATATTGTAACTAAGCAGGCGCAGACGATATGAGCCATCTAGTGAGGTTTGATTTTGGACGATTTGATTATTCATTATGTCGTGTATTGAATTTTTAATACCTCAATTACTATGAATATTACGGCAACAACGGTTAAAAACTTGAGGCTAACACCACAAGTTTTAAATCAATACCGCCCAAATGCAACAAAGGCGGCCTGTCGCCGCCTTTGGAATAGCATCAAGACTTACCCAAAAATCATTTACTCAGCCCTTGAACGTACTGGGCAACTGCCGCTATCTCCTGGTCTGTCATGCGATTGACGACACCTTGCATCATATTGCTGCTGTCGTTGGTACGTTTTGCATCACGAAAATCCTTTAATGCCTTTTCCACATAGGCCGCATGCTGACCGCCAATGGCAGGAAAATTGGCCTGTGGATTACCGGCTCCCGATGGACCATGGCATGCCATACAAGCCGCCACTCCTGTCTCCAGATTGCCGGCCCGGAAAAGTGTTTCACCCTCACTGACCTTATCCGCCGCAGCTTTTCCAACCTGCAGAGTTTGACCCGAAAAGTAGGCCGCCAGGTCAGCCACATCCTGATCGGAAAGGGGCATCGCCATCGGTGCCATCATCGGATCGTTGCGCGCACCCGACTTGAAATCCTTAATCTGCTTTTCGATATATTGCGGGTGTTGGCCTGCAATCTTTGGCCATACCGGGTTTAAAGGACTATTCCCGTCAGCGCCATGACAGCTTGCGCAGACAACAGATTTGGTCTTCCCCTGTTCTGCATTTCCGGCCGCCTGGGCCAGATTGAGTCCGAAACTAAGGGCAATGATTGCGGTTACGAGCCATTTATTCATGATCAATCCTGCTCTGAAATATGCTGGATAAGTTATACCTGAAACCATGGGTTCAGGTTATATTCTCAAGCCCCCCACGTCTGCGGTACTATTATGGCCGACACACTTGGAAAACCCCCGAAAAAGCCGCAAAACTATAGCAGAATTTACTAATAAAGGTCAAAATCGGACATCCATTACAGTAGATTGTTCAATCAATGCAAAAAGACCCCGATAGTTCGATTGTTGAGACTTGCTTCGCTGTGATCTATACACCCAGTCGCCGCCGCAAACGTTTCCCTGAAAACTGCGTCACTGTTGTGGCAAGTAAAGAGGAGGCGTTGGCGGATGCTTTACAGAAGAAAGACTGCTATGCAGCTCAAGTAATGGGGCCCTCCCGTTCATCAGAGGGGTTTCGTCTCTACTACCTTATCAATTGGCTTTGACCTGTAGTTTCTTCAACTCTCTCTCAATTGCGACACCATCCAGGGTCTCGAAATCAGATCGACTGAAGGTGGTAACGCCACCTGCTAACTCATACCATGCAAAACCCTGTGTCCAGGGAGCATGCTGATAGCTCCCCTGCCGCTTTCGAGGCAGGCAGTAGAGGAGACCGGGCTGATAGATAAGATTGTAGCTGATCTCACTTTCATGCAGCGCCTCTATTCGCCGCCAAGCCTCTGAAACAGAGGTGAAGACCTCACAAGGGAGAGGATAGGGTTTTACACCACCATTGTGCCTCCAGTGGGTTTCTGCAACTGGGAGGGGCTTAGAGCGCACATAGAGCTGGAAGTGCAGATGATTGACAGACGCGTAAGCACCGTAGCTGTTGAATGCGATACCTAAACCCGGTAAACGTTTGCCTAATCCCTCAGTGATCGACCATACATATTCATGATAACGCCGGGTCAGAAATTGGGGATGATGCGCCCGTCGATCTGGCACCAATAGCCCATGAAAAGGCGCAAAGGGAAATTTATTGTAGAGCAGATCCACTTCCACACCTTGCAGGTCACCCCCCCAGAAAACCTCCTTACGTAAAAAGGGTTTATTGAAGTTAAAACCTTTAGGATCGTAGGGTTTGCTGATACCAAGTACAGGCTCACTACTCATGCGTGAGGGACGGAAAGCGCGAACATGGTTAAACTGGAGCTCCCAACCCTCCGTTCGTCGGAACTCGGTGGTATGCACACCTCCGAAACCAATGGCCAGCAATTTCAAGAAGACCAGATGATCATCTTTTGCACCTGCCAGCTCGCGTCCCTCACTGAGGGCCTCACGGCAGTAGCTGACCAGCTGGTCGAATCGACTTTGCAGATCGGCCTGTAGCACCCGATAGACCTCTGCATCGAAACAGGCATTGGCATGCACCAGGATATAACTACCCAACCCAGGATTCTGTAGCAGACGCTGTAGACCTGCAGCGAAGGCCTGCTGCAGCTCCTCTATGGAATCAAACGGCGGTGATGTCAAACGACTGTCAGTGCATATGGCTTTGCTGCCCACTCTGCTTCATCCGCATCTGTAACTTGCGTACCGGTGCCTCCACTTTCAAATGGGACCCATCCTCAAACTTTAAGGTCAACTGTACCCTCTCGTCAGGTACCAGCTTCTGCTTCAGGCCAATCAACATGATATGCAGACCGCCTGGTTGTAGACTGACCCTCTCACCAGCAGGCAAGTTGATCTTTTCCACCTTGCGCATACGCATCATTCCCCCATCCATAGTATGGGTATGCAGCTCGGCCACCTCTGCCACTGAAGTGCTCGCTCCAATCAATGTATAGCCTTGACCACTCTTATTGTGCAGGGACATAAAGGAGGCAGAGTTTGGTTGTCCGGGAGGAACCGCTCTTACATACGGATCATCCACCATGATGCTATCGCCTGCCGATCCGGCAACTACCCATTGGCTTGTCGAGATTATTAACAGCCCAAGTAGTGTGATTTGTCGTAAATAGGCCATGTTTTTTTAACTCCTTATCGATATCTTGCGTTGTAACAGATGGTCGCCGGGGGATTCAACCCAACTATCGTATGTATCAAAATTTGAATATGTTATGGATCAGTTGCTGGTGAGAATGACACTAAAGCCCCTAAAAAGGCAAACCGAACTATTGAAAAGCTGTCACGATATCGGCCTGTTATAGGTTATTTGACACAATTCGCGGCATTTCCCTACATTATGCAGGTTACAACAGCCCATTATTTAGCAAAAAAAAAGCGCCTGCTATACAGCAAGGCGCCTTTTTCAATGTTCTAAAAAGATCGCTATGCGATATTTTTAGAGGGTCAAAATCCAAGCTACGACAGCTTTAATATCCTCATCACTGACATGGGCGCTAGGTGGCATAGGAACAGGACCCCAAACACCAGAACCACCAGCTTTAACCTTTGCAGAGAGCATATCAACAGCACCATCCTGGTCCTTGTATTTGGCAGCAACCTCTTTGTAAGCAGGTCCTACAACCTTAGTTTCTAGCTGGTGGCAAGCCATACAACCGCGCTGAGTGGCAAGCGCCATAGGATCAGCGGAGGCAGTTGTTACTGCGCCAAGGGACAGAACCATTGTGCTGGCAGCCAACATTATCACTTTCATCTTCTTCATCAGGTTTTTTTCCTCTAGATCATTCAGTTAAACACTGGTACACCTGCAGGGATGAGATAAGGCCCGTCCCTTGAATTAGGCAAATTATAAAGTAATCGGGGTTGGATTACCTATCAAAGACATTTATCAATACGATAATTTTACAATAAATAACATCATCATTGTTAGGTCAATCCTAGGTGTGATGACCCATTAATGATCAGCGCCCTTATCAGCCATATGCGAAAAATAGAGCGCTATTCCCAACAAGGCAATCCCCGCAGCAAATTGCAGCAGATCCATTGGCGTAGTGAAGTCCATACCCAGGGCGAATTCAAAATAGCGAACGACCAGAATCATCATCACAACCTTGGCAAGACGACTCTTGAGGTCATCCAAACTGGTAATCATCAGCACATTGGAGGCACTCTCTGACCCCTCTGCGTGATCAATCTTGCTGACAAAAAGCTCATACAGACCCAATGAAAAAATCAGTAATACAGTTGCCAGCAAATAGCCATCCACAATCTCTACGACATGGGTGACCGTGGTCGAGCGCAAGTCAACCCGCTCAGCAGCACTTAAAGAGGGTGAGGCGTAGTCACCCAAATGGGATATCATGTAGACGGCATCCACCGATGCCATGTAGAACATGGCGATGGCTGCAGCCATACTAGCGATCACCGCAGCCAATACCACCAGTCGACTATTCCACAGAATTTTTTCAAATATCTTTTCCACAATCCACTACTCTCAGCTTGCCAGCGGCCTATTATTCCCAGCTGTCGTTGAGACTCAAGTCTTTTTCCACCCTGGATAGAATCCGACGAAGTGATTATCATCAGCCTCTTTTTGCCAGGACCATTGCCAAATGTCACTATTTTTACCCGGCCAACGCTGGATCAGCGATAGCGAATCCGAACTGGGATTGGGCACTATCATTGAATGCAAAGGGCGTACAGTCACACTCCATTTTCCCGCAATAGGCGAAAACAGAGTCTATGCCCAACAAGGGGCACCCCTTACACGCGTTGCCTTTTCTGTCGGCGATCGGGTGGAGCGTCGTGAAGGCGGTACGCTGCTGGTGCGAAAAGTGGTCGAGAAGGATGGCTGCCTGACCTATCTGGGTGAAGACCAAAAGGGAGAGCAAGCCCAACTGGCAGAAACGGATATCAACGACACGCTACGCATCAATCAACCCAATCAGAGGCTGTTGTCTGGCCAGATCGATCCACCACACTGGTTCAACCTACGCTATCAGACGCTCCAGCATATGGGACATCACCAGCAGTCTCCGGTTCTCGGCCTGGGTGGCCCACGAATCGACCTGATCCCTCACCAACTCTACATTGCCCACGAAATTGCCAACCGCCCCACACCGCGTGTGTTGTTGGCCGATGAGGTCGGTCTTGGCAAGACCATTGAAGCCTGCCTGATCCTGCATCATCAACTAATAACCGGCCGTACCAGCCGAGCTCTGATCCTGGTTCCCGATCCTTTAGTGCATCAATGGCTGATTGAATTGCTACGACGCTTTAACCTCAGGTTCCGTATTTTTGACGAAGAGACCTGTCAGGCTGTCCAGGACTCGGGACAGGGTGACAATCCCTTCCATGCAGAACAGCTGGTGCTCTGTAGTCTGGATCTGTTTCACCACAATCCTGAACGCCTCAGTCAGGCGCTGGATGGCGATTGGGATATGCTAATCGTGGACGAAGCCCACCATCTGACCTGGTCTGCCGAAGACCCCAGCGCTGAATACCTGCTGGTAGAGGCGCTGGCCCTGAAAACCCCCGGGGTGTTGCTGCTGACTGCCACACCTGAACAACTCGGCCAGGCAGGCCATTTCGCCCGACTTCGATTGTTGGACCCGGACCGCTACTACGATCTGCAGGCATTTCAGGAGGAAGAGCACCTCTACCAACCCGTTGCGGATGCGGTTGAGCAGTTACTCGTACACAACACCCTACCTGAACAAGCAGCCAAGCAACTGCTTGATACGCTGGATGAAAACGATAGCGCACCTTTGCTGGCCCTGCTCGAAGACAATCACGCCGATGAGGAACAACGGAGCGAGGCCAGAGAGGCCCTCATCAATCTATTGCTCGACCGCCATGGAACTGGAAGGGTACTGTTCCGAAACACGCGAGTACGTATCAGTGGTTTTCCCGATCGTGAATTGCATGCTTATCCTCTGACACTACCCGACTGCTACGAAGATAGGGAGCATCAGCCAGCCGATGCCCAGCCAGAGTTGCTGCTGACTCCAGAGCGTCTTTATGCATCCCATGGTCACCCTTCATGGTGGCATGATGACCCAAGAGTGGCCTGGTTGAAAGAAATGCTACGGCAACAGTTGACTGAGAAATTTCTGTTGATCTGCGCCTATGGGGAAACCGCCATTGAACTGCAAGAGGCAATCCGGGTACAAACCGGTATCGGCGCTGGGCTGTTTCATGAGCAGATGAGCATCATCGAACGAGACCGGGCAGCTGCCTGGTTTGCCGACCCCAATGGGGCGAGGCTGCTGATCTGCTCTGAGATCGGCAGTGAAGGCCGTAACTTCCAGTTCGCTCACCAATTGATACTCTTCGATCTTCCACTCGATCCGGACCTACTGGAGCAACGCATTGGCCGCCTCGACCGGATTGGCCAAAAAAAGACTGTGCAGATTCATGTCCCCTACCTGGAACCCGGCCCTCAATCCGTGATGCTGCACTGGTACAGAGATGGTCTGGATGCATTCCGGCACCATGTTCCAGGTGCTAACGAGGTACGCGAACAGCTCGCTTCCCTACTCTGGGAAACCCTGGAAGGGAGTAGCGGGAATGGTGATCAGGAGAAGTTGATAGATACCACACGTCAGTTGAGAGAGGAGACCCAACAACGTCTACAACAAGGACGGGATCATCTATTAGAGCTGGGAGCCTGCCGTGAACCCACCGCAAGCCGTCTTGTATCCCAGCTCCGGGAACAGGACCAGTCACAACGATTACATAATTATCTGGATCAGCTCTTCAACAGTTACAACATCGACACTGAAGAGCTGGGGGAAGCCGGACTGATTTTGCGTCCAGGGGATCAGGTTATTGCTGGCACGCTTCCAGGACTTCCTGCCGATGGCATGACGGTGACATTTAGTCGTAGGGATGCCCTGGCTCACGAGGAGCGACAGTTTCTAACCTGGGAGCATCCACTGGTGAGTAACGCCATGGAGCAAATTATTGGCCAGCAGACCGGAAACAGTGCCGCTCTGGCCTGTCGACATCCAAGATTAAAGGCGGGGCAACTGCTGTTGGAATGCCTGTTTGTACTTGAATGTCCGGCGCCTCGTCATTTACAAGCGGGTCGGTTTCTGCCACCGACACTGATACGTCTCTTGCTCAATCCAAAAGGAGAGAGACTCGATCATCTATTCACTTGTGAGGAGTTGTTAGAGCACGCCCAGGCATTGGAAACACAAAGCATATTACCGGTCATCAACGCTTACCGTCCGCAGATACAAAAGCTGATGAGTCAAGCCGAATCCACCGCACAAGGTAGCGTGACCAGCCTGGTGAATAGTGCGATAAAACAGATGATGGAGCACTATACTCAAGAGATTCAACGGATGATGGCGTTAAAGAAACACAACCCCGGGGTACGTGAAGAAGAGATCCAACTCCTGCAGGATCAAGGGATGGCATTGCATCAGCATCTTCATTCAGCCCGGCTTCGTTTGGACGCAATTCGTATGGTCGTCACACTAGCCTAGGATCTGTTAACACGATTAACCCGGCGATATTATCAGGATGTCGGGATAATCATTTTATGCCTGATGGATAACCACCAAGTAGATCAACGGGGCTAATGATCCAGGTTCTGATCAGTGAAAAGCTGATCGATAGGAAATGGCCTGCAAATCCCATATCCCTGAGCGTAATCGACGCCTATCTCCCGTAGTCGACTCAATATAGCTTCATTCTCGACAAATTCCGCAATCGTCTCCAGCCCCATGATATGTCCAATTCGATTAATGGCATCCACCATCGATTCGTCGACACTGTTTTCCAACATTTCTTTAACGAATGCACCATCAATTTTAAGATATTCCACAGGCAGTTGCTTCAGATAACCAAAAGAAGAGAGGCCACTACCAAAATCATCGAGAGCGAATTCACAACCAAACCGTTGCAGTGTGCGCATAAAGCGTTCTGCAGATGTAAGGTTGGAGATGGCTGCCGTTTCTGTGACTTCAAAACAGAGCATCCCTTTCGGAATCTCATACTCACGAATCTTCTCCAAGATCATCTGCAGCATCTGTTCATCACACAATGAGTGTCCCGACAGATTGATAAAATAGCGCCGTCCAGAGGAGATTGAGATCTCCCGGTTTTCAGTAATGAATTGTATAAGACGGTCTATCACCCATCGATCGACGCTTGGCATTAGATCGAAACGTTCAGCGGCGGGTATGAATGCGCCAGGCAGAATCAAACCACCCGTTTCGTCCAACATACGGATCAACACCTCCACATGTGGGAGTGAACCATCATTGCCACCGATCGACTCAATTGGCTGTACATAGAGGGTAAAGCGATTTTCATCCAATGCACTGCGTATATGCGTTACCCATTGAGCCTCACCATGACGCTTGGCAGCTGAACTCTCAACTGGATGGTAGATGTGTATCTTGTTCCTTCCCTCCTCCTTGGCAGAGCAACATGCTGTATCGGCAAAACTAAGGATCTGCTCTATCCCCTCACACTGATCGTTGATGGGAACCATGCCAATACTGATACTTTGTGAAAAGGTTTTTTCGCCCCAAGCGAACCTGAACCCTTGCACAGAGAGACGTATGGTGTCTGCTATCCGCTCAGCCGCTTCCAGAGAACATTTGCTCAGTAGAATACCAAACTCATCACCTCCCAACCTGGCCAGCAGATCACTGTTGCGGATCGAACGCTTGATCAATGAGGCAAGCTGATGCAGCAGTTCATCACCCGCCACATGACCACAATTATCGTTGACTATCTTGAATCGGTCGATATCGAGGTAGAGCAGACAATGCTCACCCCCCTCACGACTCGCCTGGTCCAATAGCTCCGACAGTTGGCGATCGAACTCAGCACGATTGAAGAGCCGTGTTATCGGGTCATGGCTCGTCTGCCAACTCAACTGGGCTGCAAGCTTTCGTGACTGGCTGGTATCTTTGAATACCAGCACCATACTCTCAAGATTGCCCTGCCCATCCTTGAGTCGGGTAATTGTTTGTTGTATCGGTAATCTCAGGCCTTCCCTATGCATCAGTACCAGTTGCTGACTTTCATTATTGAAAATCTGCTCAATCGAGAGCGAGTTATGCTTGGTATCCGATTCATCGCAAACTCGGTAGATCTCTGTCAATTGACAGCCGATGATGTGTCGGCTTTGATAACCAGTCATTCCCTCTGCTGCAAGATTCACAAATTCAACATTACCGTCTGCATCGAGCAAAATAACGGCATCCTCAACCGAATAGAGCATCGCCCTGGTACGCTGCTCCACCTGACCGACACTGTGCTGCTCCTGAATCGCAACCATCGAGTCCAGATCACTGATCTGTACCAGACAGTATCCTGGATGCATCATCAGCGGCTTGACACTCACTTGAACGCTACGCTTTTCATCGAAATTGAAAAGATGTCGAGAACTGGCCAGTGAGGGTGAATTGGGTTGTTGTGAGGCACTCTCTTGTGGATGCTGTACAGCAGCCTGCACCATTTGTGAAAAGCGTTGTCCCGCAAGTTGTGGTATCAGCTCTTCTATCGACTGACCCAATGCATCTTGATCAGCCATACCGATGCTATCCGCCAAGCAACGATTCCAGGCAACTACCAACCTTTCCGCATTGAGGAGGCAGAGACCCACATCACAAGCTTCAATGACCTCCTGCAATTGCACAACGGCATCCACAGAAAAAGGCCCGGATTGACAAGTCTCTACTGACCCGTTCCCCTGCACAATAAAAATACCCCCCAATAGACCACTCAGTGTGGTGAAAAACTGAACAATCTTTACAACAAACTAAAGCTGATTACTTACGTGCCTGATCATCTCTTCCTTGAAATTGCCACCCTATTCAGGCAGGCATCCTGCATGGAATGTGTCAGGTCGTTTTTCAGCCGCACACTCGACGTGAAGATGAGATTCCGGCTAACTTATCATAGAGTCGGCCAGCCTATACCAGAACTTTAGATCGCATAGAAAAATAGTAGGTTATATTGAAAGTCCTTGAATAGCACTTTTTTATTAAAAAGCCTTCGAAAGTTAAGTCTATACATCAGGCCAATTAAACCCTAGCGCCCCTTTAAAACAATCTAGGGTCTGTTAACACCACACTAGAACAAGGCTACTTCTTCCGGGCTTAATGGGCGATAGTCACCAGCACCAAGGGCTTCATCCAATTTCAGCCTGCCTATCGACTCTCTGTGGAGAGACTCCACCCGGTTACCGAGTGCTGCAAACATACGCTTAACCTGATGGTATTTGCCTTCTGTGATCGTCACATATAATTTACAATCTGACACAATTTCTATCTCGGCCGGGCGTGTCGGTTTGCTTTCATTTTTTAAATGAATGCCACGATGCAACTGCCCAGCATCATACTCTGTCAATGGCTCCGCCAAGGTCACCCAATAGGTTTTGGTGCAATGGGTGACTGGTGCGGTTATACGATGCGACCACTGCCCATCATCAGTCAGCAGCAACAGCCCTGAAGCATCAATATCGAGTCGCCCGACAATATGCAGTCTATCCAGCCTGGGGATATCAAGTAGATCCATTACTGTACGCTGACTGGGATCCTGGGTAGCGCAAACCACCCCTAGCGGCTTGTTAAGCATGTAGTAGCACGATTGTGGAGGGGCAAGCGTTCGCTCATCCAGTACCACTTCCACCTGAAGGTCCACTTGGTTTGCCGGTTGTTTGACAGGATGACCATCCACCCTGACCCGTCCGGCCCGGATTATATTCCGTGCCTGAGAGCGGCTCAGTGTGGTTACTTGGCTGAGATAGCGATCAAGCCTCATAGCTCCTTGTAGATCTCGGCTCCCTGGTGCTTGAACTCCACGGCCTTCTCTTGCATGCCCTTTTGTAGCGCATCCCCTTCGCTGACCCCCTGGGATCGGGCATACTCCCGTACATCCTGGGTAATCTTCATGGAGCAGAAATGCGGGCCACACATGGAACAAAAGTGAGCCACTTTGTGAGCCTGATGCGGTAGTGTCTCATCATGAAACTCCATCGCCCGTTCTGGATCAAGACTTAGGGCAAACTGATCGCCCCAGCGAAATTCAAAGCGTGCTTTGGACATGGCATTGTCCTGCAACTGTGCACCAGGAAATCCCTTTGCAAGGTCGGCAGCATGAGCAGCGATCTTGTAGGTGATGATACCTTCGCGTGCATCGGCTTTATTGGGCAGTCCAAGATGCTCCTTGGGTGTCACATAACAGAGCATGGCGGTGCCGTACCAACCGATCTGTGCGGCACCGATTCCGGAGCTGAAGTGGTCATAGCCCGGGGAGATATCTGTCACCAACGGCCCGAGTGTATAAAAGGGCGCCTCAAAACAATCTTGCAACTCCTTGTCCATATTCTCCTTGATCATCTGCATCGGCACGTGACCTGGGCCTTCGATCATTACTTGCACATCATTTTCCCAAGCAATCTTGGTCAACTCACCCAAGGTCTCCAACTCACCAAATTGGGCAGCATCATTGGCATCGGCCAGACAGCCAGGACGTAGCCCATCGCCCAGAGAGAAGGCGACGTCGTAGGCCTTCATGATGTCGCAGATCTCCTCAAAATGGGTATAGAGAAAATTCTCCTGATGGTGCGCCAGACACCATTTTGCCAGAATAGAGCCGCCACGGGAGACGATTCCTGTAATCCGCTCAGCGGTCATTGGTACATAACGTAGCAATACACCGGCGTGGATGGTGAAATAGTCGACCCCCTGCTCGGCCTGCTCGATCAGGGTGTCACGCATGATCTCCCAGGTCAGCTCTTCCGCCTTGCCATTGACCTTTTCCAGGGCCTGGTAGATGGGTACGGTACCGATCGGCATGGGTGCATTGCGTAATATCCACTCACGGGTTTCATGGATGTTGCTGCCGGTTGAGAGATCCATCAGCGTGTCTCCTCCCCAGCGTGCAGACCATGCCATTTTCTCCACCTCTTCTTCGATCGAGGAGGTGATAGCACTATTACCAATATTGGTATTGATCTTGACCCGGAAATTTCGGCCGATAATCATCGGCTCCAATTCTGGATGATTGATGTTGGCTGGAATAATCGCCCGACCGGCAGCTAATTCTGAACGTACAAACTCTGCCGTAATCTGATTGGGAATCTGGGCGCCGAATGCCTCGCCAGGATGTTGGCGCAGCAACTTGGCATATCGAGGATCTGCCCGCATCTCCTGAAGACGGCCATTCTCACGGATCGCCACAAACTCCATCTCCGGGGTAATAATCCCCTGACGGGCGTAGTGCATCTGACTAACGTTCTTGCCCCGCTTAGCACGACGGGGGGCGTGTATATGCTCAAACCGTAAATGAGAAAGCGAGGGATCTGTCTGACGGCCCCGGCCATATTCCGAACTGGGACCCGTGAGTATTTCGGTATCGTTACGCTCCTGGATCCAGTGTGAGCGGAGGTCAGGCATCCCCTTCAGTAAATCGATCTTGTGTGCCGGATCGGTGAATGGCCCGGAAGTATCGTAAACAGGAATCGGCGGATTCTCCTCCTCACCAAAGCTTGCAGCTGTCGGCTCCTGGTTGATCTCGCGCATGGGCACACGGATATCGGGTCGGGAGCCTTCAACATAGACCTTGCGGGAGTTGTAGAAGGGTCGTGTCACCTCTTCCGAAAGAGTGGCTGTTTTCTTAATGAAATCTTCTGGGATAGCGCTCATGCATGAAACCTCGCTGTGGCGAAGGAGAAGAAACCCCAGCAGGTTTCCAGCTTCCCTCCGCCGGTATGAACCGGATCAGGTAGTAAGGGTCTATCTCAGCCCGTAAAAAAGTCCTAGTGTAGTGCCCTACACTAGATTACGGACACCCCCAGCCTGTCAATCTCGTCATTATAACCTGAAACCGTTCGCTCAGGTTGGCTGAAAATAAACGAGTCTTTGACCAATTCACAGTAATGAAATTAATGGCATCTTCATACCACTACAATTACTGACACCAATTACCTTATAGATAACAATTACTTGGCCGGAAGTAATAAGCGATTAAAGGGCAGCTAATCCTCTCACGCCTGCGGTACAAAACCCCAAATGAAAAAAGGGTTATAGATCAGGCGACTTAAAAAACACTATCGGAGATTCTTGCCCAGACGAAACAAAAAACGTAGTCTAACCCTCTGCCGCATTAAACCATGAAAAAGATCAGGATATTACACATGATGGCAAACAGTATCGAAAAGGCCCGTTTCAACATGGTGGAACAGCAGATTCGCCCTTGGGATGTCATTGATCCCCGGGTGCTATCGCTGATGGAGACTCTACCTAGAGAGCACTTTGCCCCTGAGAACTATCAGGATTTGGCCTATGCCGACATTGAAGTCCCCATCGGTCAGGGACAACACATGCTGTTTCCCCGTATCGAAGCCAGATTATTGCAGTCACTCAATATCCTGCCAACAGATAAGGTTCTGGAAGTGGGTACAGGCAGTGGTTATCTGACCGCCTGCCTGGCAAGCCTCTCTCAACATGTTGTTAGCATTGATCTACATAACGATTTCATAGATTCAGCTGCACTCAAGCTTGAACAACAAGGCATTAAAAATGTGACGCTCAAAAGCGGTGACGCACTCGCCGACCCACTCGAAGAAGGCCCATTTGATGCAATAGCCGTTACCGGTTCTGTTCCCACCAGTGAACAAGCTGAACTCTTTCGTCAACAACTTGCTGTTGGTGGCAGACTATTTATTATCATAGGCAACCCACCGGTAATGGAGTGTATGTTGATCACCCGGCATACAGAAAAAATATTTCAGGAAGAGAGTATTTTCGAAACCGAGCTGGCCCCTTTGATCAATGCACCAGCCCCTGTGGAGTTTGAATTCTAAAAAACTGTTGCTGCTCTCTGGTCGTATTTCGCAGCACAGCGGATAACTATAAAAAAGAGGGAGATCATGAGTAAAAGCAAAAGCACGCTGCCACTGACGCATGCCAATAACAGTCAGCTATTGATCATCAACACCCAAGAAAGACTAACCAAGGCGATGCCTAAGCCCGACATGGATCGTATGGTTTCCAGTATCATCCAGCTAAGCCAAGCTGCCAGCATGCTGGAAGTCCCAATCATTCTCTCCGAGCATTACGGTAAAGGTCTGGGTAACACGCTACCCGAGATCGCCGAACACCTTCCTCCCCATACCAAAGCAAAAGACAAACTCACCTTTTCTTGCTGTACAGCACCTGGTTTCGAAGAAGAGCTGACTGAAAATGGAGAGCGCAAACAGATCGTTATCGTCGGACTTGAAGCACATATTTGTGTCCTGCAGACAGCTTCCGGCTTACAACAGTGGGGCTATCAGGTATTTGTCGTCGAAGATGCCATCTCATCGAGGAATCCCATGCATCGCAAGAATTCCCTCAAACGCATGCAGCAAGGGGGGGTACATATCACCAATAGCGAGTCAGTCGCATTCGAATGGATGGGTGACGCAAACCACTCAAAATTCAAAGAAGTCTCGCAACTTTTTCGCTGACTCTGCAAGGCCCTGTTTACACTAAGATTGCCATTATAGTACTTGTCCACTGATTGCAGGTACATGTATGCTTCGCAATAAATTATTGTTGCATTGCTTCTCTTTTCATCCAGATCACCCTTAGGCTCTACTAGAATTCAACAACACCTGATATTTTCGTAGTAGAATTGTGATTCTGAAGTTACACCGAGTACATATTGGGATAATAGGAAAAAACGAATCAACCTACATTTCAAATTTTTCATCTACACTTCAATGAAGAAATCATCTGTAGCCACTACACTTTGATGACCGTGCTGAATAATTACTCATAACAACTTGCCTGTTTTCCGGCATCCTAGTACTTAATAACAACACACGTTTAATTTGAAGCAATATTAATTAGAACCAGAGGCAGGATATGTCCAGCTTTAGTTTGTCAAAACTCCTTGAGTCATTAATGAACCTATACTACCGTATCGCTGAACTTGTTCTGAGACAACGCATCGATACATATCATGATAAAAAAGGAAGTAGTACTACTCATGATATATCAGTACCACTCAATGAACATATTGAGGAACTGGCGAATAAGACAAAAGAAGCTAACCCGGAGGATGATGAAAAAAATGGCACTGTAGCACTAGAAACAGCTGATAACAAAGCAATAGCCAGACCACTTAAGATCAACATCATACAAAAAGGATGGAATGGGTTGGTCAATCTTTTTGCAAAGCGCAGTTCTGATGTTGTAGTACATCCACATTTAAGCACCAAGATGCAAAGAAGTGTTCATCAACATCTAAATGCAGCGCTCAGGCATGCTCGTAAGGGTGACATAGATAATGCCAAGCTCCATGCTGACCTCACAAGCAATGCACTGGATGTACTATCCAACTACATGCCAGAAGATGAGTTTATACAGTTCAAGCAACAGATTAGCCTAGAATTAAAACAGGATCGAGAACAAGATATATTCAAGGAACTAATCGAAACACTGGAATAAAGACTATTGGCTCTTTTGGAAATGTTGCGGCGGATTACCTTGATCCCTTCATTCCAGCAGCTACTGGAATCCAGGCGTACCAACAGCCTCCCTGCCATGCTTGCTGAATTCAGGCATTCGTCAAAATGACAGGATCATAAAATTTCCACTGGTCTGTCGCTCAAACAACATCCTGCACTCAGAATTGACACTCAAAAAGATATGGCCGTAAATATTGTCTTGATGTTTCAATAGGCTATGCCACGCATCACTCAATAATACCTATGATTATTTCAAACGAAGCATATTGAAAGCGCTTATTGGTACTATATTGTACAAGCTCCTGTAGCCGGTCCTGCACCAAATGGATACAGCTCAATCCGACAGTCATTATCAGGTTACCAATCAAGTCATAAATTGAATTTTGACTGGCGGAGGTGACCGTAACGTCTGTAATACAACACAGCTATGCTCCGCAGTTGCCTTAAGTCTTTCAACCAGTCGCGGGTCCGTTCCCTCTTTAACATGCAGTGATACATTACAATACATTGCCTGAAATCCGACAGGCACCTGTTTGTCGACCATCATGGTACCTCTTACATCGATATCGGCTTTGACGGACACTTCCAAAGACTCCAACTCGACCCCGAGAATATTTGCAATCATTCTTATGGTGGAGTCCTGACACGCTGACAACGCTGCACACAGAACATCACCCGGAGTTGGTGCATCGTGAAGTCCACCCAACGCCCTATGAACACCAACAGGCAGTACTACACCACACCCCGGCATGGGTTCAACGCTCGAATGAAACGGATCATCCTTTGCAGCAAAATACGCTCTCGCACTATCGACAATTCTTGCCGTCTCAGGATCCGATGTATATTGTTTTCTAAGTGGAGCTTGGGCATTTCGCACGCTATTAGTATTCATGATATTTGTCCCATATCTATTGAATTATAGTTTGTGTGATTCGTGATTTATTTTGCCGTTCGCGAATCACTTTTCTGATACTTATTCAACGCTATCGATGACTATCGAGTCATCACGATCTCCAAGTAGTCAGACGGAACAACCATTGCACCATCTGTTGCACGATTGTGCTCACGAATCAGTTGCAAAATATCTTCACCTAACGATTGCCCCGCAATCTCATCCAACACATCAAATGCTTTCAATGTAGGTCCGTAGTAAGTGCTGAATATATCGAGCCAGTGTTGTGGCGAATGGTAACGAAAGTTGAATTGACGCGTAGTATAGTTAATATGTTCGACATACATGCCAAAATTTCTATTTAAAAATCCTTCTGTACCCCACATTGCTGGAGAACTTATTCCTGTAGGTGGCGGCACATAGCGACCCACAGTTTTAAGCAACTGACCGATAAAACTTTCTGGCGTCCAGTTTGCCAAGCCGATCTTTCCTCCCGGTTTACAAACCCGAATCAATTCAGAAGCTGCCTTAGCCTGGTTAGGTGCGAACATCACTCCAAATGTGGAAACCACATTATCAAAGCTGTTATCCATAAAAGGCAGGTTTTCTGCATCGGCCTCTCGGTAGTCTATTGCAAGACCTTCGGCTTCGGCACGTACACGTGATTGCTCTAATAGGGCAGGTACATAGTCAGTAGAAATAACCTTACAGAAGCGACGGGCAGCCCGCCAATGCAACATTACCATTACCTCCTGCTATATCCAGCACGCTCTGGCCGGAACGAATATCCATGCTCTCACAGAGCTGTTCACCACTAATCTGAAGGGTAACACCAATACGTCCATAGTCACCTGAGCCCCAGGTGACTTGCTGCTTGGCTTTGATCGCGGTGTAGTCGGGTGTCTCTGCTCTATTCGTTGTGATAGTCATATCTATTCCTCTTAGTTTGATTAGCCGTCATCAGCCGCCAACATCCTGTCTTAACTACCTTGTATTGGGCTGTTAAAGGAGAGATTAGGAGTAAAGACTTTTTAAAACTTGAGGATTTCGTGAGTTTTAATTGGGGATTCGGTAGAAAACAAAACAGCCTACTTCTTGGCTTGCTGGGTCCCCAACAAAGAAATACCAAGCTTCTTCCCCAGGAGAGATGTAATCTGAACGAGAGAGAGGTCAGGTTTTATACGGTATGCATCATTAAGCATTCTGACCGCATCACCCACTTCATTACGCAACAGATGGACACCTGCGAGCACTACACGCGGCATATAGGTTCGGTCATCACGTTGACAGGCCAACAGGCCCTGTTGAAGTGCCTCATCCAGGTCACCAGAGAGCATGTGTGCAAGAGACAGCAGAGCACCCCAGATTGACAAACGACTATCTAACGGACTGATAGAAATCCCATGAGAGAGATGCCTCACTGCCTCATCCATTTGCTGCTGGACAAGGTACGCTGAACCCAACGCCGCCCAAGCTTGCGCGTTTGCCGGATTGATCTCAATTGCATTTTTCAGTATCGGTAAAGCCCGATCTAGATAACCGATATCTGCAAGTGCACAACCAGAGAACCCAAGCACTGATGAGTCCATACTGTCCAGTTCCAATGACCGCTCTGCCGCTTCTAACGCCTCTGCTTCCGTCTGCTCATCATTACACATGAGACCGACACGTTTTCCAAACCCTAGCACCAGTGATAGATAGGATGGTGCAAGTGCAAAACCATCATCTAGTTTCCAGCTACGTCGCAGCTGTCCTGCAGCGATTGTAAATGATTCGTGATGCCAGCCTTTCAGGGCAAGCATGCTGCTTGCTTCCAAAAACAACTCGCGAGCATTCGGGTCTCCCTCACCAGAACGTGTAGAATGATAAATAGCCCGATACAATTGCGGTTCCAGTTTCGCAATGATGGCGATCACAGAGTGAGTCAGCATCTCACTTATCGATCCAACAGCTGAAAACTGCTCTGCCCACAGATGAAATCCCGATTTTGCATCCGCCAGTTGGACATTGATAATGAATCGTCCCCCACGCTCCTGCACATTTGCATCAAGGATATAGTCGACTCCTAAATCTTCATGAATGTCTCGTGCACTTGGAGTAATACCGCGATCTGCATATCTTCCTGTCTGTGCGCTTAAATGCAATAGCGGAATCCGCACCAAGATAGTGGCAATATCATAGGTCAACCCTTGAGCAAGCTCGACTGCATCTTGGCTGGCTGATATGGATTGAAAAGGGAGTATCAACAGAGAGGGTTCAGTACTAACATCTGAGGCTGTATCAACAGTTACCCCTGTAGATAGTTCATTATTAACAGTCACCTGCTCCACCACTTCAACAGCTAAGCGAAATCCACGCCCTCGCACTGTGTTAATGTAGCGCTGAGCATCACCACTGTCACCCAGCGCCTTACGCGCGCTTTTAATACAAGTTGATATAGTGGAGTCCGAAACAAAACGGCCATCCCATATAGAATTGATTAGATCTTCACGACTAAATATCTGACCAGGATGCCTGCAAAACAATACGATCAGATCAAACACTTTTGGCTCTGTTTTACGTAACTGTCCATTACGCCGAAGCTCGTAACGTTCCGTATCGAGTTCAAAATCTCCGAAGCTCAGTACCACGAGTGCCCTACCTCACTTGCGCTATTAACTAATGAGCTTTAAGGATAGGCGAAATGGATAATTCCAGCTAGATATTGGCTTGGTTGAGGCCTTAACTTAGCCACTGGAAACGGGATTTTTTATGCCTGGCTTTGTTTAAATTGTCTATGCCATCAATTCAAGGCGTATATTCTGCAGAAAATCGATATAGTCTTTGTCATCATTGACATCACCAAATATTGCCTGCTTTATTTGCTCCAGATCCTCTCTGGAAAGGGTATGCCTGCCTGACATGACATCATTGAACATTATATTAACGGTCTCTAGCATTAGTTGATGGTTTTTTGAATGCTCTATCAGCATGCTAAAGTGGTGCTGACTCATAAACTGCTCTTCTAAATTAAAATGCAACTCAAGAATCGCTAAAAACTGCTTAAATTTATTAGGCTATATCCGGATTTCGCAACGACATAATATTCAATCGAGTGCAGCATAGTATAGCCTTGTAGGCATTTACAGTGTACGAAATTT